>JAILZB010000131.1 GCA_023512725.1 Chloroflexota bacterium | reverse complement strand
TTTTTTTTTAGTGCGACAACAGGGTTTAGCATATTCGACTTAGTCTCGTTGGCTAGGAGATTTGTATAAGAGACTGCCCACTCCCGCCCCTCCTGCCAACACCCCTTCGGCGTCCGCACCACCTATTGCCACTCCGTCACCCCCCCTGGCCCCCGCTCCCCCACCGCCCGCGGGCGATTCTCAGCCTCGGATCGCCATGCAGCCCGGCGCTGGCCCGCGTGGCAGCCGCGTGACCCTCTCGGGGGTGAACTGGGAGCCGAACAGTGAGCTGATCGTCCGCTACGGGCCGGCTGCTAGCGAGGAAGGCATGGTCGAACTGGTGCGCACGCGGACGGGGACCACGGGCTCATTTACTGGCTCGGTCCTCTTGCCGACAACGATCAGTGGTCGGGTGTACGTAAGCGTCCGCCAGGGCGACCGCGCGGCCTATGTCCCGTTCCTGGTCCAGGAGTGATGCGTCCTCCCCCTGACCCACCCCCGGCCCAGCGGCCCACCCGCCGGGCCCTGCTGGGCGCGCTCGCTGGCTTCCTCCTCGCGAGCTGCAGCCCGCGTCAGGTCAGCGCGCCCGGTGGGCGCACCACGCCGACCCCTCTCTCTACTCGTCCCCCTGCCCCTTCCGCGACCCCACCGCCACTGCTTCCTCCCCCGCCGCGGCGGACGCCCGTGGTCGAGCCAGTGTACCTGCCGCCGGTCCGGCTACGGGTCCCCGCCATCGGGGTGGATGCCGAGGTCAAGGCGGTCGGCCTGGACGACCAGGGAGAGCTGGTTATTCCCACCCGGGGGGACTACGTGGTCTGGTACGCTGCAAGCGCCCCCCCTGGCCTGCCGGGCAACAGCATCTTCGCTGGCCACGTCGACTGGGGAGGGCGCACGGCGGTGTTCTTCCGCCTGAAGGAACTCCGACCAGACGACCTGATCGAGACCGTCGCCAGCGACGGCGCGGTGCGCACCTTCCGGATGCAGCGGAGCTGGCTGGTGGAGCCTGCCGCTGCCCCCCTCGCCGACATCTATGGCCCGACCCCGCGGCCAGCGGTGACCCTCATCACCTGCGGTGGGGTGTTTCTCAGTGAGCGACGCGACTATAGCCACCGCCTGGTGGTGCGGGGGGAGCGGCCTGACCGCTGACGGCTGCTTCGTTGCTCCCTCGGTCACCGTTCGGTATACTAGGACCCAAATACGGCGAGGACGGCCAGCCGATGAACGCGGAGAATCGCCCGATTCGCGTCCTTCTGGTCGACGACCATACCCTGGTACGCCAGGGGCTACGCCAGCTGCTGGGGGTTGAGCCCGATATCCAGGTCGTCGGCGAGGCGGCCGACGGAGCCGAGGTGCTCGACCGGGTTCGCGAACTGCAGCCGGATGTCATCCTCATGGATATCAACATGCCAGTGGTCGATGGCGTAGCCGCCACGCGCCAGGTTCTGAAAGAGTTCCCCGATATGGGGATCATCATCCTGAGCATGTACCGCCAGGACCAGTACGTCTTCGAAGCGGTGCGGGCGGGTGCGCGCGGCTATCTGCTCAAGAGTGCCCGGGCGGCGGAGGTGACAGCTGCGATCCGGGCGGTCGCGAACGGGGCCGCCTTGATCGACCCGACGATCGCGGGTAACCTACTCAAGGAGTTTCAGCGCCTCGCCCCAGGGAGTTCCCTCCCCGGCGCTCGTCTCGAGCAGCTGACCGAGCGCGAGACCGAGATCCTCCGCCTGGTTTCGACCGGAGCTTCCAACAAAGAGATCGCAGCCGCCCTCTATCTCTCCGAGAAGACGGTCAAAAACTATCTCAGCACCATCTTCAAGAAGTTGCAGCTGAACGACCGCGTCCAGGCAGCCACCTACGCGGTGCGCCAGGGCATCACCCCCGAGCGCTCCCCTGACCAACCCTGAGCCGGGGTGGGAACCTGCTCGCTCCAGGAAGCGTAGTTCTCTGCGGAGAGGCGCCCACACGGCGCAGAAAGGTAGGGGATGGCAGGCTACACTTCGATCCTGGACCGGGTCTCGCTCCTGATTTCGGCAAACGTCAACGCCCTGCTCGACCGCGCGCTCAGCCTTAACCGGGTTGCCGTCTTCGACGAGTACCTCAACCGGATGGCCGAAGCCTACGAATCGCTCCAGACGGCCGAAGGGATCGAACGCGGGCGGACGCGGACGCTGCTACGCCAGCTCGAAGAGACCGAAGCGGAAGTTGCCCGCCTGGACAGTGATGTCGACCGCTTGCTCCAGAAGGGGGAGCGTGGCCTGGCAGCCGCCCGGCAGGCGGTGCTCAACACCAAGCTTGGGCTGCTGGAGGACCTGCGCGAGAACCTGGCGCAATCGCAGCGGGAGGCTGAGAAGCTGGCCGAGGCGAAGGCGAAACTCCAGGCTCAGATCGAAGTCGCCCGCGCCAAGCGGCAGGAGTTCATCTCGCTCCTGGAACAGAAGCGGGCCAGCGAACTCCGACTGAAGGCTCAGGAAGGCGTGCGCGGCCTCGGCGACACTACTCGGACCGATACCCTCCTCGAACGCGCTCGCCAGGACCTCGAGATCGCGCAGGGCAAGGAAGAAGCGGCACGCGATACGCTCGAAGCCCGTATCGACGAGCTGCTGGGCGCCGACGAGATCGAGCAGCAGCTCGCCGCCCGCGAGGCCCGGCTTGGTCTCACGCCGCGGCCGTCGCTCCCGGATCGCACGCTCTAGGCGACCGAGCGAGAAAGGAACGCCGTGCGCGCGCCAACCCGTCTCTTGCTTGCGCTCCTCGCCGGGGGGCTGGTCATCGCCTGCGCCATGGTGGTTGTCGCTCTGCGGGGGCAGCTCCCCCAGGAGCGCATCACGGTCCGCGTCATCGCCGCCCTTCCCGCCGAACCGTGGCTGAGCGAGGCGGCCCGTCGCTACAACGCTAGCCGGCCAACGAGCGAGGGAGTGCCGGTCACGGTCGAGGTGGTGCCGATGGACGGGGTGACCGCGCTCAACCGCTGGGCGCGCGGCGACTGGGACCGCACCCCCACAGCCTGGCTGGCCGAGACGCGCGACTGGGTCGGGCAAGCGAACGCGGCTGTCACCGAGCGGCTGGGCCGCGACGTCTTCCTGCCGGGCGGCGAGTACCGCGACCAACCCGTGGCGCTCTCGCCGGCGGTCTGGGCGATTTTCGAGAGCCGCTACCGGGTGCTCCAGGCACGCTTCGGCCAGGATGGCCAGATCGACTGGCGGGATATCCACGACGCCGCGGTCGCTCGCAGCTGGGCAGCGCTCGGGGGCCCCAGCGAGTGGGGGCGCTTCAAGCTCGTCATTCCCCACCCGAAGCGCGACCCGGCTGGCCTGGCAGCGATGGTGGCCGCCGCCGGCGCCTACTACACCAAGGCCAGCGTCTCCACGGACGACCTCAAGAACCCCCAGTTCCAGCAGTGGCTCCGCGAGACCCTCGACTCAGTGGTCGACTTCAGCCCCTTCGGGGTGGAGAACATGCTGCTGTTCGGCTACTCGAACGGGGATGCCGGCCAGGTGATCGAGAGCTATCTGTTGACCAATCTGGAAGGGCTCCAGCGCCGGTGGAAAGAGCCGCTCGTCATTCTCTATCCGGACCCCATCACCTGGTTCGACTTTCCCTTCGCTATCTACATGGGACCAGAGACGAGCGCGCGGGAGAAGAACGCCGCCCTCGAGTTCAAGCGCTACCTGCTGAGCGATGAGCAGCAACGGAATACCCTGCGCTACGGCCTCCGCCCGGTGAGCACCACCGTGCCGCTGGACGGCGAGGGAAGCCTCATCGCACGCTGGAAGAGCATGGGCGTCCGGAAGCAGGTACCGAGCACCTCGCGGATGCGCCCCGCCTCACGCAGCGGCCTGACGGAACTGCTGAACTGGTTTGTTCGCACCTACGAGCAGTAGCGGTGCGTAGCATTCGCTGGATCCTCGGTCTCGTCCTCGCCTGCAACCTGGTGATGGTCTGCGGTGGGCTGGCGGCCATCATCTGGCTCCCCTCACCCGAGCAGCGGGGCGACGACCGTCGCCTGCTCCGGCTGGCCTCTTCGCCCGAGAAAGAACCGCTCATCCGCCAGCTGGTGGCGGAGTTCAACGCCAGCGGCAGCCCGTACCGGGTGGAAGCGACCCGGGTGGACCCCGACGAGCTGATCGAGGTCGCGATTGGGGGGCAGTTCAGCGCCATCTCCCCCGATTCTGCCATCTGGCTCGAACCGATCGACCGAGCCTGGCGCGCGCGCCAGCCCGCGAGTACGGGCCTGGTCGCCAGCCTGCGCCGCTACGCGACTTCGCCGATCGTCATCGCGATGTGGGAGAGCGCCGCCCGCCAGTTCCAGTATCCCCAGCGACCGGTCGGCTGGAGCACGGTCATGGATCGTGCCCTGCGCGACCCGAGCTTCCGCTGGAGCCATCCTTCCTCGAGCACCGCCAGTGGCCTCTTGGCCGTGACTGCCGAGTTCTACGCTGGCGCCGGCAACCCACCCCGCCTGACCCTGGCCGATCTCGAGCGACCAGAGACGATCGACTTCGTCCGGCGGGTCCAGCGCTCGGTCCAACAGTACGGCGCCGAGAGCGAGGACCAGCTGTTGGAACGGCTGCTCACCAGTCCAAGCCGCCCGCTCGATGCCTTCGTCGTCCAGGAACAGTTCGTCATCCAGTTCAATCGCCGGACGACCGGCGAGCGGCTGGTAGCCGTTTATCCCGCCGAGGGGACGCTCTGGCTGGACCATCCCCTCGCCCTGCTGGAAGGGCCGTGGCTGACCAACGAGCAGCGCCAGGCCTACCGCGCGTTCACGGCCTTCCTGGCCCGCCCGGAGACGGGGCGCCTGGTGCTCCGGGAGGGCTACCGCCCGGCTGACCTTGCTCTCCCCCTCGACGAGGCCTCGACGCCGCTCCGCCGCGAGAACGGCGTCGACCCGGCGCAGCCCGCTACGTCGCTCGTCTTGCCCGCCACCGGCGTCCTAGAGCGGATCCGCGATTCCTGGGTGCTGCTCAAGCGCCCAGCCAACATCTATCTCGTTGCTGACGTCTCGGGGAGCATGGAAGGAGAGCGGCTCGCGCGTGCCAAGGAAGCGCTCCAGTCCTTCATCGCCCAGATCCGCGATGGTCGCGACCGGGTGGGGTTGGTGACCTTCTCCTCCGCCGTCCGGGAGGAGGTACCCCTCGCCTCGCTCGACCAGAACCGCGCCACCCTCGAACGGGCGATCGCCGGGCTTGTCGCCGGGGGGAACACTGCCCTGTACGAGGCGATTGCGGTGGCGGCAGAACGACTTGCTGCCCGGCGCGAGCCGGACCGGATCAACGTGGTGGTCGTGATGACCGACGGAGAGGAGAATGCCAGCCGGGCGGACCTCGTCGCTCGCCGGGGGGACCCCAGCCGGCTGATTGCTGCCCTGCGCGAGCAGGAGCGCCGCAGCGGCATTCCGGTAGTAGTCTTTACAGTTGCGTACGGCCGGGAGGCAGAGTTCGAGGTCTTGCGCACCATTGCCGAAGCGACGCGCGGGCAGGCCTATCGGAGCGACCCCGCGACGATCCGCAAGCTCTACCGCCTCCTCTCGCAGACCTTCTGATGGACGATCCGACCCGTGTCCCGACTGCGCGGGCTGTGCTGGTGTATGCCCTCGGCCGCTGGCAGACGGCGGCAGTGGTATTCCTGGCCTGCCTGGGCATCGCGGCGACCATTCTCCTCCTGCCAGGCAACCTCCTGCTGGTGCTGGCCTGGCTGCTGCTGGGGATCAGTGGCGTGGTGGGGATCGTCGTGCTTACCTTCCGCGACCCGGACGCCATGGCCGAGGCGCTGCGCCCGCCACGGGCGCTTACCCAGCTCCGCACGCCAGCACTCCGGGAAGCAGTCCGCCGGGCTGAGGCCTACCAGACTGC
The DNA here is from genome assembly GCA_023512725.1 of Chloroflexota bacterium. Lineage (GTDB taxonomy): Bacteria > Chloroflexota > Dehalococcoidia > SpSt-223 > SpSt-223 > JANWZD01. The sequence continues at coordinate 4,553 of JAILZB010000131.1, read as the reverse complement.
CTTGCGGCGGGCAGTGGCTACTATCACCCGTCCGGAACTGCGCGCCAGCCTGGAGCTGATCACCGCCCGCTTCGGCGACGCTCCGGCGCTGGTGCTTGCCCTCGGGCAGACGATCGAGCGGTTCCAGAGCGACCCCCTCATCCAGGCGGACCTCGCCCGCCTGCGCGGGGAGCAGCGGCGCGGCCAGCTCTCCCCTGCCGAGCAGGAGCACCTGGAGAACCTGGAGCAACTGGCGGCGATGGTCCGCGAAGCGCAAGCTAAAATTGAGGCGATGCTGGCCCAGCTCGGTTCGAGCTACGCCGAGGTCCAGACGATCAGCGCAGCGGGCGAAATCCGCGGCGGGCGGATCGAACAGGCCTTGGCCGAGGTTGCCGACCGCGCCCAGGAGTTGCGGCAGCTGAGCGCTGCGCTGGAGGAAGTGTACGCCGCGCGGCCCTGACCCCGGCACCCACGCGCCCCGAGACGATACCGCCGTGCCGACAGGCAGAGCAAGAGAGGGAGGAAAATGCCATGGTCCTTGAGCCGGGGGGCCTGATCGCCTGGCTAATCGTCGGGCTGATCGCAGGTGGTCTGGCGAGCGCTCTGACCGGGAACCGGGCTGGCTGCCTCGGGAGCCTCATCCTTGGGCTCCTGGGTGGCGTCGTCGGCGGCTTTCTGTTCTCGCTCCTTGGGGTACGCGGTGAGGTGGGCTTCATCGGCAGCATTCTCGTCGCCCTGATCGGGGCCCTGATCCTGATCGTGCTTGGGCGCCTGATCCTGCGCTAGAGCAGCGAAAGTGGGTCAACCTCCACCTGCCAGTGGGGGGGCAAGCTAAGCCCAGCGAGGAACTCGCCCACCTCCTCACCACGGAGCAGCAGCTGCCAGCGAAAGCGCCCCCGCACCCGGCGAAAGTAGGCTGGCGCCGGACCGAGCACGTCGAGGGCAGCGCCGCGAGCGAGGCGCTCCTCCTCCAACCGGGCCCGGAGCGTCTGCGCTTCGGCCTGCACCCGCTCCGCCTTGAAGCCGCTTCCCAGCAGCCGCACAAGCTGGCTAAAGGGGGGGTACCGCTGCTGCCGGCGGTGGGCCAGTTCCTGCTCGGCGAAGGCGAGGTAGTCGTGGCGGGCGGCCGCTTGAATGACATAATGGTTCGGCGCGTAGGTCTGGATGATCGCCTCGCCCCCGCCCATCCGGCCCGGCCGACCGACTGCCTGGGTCAGCTGCTGGAAGACCCGCTCGGGAGCGCGGAAGTCTGGCAGAAACAGCCCGATATCGGCATTGACCACCCCGACGAGCGTGACCCGCGGCAAGTCAAGCCCCTTGGCGACCAGCTGTGTCCCAACGAGGACCTCAGCTTCGCCCGCAGCGAAGGCCGCCAGCACTTGGGCAGAGGCGGCCGGCCCACCGATGTCGCTATCCAGGCGGAGGACGCGGGTGCCGGGGAAATGCTGTTCCACCTCGGCCACCACCCGTTCCGTGCCGAGGCCAAGGTAACGGATCCGGCTGCTGGCGCAGGCTGGGCAACGCTCGGGCAAGCGGCGGCGGGCGTTACAGAGGTGGCAGATCAGCCGCTCGCTGCTCGCGTGGTAGCTCAGGGTGGTATCGCAACTGCGGCAGCGGACCGCCTCTCCGCACTCGCGGCAGAGCACCACGCTGGCCGCCCCCCGGTGGTTGAGGTAGAGAATGGCCTGCTCGCCCCGCGCCAGGACGGCGGCCAGCTTCTCGCGGAGCAGACGGCTGAAGATGCTGCGATTGCCCGCCTTCAGTTCGGCCCGCAGGTCGACGACGGTGACCTCCGGCAGCCGCTCACCGGTGACACGCTCGGGCAGGGTAATCAGCGCGATCTCACCGCTCCGGGCAGCGTAGTAGGTGGTGACATCGGGTGTCGCGCTCCCTAGGAGCACCGTGACCCCGAGCTGTTCGGCCAGCTGACGAGCGACGGTGCGGGCGTGGTAGCGGGGTGGGTCAGTCTGCTGGTAGCTCCCATCATGCTCCTCATCGAGGACCACGAGGCCAAGCTCGGGCAGGGGAGCGAACAGGGCGGAGCGGGAGCCTACTACCACGTCGACCGCCCCCGCCACGATGCGCTGCCAGCTCTGGCGCCGCTCGGCAGCGCTCAGCCGGCTGTGGAAGACGGCAACCCGGCCGGGAAAGCGCTCTTCAAAGCGGGCAGCCGTCTGCGGAGTCAGCGCAATCTCCGGCACCAGCACGATCCCGCGCTTCCCCCGTTCGCGCAGGAAGGCGAGCGCTCGGAGGTAGAGTTCTGTCTTGCCGGCACCCGTCACGCCGAAGATCAGCGCCGTGTGCCCGCTCCCAAGGCGCGGCTGGAGCTGCTGCCAGGCGTGCTCCTGGAATGGAGTCAGCCGGGGTGGTGGGGCAGGGGGGCACAATGGGGCAGAAGCCGCCAGGTCGTCGCCCAGTTCGACTACCCCACGCTCGGCCAGGCGGTGCACGGCGCGACGGGCTGCTGGCGCTACCTTCGCAAGCCGGCGGAGCGGTTGCGGCCCAGCACCCAAGGCAGCGACAATGGCCTGCTCAGTTGGTGTGCGCGCGCCAGTGGAGGAGAGGAGACGGACGGAGCGGCGCGGACGGGCCGGGGCGAGCGCTCGGGGCGGTACCAGCTCGATCTGGAGACAGCCGCGCGCGCGAAGCTGGTCGACGAGTGGGAAGATGGCCTTTCCCAGGCATTGGCGGCTTAGGGCCGAGAGACGGATGCCGGGGGTCGCGGCGATCTGTGCCAGAAGTGCCTGTTCTTCGGTGCTCAGGTCAGGCGGGGGAGCGCCCCGGACGCTCAAGCGGGGATCGAGGGTGGTGGGGAAGTCGTCGGGAAACCAGAGGCTGGCGCTCAGAAAGGGCGGGCAGCGGTAGTAGTGCGCCAGCCAACGAGCGAGAGTAAGCTGGGGGCTCGTCAGGACCGGTGTCGCGCCGAGGCGTCCCCATACCTCGCGGGTCTCAGGCACGGCGGGCTGATCTTCGGTGGCAAAGACGATCCCCCGCACGAGCCGCGAGCCGAAGGGAGCAGCCACCGCATCCCCTGGCCCGACCGTCAGGTCGGGTGGCACCCGGTAGGAAAAGAGTTGGAGAAAAACCGGCGGCGCCTCGACCGCGACGGCCACGAACGCCGCCACTCGGTCGGCCGCCATCATCCTCGGCTAGCTGCGCTCGCCGCTGCCGGTGGGCGCAGCCGGCGGAGCGGGAGCAGCCCCGGCAGTCAGGGCTTTCACGGCCGTGGCCGCTCCTTGATCCGAGCCGCCTTCCCACGCAACTGGCGGAGGTAGTACAGCCGCGCGCGGCGGACCTTGCCATAGCGCACGACCTCGATCTTCTCGATCCGCGGGGAGTGGAGGAGGAATGTCCGCTCGACGCCAATGTTGTGAGAAGCAATCCGGCGGACCGTAAAGGTGGCATCGCCCGGGCCGCCGCGGCGACGCCGGATCACCACACCCTCGAAGACCTGGACCCGCTCGCGGTTCCCTTCCACCACCTTCACACTCACGCGCACGGTATCCCCTGGCCGAAAGTCCGGGAGCTCCTTCGGCTCAACCCGTAGCAGATGACGAATGTCCATCGCTCGACCTTCCAACATCCATCCGGCGGAGAGGATCAGCCCGCCGGGAAACGCAGCTTTGCAGGATTGTACCACGCCCGCCCCGGCCCTCCCAGGCGCTGGCTCAAGGAGCAGGATGCCAGCTATACTGAACCTCAGCTTGAGCCGAAGGTTTGAGGAGCCCATGACTGCTGCAACGCTTCGCCTCCGCCGTGCGCTCACTCGCCTGGCACCTGCCTTCCGGCGGCTAGCCCTTCGCAATGGCCATCTCGCCTCCCTGACGCCCGTCCAGGCGCAGGCCATCCTGTTTTGCGGCCGCACCCGCCCAAATCTCGCGACCGTTGGCCATCTTGCCCGTGAGCTCGGCTCCTCCCACGCCACGGCGGTTGGGATCGTCGACGGCCTCGGCCGCCGCGGCCTGCTCGAACGGCGCACCAAGCCCGACGACCGTCGCGTTACCCTGCTCACGCTCACTGCCCAGGGCAAGGAGCTGTTCTGCCAGCTTGAGGCCGACAACCCTGCCCTCGAGCGTGCACTGGCCAGCCTGCCCGCCAGCGAGCAAGAGCGTGTGGCCCAGGCTCTGGAATCGATCAGTGCCCACTTGGCTGCCGAGGGGATCTTCCAGCTGAGCGCTCCTTGCCCCGGCTGCTGCTACTTCCGCCCCCAGGCCGACCCGGCCTCAAGCCGACCCCACTTCTGCCACTACTTCCGCCAGCCGCTCAGCGAGAGCGAGATCCACCTCGACTGTCCGAAGCACAAGCCTGCCCGCCTCGCCAGCGTCGGCTGAGCGGCTGTATCGCTCCACGCGGGGCACCTCTCTGTTCTCACCCCGCGGAGGAGCCGGTCAGATAGCTGTGAGGGAGCGCCAGTGCCGCCGGCCGAGACGGCTGGGAAAAGCAGAAAAACTTTCCCGATCGGCCGCTGGCCTGCCACAATAGCGGCGGTTTGCCGGGTAACGGAAGCGGCAGGCAAAGGAGGAGGTCATGCCAGCCCGCCTCATGCTTAGCGCCGCCGCCACGCTCGCCAGCTC
>JAILZB010000130.1 GCA_023512725.1 Chloroflexota bacterium | reverse complement strand
CGTTTATCGCGCGTGACGTAGGGCGTTGGCTGGTCGTTGATGACGGTATCGACCCAGAAGCCCCGTGAGGTGCCAGAGTCGATGCTCACCGTTTTGAGGCCTATCGCTTGGACCTGGGGGAGGGCATCGATAGGGAAGCTATCGGTGAAATCGAGGTCCCCCGTGCGCAAGCCAGCGACGCGGGCAGCGGCATCCGGCATGAAGCGGATGGTGACCTGGGCGAGGGTCGGCTTGCGGAAGGAGTGTTCAAGGTTGGCATCGAGGATCAGGTGGCTGTTGACGACGTACTCGCGAACCTTGAAGGGGCCACTCCCGATCGGCTTCTGGCCGAACTGGTCGTCGCCAACTCGCTCCAGGTAGTGCTTGGGAAGAATGGTAATGAGGGCAGCTCGCCGCAGGAAGATCGGGTCGGGGTCGAGCGTCTTGACCCGGACGGTCGTCCGGTCCACCACGTCGACCCGGTCGAGCACCTTGGCCCGAGTCGTGATCGAGTACTTACGGGTGGGGTCTTTGGCGATGGTGTAGCTAAACGCGACGTCCTCGGCGGTCAGCGGGGTGCCGTCGTGGAACTTGACGTCGTCCCGCAGCGTTAGCTCCCAGGTTCGGGAATCGAGCAGCTTCCAGGAGGTGGCGAGCATCGGCCCGGGCTTGCCCTCGGGGTCGAGCGCGATCAGCAGGTCATAGATGTCGTAGCGCCGCTGGGTGCCAGCCGCGGTTACAAAGGGATGGAGAGACGGCATCTCGATCGGGGTCCCCCAGACCAGCGTTTGGGGGACGTTTGGGCGCCCCTCCGGGCCGGGGACGGCAGCGGGGAGCGCGGCAGGCGCGCAGGCGGTGGCGGTCATCAGGAGAAGTCCAAGAAGGTATCTGCGCGAGGGGCGGGGCACCAAGCACCTCCTTCTCGGTTGAGAGTCCCTATCGGCCTTTCCAGACGGGTGGGCGCTTCGCCGCAAAGGCGGCGGGCCCTTCCCGGGCATCCTCCGATTCGGCGATCCGCCGGCTGTGGTGCTGGTAGACCCGGGTCCCCCGCACCAGGCTGAACAGTGGCTCGTTCTCCCAGGTGGCTTTAATCCCTTCGATGACCAGTGGCGCGTTGGCGCAGATCTTGCGCGCGATCTCGAACGCTTTCGGCAGCAGCTGCTCACGCTCGACCAGATGGTTGAGCAGCCCGACCCGGTAGGCATCGGCGGCGGTGATCGGCTCACCGGTGTAGAGCGCCTCAAGGGCGAGGCCGGGAGGGCCAAGCATCCAGAGTTCGTGCATCCGCGGGGGGAAGATCCCGACCTTCACGAGGGGGTAACCAAGTGCAGCCGCCGGGCAGCCAACGCGCAGATCGCACTGCAGCGCGATGACCGCTCCCATCCCGAGGGCGACACCGTTGAGGGCGGCGATGAGCGGTTTGTTGACGGGCGCCTCGCGGGGGAAGATGGCCGGCTCGCCGAGCGGACGGTAGCGCGCAATCAGGGGGTCGTCCTGCTCGTCCGGGCTGGTACGCTCGCGGAGGTCAGCGCCACTGCAGAAAGCGCGGTCTCCTTCGCCGGTGATGATGCCCACAAGCGCATGCCGCTCTTCGCGCAGGCGGATCCAGCAATCAGCCAGCTCAGCCTGGGCGCGCCGGTTGAGGGCGTTGCGGGCCTCCGGGCGGCGGAGCGTGATCAGGGCGACCCCATCCTGCAGCTCGTAGCTCACGTGACGGTAGTCACTCATGGGTGAGGCTCCGCCAGGGCAGCGGGTCGGGGCTCGCTGAAGATGGCGCCTTCGGCGTAGAGACGGTCGATGGTGGCATCGCTGTAGCCCAGCAGGGTGGAAAGTACCTCGCGGGTGTGCTCGCCCAGGCCAGGTGGCAAGCCGCGGATGGCAACTTCAGCGTTCGAGAAGCGGAAGGGCACGCCGGTGGCCTCGAAGGGCCCGGTGAGCGGGTCCTCCAGGGGGACGATCATACCCCGGCGCCGCAGGCTTGGGTCCTGGAGGGCCTCCTCGGGGGTGCGGACGCGACCGGCGACGACCCCGGCCTCGACGAGGATCCGCTCCGCCTCCGCGACCGTCGGTATGCTCATCAGCCAGGCGTCGATCAGCTGGTAGATCTCGGCGGCGCGGGCGCGGCGCTCGCTGTGGAGCATGGTCGCGAGGTCAGGCCGACCGATGACGTGGGCCAGGCGGTACCACTGCGGCTGCTCGACCCCGCCGCCGATCACGATCCAGCCATCGCGGCCCCGAAACAGCCCGCTGGGCACGGTGCTGAGCGAGCGCTGGGGGTTCGGGGTCGGCCGTTGGGCTCCCCCCTGGAAGGTGTGGAACTCGGCCTGGGGGCCCATCATCGAGAAGACCACATCGAGCAGCGCAAGGTCGATGAACTGCCCCCGCCCGGTCTGGGTGCGCGCGTAGAGGGCTGCGCAGATGGCGGCGACTGCGTGGACCGCCGTAATGGGGTCGCCAATCGCTGCGGGGAGCTGGCGAGGCTCCTGGTCGTCGAGCCGCAGGATCCCGCTCAGGGCGTGGGCCATCCCGGCGTGGAGGGGGCGGTTGGCCTCGGGGCTCTGGTGCCCGAAGCCGGAGATCGCACAGTAGATCAGGGCGGGATTGCGTTCAGCAAGCACCGGGTAGCCGAGCCCAAGGCGCTCCATCACCCCCGGCCGGAAGTTCTCCACCACCACATCCGAGAGCGCGGCCAGCTCGAGCGCGATGGCGCGGCCGGCGGGATGCTTGAGGTTCAGCGCGATCGACCGCTTGCCGTAGTTGTAGCCGAGGAAGCGGACGTTCCGCCCCCAGGGAACCTCACTGCGGGTGTGGTCGCCCTCGCCTGGCTCTTCGACTTTGATCACCTCGGCGCCGAAGTCGGCCAGGATGCGCGTGGCGTGAGGGCCAGCGATGATGCGGGTGAAGTCGAGGACGCGGACGCCTGTCAGCACGCCTGTGTTCTGAATACCCTCCATCGGCAGCTACTGTAGCAGCTCGGGGGACCCTCGGCAAGCCTTCCGTTCCTGCGCCCGTACCTCTGTTGCGGGGTGTACTATCGCCACCAGCCCGGCGTAGCCTGAGGCGGTGGGCGCAACTGGATGAGCCGGCGCTCTGCTCAGACGGGATCGCCGACGAGTAGGATGGTGGGCGCTGGAGCCGCGTGGTGGCGCAGCAGTTTCTGGCCTGGCTCACCCAGGGGAAGTGACCAGTGGTGGGGGCGAGAGCGGGAGGGAGTCGAACCCTCCCCCGACGGCGCAGACCGCCGGGCGACGGGGTTGAAGCCCGCGAGGACCACCAGGCCCCATCCGCTCCCAGCCTATGGTAGCACGCCGGGACGTGCCCGCTCAGCTGCGGGAAGGGGAGACGGGGCTTTCGCAAGCGAAAGCGCTCGGTGCGACTGCTGCGCCCCCGCGAGCGCGAAGGATGAGCGGGCAGGCCGATGGAGAGTAGTCAGTCGGAGAGGTGCCGGGCTGGGGATGAGGAATGCCCTGGCCTGGCTGCGCGTCTCTTCGACCCTCCTTTGCGGGGGCGCTCCGGCTGCAGCCCGCGCGCTGGCTCAGGCGCTGGCGCCGCGCAGTTCGCGCCAGGGTCCGTGGTCGAGGAGCGGAACGGGTGCGGCGGTCTCCCCCATCGCGCGGAACTTCTTGTAGCGCCAGGCCAGCAGCTTCTCGATGGGGTGGCGCTGCAGGGCAACCAGCTCGTGGACTACCGCTGTCTTCACTAAGTGGGCGGCAGCCTCGGGGTCGGTGTGGGCCCCGCCAGCCGGCTCGGCCACGAGGGCGTCGACCACGCCGAGCGCTTTGCAATCGCGCGCGGTCAGCCGCAAGGCGCCTGCCAGCTCCTCGGCCCGCGAGGCATCGTGGTAGAGGATGGCTGCGGCGCCTTCCGGGGCGATCACCGAGTAGATCGCGTGCTCCTGCATCAGGACGCGGTCAGCCACTCCAAGGGCGAGGGCGCCCCCGCTGCCTCCTTCGCCGATGACCACAGAGACGATCGGGGTAGGGAGCTCGACCATGGTAGCCAGGCAGAGGGCCAGCGCGTGCGCCAGGCCGCGTTCTTCGGCCTCCAGGCCCGGGTAGGCGCCCGGGGTATCGATCAGGGTTACGAGGGGAAGCCGCAGCTTGGCAGCCAGCAACATCAGCCGCCGCGCCTTCCGATAGCCCTCCGGGAGGGCGCGCCCTTCGCGCCGGTCGACCGCTGATCCCGGGTGACCGCGCTCGTGGCCCAGGATGACGACCGGCTGCCCCGCCAGCTCGGCCAGGCCACCGACGATCGCAGGATCATCGCCGGAGAGGCGGTCGCCGTGCAGTTCGATGAAGCCACTGGTCATCCGCTGGATGTAGTCCAGGGTCGTCGGACGCTGGGTATGACGGGCCAGCTGCACTGTCTGCCAGGGGGTCTCCTCCGCGCGCGATGCCACTGTAGAGAGGGAACTCGCCCCAGCCGCGGTTAGCCGGTAGGGAGAGGTCATCAGGGCCAGGAGCTCGGCCAGCACGCCCCGCAGCTTTAGCCGGTCCACTATCAGGTCGAGCTGCCCGTGGGCGAGCAGGAACTCGGGCCGTTGCGCCCCGGGTGGGAGCTGTTGGCCGATCGTCTGCTCGATCACGCGTGGCCCCGCGAACCCGATCAGCGCGCCCGGCTCGGCAAGGGTGACATCCCCCAGGCTGGCGAAGGAGGCATAAATGCCGCCGGTGGTCGGGTGCGTGAGCACGCTCAGGTACGGTAGCCCGGCGCTGTGGTGACGCTTGGCGGCAGCGACCGTCTTCGCCATCTGCATCAGGGCGAGGATCCCTTCCTGCATCCGCGCACCGCCGCTGGTCGCGATCGTCACGATGGGGAGCTTCTCGCGGGTGGCATGCTCGAAGGCACGGGCGATCTTCTCGCCGGTCGCCGAGCCCATCGAGCCGCCGAGGAAGTCGAAGTCCAGCACCGCGAGGACAAGCGGTCGCCCCCCGATGCGACAGACGCCCGTAATCACCGCTTCGCTCAGCCCCGTGCGCCGGCGCGCATCAGCCAGCCGCTCGCGGTAGGGCAAGCGGTCAGCGAATGCCAGCGGGTCGGCAGCCCGCAAGCCGCGATTGGTCTCGCGAAACGTGCCCGGGTCGGCGAGGAGTTCGACCCGCTCGCGGGCCGGAAGCGGGAAGTGAAAGCGGCAGTGTGAGCAGACCCGGAAGCGACGGTATGCGCGGTCGGTGCTCAGGTCGCTGCCGCAGTGGGGACAGCGGGCAAGCAGCGCTGGCTCGCCTGGTGCTGGCTCCTCCTCTCGCCGGTGGGGGCCAAATCGCGCCAGGAACTCCGGCAGCCTCGAGACCATACCGCGCGCCCTCCTCGCCTGCAGTTGAGGATATCATGCAGCCAGCCAGGGCGACAGGATCTTGCCGGGGCTAGCGTCGGCCGAAGAGGCGCACCAACTGGGCCCCGATTTCGAACAGCCCCATCAAGGGGACGGCGACCAGGGTCTGGTTGACGGGGTCGAAGGTGGGGGTGATCACCGCCGCGAGCACCCAGGCGCCAACGATGGCGTACCTGCGGAAGCGGGCGATCTGGGAGTAGCGCAGGATGCCGAGCCGACCCAGGATCAGCATGAACATGGGCGTCTCGAAGGAGAGGCCGATCCAGAGGAGCAGCCGCACGACGAGATCGATGTAACTCGAGACTCGGATATACGGCTGGGCGATGTTCTGCTCGACGCCGAAAGTCAGCAAGAAGTTGATCGCTGGCGGCAGGAGAACGAAATAGCCGAAGACGACGCCGGCCAGGAAGCTGATCGTTGCAAAGGGGAGAAAGGTGAAGAGTAAGCGCTTTTCGTGGGGGAGCAGCCCCGGAGCGATGAACATCACCAGCTGGTAGACGTGCATCGGAAAGGAGAGGATGAGGCCGCTCAATAGGATGACCTTGATGTAGACGCCGAAGGCCTCGGTGGGCTCGGTCGAGATCAGGACAACTTGCGGTTGCCCGGGGTTGGTCTGGCTGGCTAGCAGGTCGCCGAGGGGGCGCTTGAGCAGGTCCAGGATCTGGGGCTCGACGAAGGCGGCGACGACGCAGCCGACGACGAGGGAGGCGAGCGACCAGAGGATGCGCGTGCGGAGCTCCGCCAGGTGCTCCACGATGGTCATGCGCTTTTCGGGGTTGTCGTCGGCGCGGCGGAGCAGGATCATCATGCCCTCAGGCAGAGAATTCTAGAGCGGCGGACCACAGAAAAACCCGCCTCGGGGAAGCGACCAGGGCGGGCTTCTGGTGAGGGCAGTGGAAGGCTATTCTTCGTCTTCGATCCCAAGGTCGCGCAGGTAGTCCACCGCGTCCTGGACGGTCTGGATCTTCTCGGCATCTTCATCCGAGATCGAGATCTCAATGCCGTCTTTCTTGAATTCCTCCTCGATGCTCATGATCAGCTCGACGAGGTCGAGCGAGTCAGCGTTGAGGTCTTCGACGAATGAGGCGTTCGGGGTGACCTTCTCTTCGTCAACGCCGAGCTGCTCGACAGTAATCCGGCGGACGCGCTCGAATATGGTGGCCATCCCACCTCCTTTACTTCGTGCGACCAGCCTGGGCGGCGACGGTCCCCAGCACGCCGTTGACAAAGCGTGGGGAGCTGTCCCCGCCGTAGAGCTTTGCCAGTTCAACCGCCTCGTTGATTGCGGCGCGGATCGGCACGCCATTATCAAAGAGGATCTCGTAAATTGCAAGCCGCAGAATGGCTTTGTCCACCTTTGCCATCTGCTCGAGCGGCCAGGCGCTCGCGGCTTCGGCCAACACGGCATCGATCGCCGGCAGGTGAGCCTCCACCCCGCGGACGAGCCGCAGGGCATACTCGCTGTCCACTGGCACGGGGGTCACGCTTTCCTCCTCGTCGCTCTCGCCGGGAGGCAGCGCAGCGACACTCTCCAACCGGCGGCGCACGGCCTGCTCGGGCGAATGCCCGGCCACGTCGTGTTCGAAGAGCGCTTCGAAGGCAACCACCCGCGCCCGGCGGCGCCGGGCCATCAGCTCACGACGCTCAGGCGACATCTTGGATGCGGACATTGACCGCACGTACCGGAAAGCCAACGGTCTGCTCGATCGCTTCGGTAACCTCGCGCTGGACCCGCCGCCCCACCTCGACGAGATTGGCACTCCCGTCCACGGTCAGGTCAAGGTCGACCGTGACCACGTTCTTCTCCTGCAGGTGTACCCGCACTCCATCATGGGGCGGGCCACCGAAGGGGCGAGGGCGGAACGGCACGCGGTGGCGGCCAACCGCCACGACCCCGGGCACCGCCGCTGCCGACAGCGCTGCCAGCGAGCGGATGACCACCGGGCTGACGTGGACCTCCCCCGCGACCTCACGGGTATCTGGGTTCACCGTTGGACCTCCGCCAGCACCGTCCGCACCACGTCGGTGTGAAGGTCCCGTTCCCGAAAGGCGCGGCTCGCCAGCACCTGCCGCAGGAACGGAATGGTCGTCACTATCCCTTCGATCACGGTCTCTGTCAGCGCGCGGTCAAGCCGCTCGATCGCTTCCTCGCGGGTCTCCCCGCGGGCGATGATCTTCGCCAATAACGAATCATAGTACGGCGGCACGCTATAGCCTGACCAGAGATGGCTATCCACCCGGATCCCGGGACCGCCCGGGGGAAGATAGCGCGTGATCGTCCCCACGACGGGGCGAAAGTCGCGCGTGGGGTCTTCCGCGGTCACGCGGCACTCAATGGCATGGCCGAGCGGAGGGCGACGCGGCGGCTGGAGGGGGAGCCCAGCGGCGATCCGGATCTGCTCGCGGACCAGGTCCACGCCAGTGATCTCTTCGGTGACCGGGTGCTCCACCTGTAAGCGCGTATTCATCTCGATGAAGTAGTAGCGCTGCTCACGGTCCACCAGGAATTCGACCGTGCCCGCATTGCGGTAGCCGATCGCAGCCGCCCCCCGAACGGCATCAGCCGCGATCGCCTGCACCACCTCGGGCGCGAGCCCCGGCGCGGGCGCTTCTTCGATCACTTTCTGGTAGCGCCGCTGGGTCGAGCAGTCGCGGGTGCCCAGGTCGATCACGCGGCCGTGATGGTCGGCAAGCACTTGGACCTCGACGTGGCGCGGGCGCTCGATCAGCTTCTCTAGGTAGAGGTCTCCGCGTGAGAACGCTGTTTCGGCCTCGGCTTCTGCCAGCGGATAGACGTGCACCAGTTCGGCATCGCTGGTGGCCACCCGCATGCCGCGGCCGCCTCCGCCAAGGGCCGCCTTCAGGATGACGGGGTAACCAATCGCGTCGGCAACCTCTCGCGCTTCGGCAACGTTGCGGAGTGGCCGGTCGGTTCCGGGCACGGTCGGCACTCCGATCGTCTTCATCCGCCGGCGGGCCCGCGCCTTGTCGCCCATCTCGCGCAGCGCCTCGGCCGGCGGGCCCACGAAGACCAGCCCGCAGTGCTCGCAGATCTCAGGAAGGTAGGGATTTTCGGAGAGAAAGCCGTAGCCCGGATGAACGGCCTCGCAGCCCGTGAGCAGCGCGGCCGTAATGAGATTCGGGATGTGGAGATAGCTCTTGCTGCTCGGCCCGGGTCCAATGCAGATCGCCTCATCCGCGAGCTTGACCGCCAGGCTCTCGCGGTCCGCCTCGGAGTAGCCGACCACGGTGCGGATGCCCAGTTCGCGGCAGGCCCGAATGATGCGTACGGCGATCTCCCCGCGGTTAGCGATAAACAGCTTCTTGAACATACTCACCCCACCGGTCATCCGGCCAGCTCCAGATAGGCAGCGCCCAGCAGCCCTGCGCGTGGGTTGACGATCACATGGAGTGGGAGCTGGGCCATGAGGGTGCTCAGGCGCCCTTTGGCGCGGAAGACCGGGAGCACGCGCTCCGGCGTGAGCCAGTCGAGCAACCGCGGCGGGATGCCCCCACCGATGAACACCCCGCCGGTGGCCAGCACCTTGAGCGCGAGGTTGCCCGCCTCGGCAGCCAGGATATCGATGAACAGCTCCACTGTCTCGCGGCAGATCTGGGGAGGGTCTTCCTGCACGGCCGCCCGGATGATGACTGCCGTGCGGTCCGGAGCGGCCGCGAGGCGGGCTGCCAACCAGGCCGGCTCTGGGAGGCCGCGGGCGCGGAGGAATGCGTAGAGGGTTGGGATCCCCTGACCCGAGCAGACCCGCTCGTAGGAGACGTGGCTGCCATCCTGGGCCAGGAAGGCGCGGAGGGCAGCCTGGAGGTCGTTCGTGGGTGCAAAATCAGCGTGGCCCCCCTCGGAGGGGTGGGCGTGGTAGCGCGTGCCGTCCCAGGTCAGGAAGGCCTCGCCAAGCCCGGTGCCCGGTGCGATTACGGCGATCGCTCCCCCGCGCACCGGTTGCCCCACCGCCAGGGTGACCAGGTCCTCCGCCATCAGGTGCGGGGTTGCTGCCGCCAACGCCTGCAGGTCATTGACCAGGCGGACCCGCCGCAGCCGGAGCGCAGCGGCAAGCTCCTGCTCGCGCACCGCCCAGGGCAGGTTCGTGAGGGTCGCAACGCCATCCACCACCGGTCCCGCAACGGCGAGGCAGGCGGCACTCAAGCGCGCCGGGTGACGCTGGAGAAAGTCGCGTAGGAGCGCCTCCATCCCGGGATAGGCGCCCGAGGTGAACTCCTCCTCGGCGACCGGCTCACGCGGGCCCGTCGCCGGGTTGACTAGGGCCAGCCGGGCCTTCGTTCCGCCGATGTCGCCCGCCAGGAGCATCCGTCGTCCTCGCTGCGCTCACATCGCCAAGCCGCCGTCGACCGGGATCGTTGCCCCGGTCAGGTAGCTGGCGGCATCGCTTGCCAGGAAGACGGCGAGGGCAGCGACCTCCTCGCCACGTCCGAAGCGCCCAAGCGGGATCTGGCTGAGCGCTGCCTGACGCTGGGCTTCGGTCAAGTGGGTGGTCATGCCCGTCTCGATGAAACCAGGGGCGATGGCATTGACGGTGATCCCCCGGGAGCCGACCTCACGCGCCAGCGCCTTGGTGAGACCGACCAACCCCGCCTTCGCCGCTGCGTAGTTGGCCTGGCCCGCGTTGCCGACCAGCCCCGCGACGCTGCTCACATTCAGGATCCGGCCGCTCCGCTGGCGCAGCATCTGGCGGAGAGCAGCTTTGGCACAGAAGAACGCCCCTTTCAGGTTCGTGTCGAGCACCAGGTCCCAGTCGGGCTCGCTGATCCGGAGGGCGAGGTTGTCGCGGTTGATCCCAGCATTGTTGACCAGGATGTCCAGCCGACCGAAGGCCGCGATCGTCTCCTGGACCACTCGCTCGGCTTCCGCTGGCTGGGCGACATCGCCCTGAACGATGACCGCCTCTCCTCCAGCGGCCTGGATGAGGGCAGCGGTCTCCTCGGCAGCCGGCCGGTTCTGCGCGTAGCCGATTGCGACGCGGGCACCAGCCTGGGCGAAGGCGAGAGCAATGGCGCGCCCCAATCCTCGCGAGCCGCCCGTGATGAGAGCAGCCCTCCCACTGAGCATCCCGTTCACGAGCGCCCCTTTCCCAGCACCACTTCGACCGGGTTCTCAGCCGGGAGGTCCGGCGCGATCCGTTTGACCAGCCCGCAGAGGACTGTTCCCGTCCCAAGTTCGAGGA
>JAILZB010000129.1 GCA_023512725.1 Chloroflexota bacterium | reverse complement strand
GGGTATCGGTCGCCTCAATTCAGCACGAAGCGTCTTTCCTCTACAACCCGGAGTGGCGCGAGGGGGACCCGCGCTTTCGCTTCCTCCAGCCGATCACCCGCCAGGAGGCCTACGCCGCTGATATAACCTACGGGACGAATAACGAGTTCGGCTTCGACTACCTCCGCGACAACATGGTGATCGACCTCTCGCAGCGGGTCCAGCGCGAGCTGCACTACGCCATCGTCGACGAGGTCGACAACATCCTGATCGACGAAGCGCGAACGCCGCTGATTATCTCTGGGCAGGCTGAAGACCCAACCGAGAAGTACTACTACTACGCACGTGCGGTTTCTGGCCTGGTTGCCGATGAAGATTACACGGTCGATGAGAAGACCCGCTCGGTGATGCTAACTGACCAGGGGATTACCAAGATCGAGCGGATTCTTCGGATCAAGGACCTCTACGACCCGGCAAACTTCGAGATCAATCATCACATCGAGAATGCGCTGAAGGCAAAGGTGCTCTACAAGCGAGACCGGGATTACGTCGTCCGTAATGGGGAAGTGATTATCGTCGATGAATTCACCGGGCGGCTGATGTTTGGTCGACGCTGGTCGGATGGGCTGCACCAGGCGATCGAAGCGAAAGAGGGTGTCAAGATCCAGCGCGAGAGCGTGACCCTCGCGACGATCACGTTCCAGAACTATTTCCGGATGTACCAGAAACTTGCCGGGATGACCGGTACCGCCCTCACGGAGCAAGAGGAGTTCCACAAAATCTACAACCTCGACGTGGTGCCGATCCCGACGCACAAGCCGATGATCCGCGTCGACTACCCCGACTTGGTCTACAAGACGGAGCGGGCGAAGTTCGATGCCGTGGTCGAAGAGATCATCCGCGAGCACGAGAAGGGGCGTCCGGTGCTCGTGGGGACCGTTTCGATCGAGAAGAGCGAGTATCTTTCCAATCTGCTCAAGCGCCGTGGGATCGAGCACCAGGTGCTGAACGCCAAGTACCACGAGCGGGAAGCCCAGATCGTGGCGCAGGCGGGGGTGCCCGGGGCGGTGACCATCGCCACCAACATGGCAGGGCGAGGCACCGACATCATCCTCGGCGGGAACGTCGACCTGATGACCGAGCAGATCCTGCGCCAGCAGGGGGTTGAGCCGCACCTTGCGACGCCGGAGCAGCGGGCAGCAGCCCGCGCCGAGGCGATGGCGGTTTGGGAGAAGCAGCGCGACCAGGTGGTGGCAGCGGGTGGCCTGCACATCATCGGCACTGAGCGGCACGAGGCGCGGCGGATTGACAACCAGCTGCGTGGCCGTTCCGGTCGCCAGGGGGACCCCGGGTCCTCGCGCTTCTTTGTCTCGCTTGAAGACGACATCATGCGCCGTTTTGGTGGCGACCGGGTCAAGAAGATCATGGAATGGGCGGGGATGGAAGACGATGTCCCGATCGAGCACCCGCTCGTCAGCAAGTCGATCGAGACGGCCCAAACCAAGGTCGAAGGCTACAACTTCGACATCCGTAAGCACGTCGTTCAGTACGACGACGTGATGAACAAGCAGCGCGAGATCATCTACGGAGAACGGAACAAGATCCTCTCCGGCGCCGATCTTAAGGCCAACATCCAGGAGATGATCCATCGTGCGCTCGACCAGCTAGTCGACCAGTATGTTGGCGACCGCGTCGACGAGGATACTGACCTCGAGCCGCTGCTGAACGCCTGCCGCTCGATCTTCCCGCTTCCGCCCGACCTCATGGCGGAGCGCTTGGCCCTGATGAGTGTTGACGAAGTGCGCATGGCGCTCCGCGAGGCGGCTGAGGCGGCCTACGAGGCGAAGGAGCGGGAGGTCGGCCCCGAGACCATGCGCCTGATCGAGCGGCTCGTGCTGCTACGCGCGATCGATACCAACTGGACGCAGCACCTCACCCAGATGGAGGCCGTGCGCGAGGGGATCGGGCTCCGGGCCTATGGGCAGGCTGACCCGCTGGTGGCCTACAAGAAAGAAGCGTTCGCGCTGTACGACCAGTTGCGGGCGAACATCGAGCGTGACACGGTCCACTGGATCTACCACGTCAACATTCTGCGCGAGCCGCCCCCGGCGCCAGCGATCCGCAACATCCGCTCCAACCGGGAGCCCGATGCCGAGTCGGTGGCGCGGCCGAATGGGCGCGCCCGGGCGCCGCTCCCAGCCGCGACCGGTGGGGAAGGGGCCGCGGCGCCAGCAGCGGTCGCGATGCGAAAAGTCGGCCGGAACGAGCCCTGTCCCTGCGGGAGTGGTCGCAAGTACAAGAAGTGTCACGGCGCCCTCTAAGGGCGCTCCCCACTAACGGTGCCAGCCCTAGAACACGAAGGGGATGAATCGTTTGGTGCGCCGCTGGTACTCCTGGTAGCGGGCACCGAGGGTGGCGCAGAGCGCAGCCTCCTCGACGTACACGCGATAGCCGTGGCCCAGACCGGCGAGCACCAGGATGGCCAGCAAGCTGAGCCAGTTGGTCAGCGCAAGCCCGACCCCGATGCAGACGAGCAAGGTCCCGGTATAGGCGGGGTGGCGGATCCAGCGGTAGGGCCCCGCCTCGATCAGTGGCTGGTCCGGCTGGACGGCGACCGCGCGGGTGAAGTAGGGCCCGAGAAGGCGAATGGCGTACCAGCGCAGCGCCATACCGGCCAGCATCAGCACGATCCCCCCCGCAAAGCAGACGGTGGGGTGCCACTGGATGGTCGCTGCGGGGACATTCCAGGCGAGGAAGAAGCCCAACCAGATGCCCGCGACCACGCCCCCGATCAGCACGGCATTGGAGCCGCGGTCCCGCCGTTGTGCGACCGGTCGCGAGCGCTGGAGGAAGGCGCCGAGCAGTTCAGCGCCGTACCACAGCACAAAGACCGGCCAGAAGATGAAGGCATACCCACTCCGGAGCACGAGCGGGATCATGGCTGCTCACCTCCTTGCGCGCGGGGCGCATTGCCCACGCAGCTGCCGTCCTGAACGGGCATCCTCGCGCGGATTGTAGGGCGTCAGCTGCCAGCGGTGCGAGAGGGGAGCATGCCGCCTCGTCCTCGTCAGTTGGTCGTTCCCGTCCTCCACTGTGGTGTCCGTCTTGTCGAAGTCGCGCCTGGTTTCTATACGGGCTAGGTATCCTCGCTCGCGATGGCACTGCTCCCCCACCTCGGGTGCCTGCCGTGCGTAAATGTTCGGGCCTTACGCAACCTTCTGGTGTGCTTGCTCATCGGGTATGGTGCATCCCCTGGGGGATCTTCGCCCCGATCGCCCTGCTCCAGAACCTCGTCCCCTTGCTCGCCCCCCACCGTGTGACCTGTTCATCGTCTTGGAGGAACTCCGGCTCGACCCGCAGGACCCGATGGTCGACGAGCGTGCCCTGACCCCTACCCAGCGGCACGTGCTCGATGCTGCTGCAGCGGTCCTGGCCGCGGTTGTCTAGAGTACGGTGAGACGGGCGTGGTGGAACTTACTGCCGGCGCTCGGATCCTGCAGGCCGTGAGCGATGGGCCCATCGGTCTGGAAGAAGCCGTCCAGCGCATCCAGGCGGCGCGCGGCCGCGACCCGGACGTCTCCGAAGTGCAACCCTGGGGGTTGGGCCCTGCTCTTCCGGATCGCTGCCGATGCGGCGAGCGCGGACGGGGTGCTCAGCCCGGCTGAGGTCGCTGCCCGCTACGCCGTCGCTGCGAAGCTCGCTGTCCCGTGGGCAGTGGTACGGGCGATCCTCTGGAACGCCTATGGTCATGTCGAAGGGGCGCGCTCGCGGGAGAACGACCCTGACCTCCAGCGGGCCTGCGAGATCCTCGATGTCCAGCCTAATACCCCTGTGAGCGAGGTGCGGCGGCGATACCACGCGCTGCTGATGGCCCATCACCCGAACCGGGTTGTAGCGAGCGGCAGTAGCCTGACAGGTAAGGTGACGACGGTCTACGTTGGTGGTCAGAATGCTGTGGACGCCGCGGGACAGGTCGTCGGCCAGGGCGACCTCAAGGCCCAGACCAGCAGGCCCTCCGGAACCTCGAACTCGCGTTGATTGCCGGCGGGGCGAAGTTGGAGCACGTCGTTCGCTGGAATGTCTATGTCGTCCAGGGGTAGCCAGCCCAGCACGGGTTCGAAGCGTTCCTGGAGGTGTGGGGCGACCGCCCGAACCCACCAGCAATCACGCTCGCCTTCGTTGCGGATCTAGCGTACCCTGAGTATCTCGTCGAGATCGATGCAATTGCGGTGGTGCCGCACGAATGATGAGCGTGGGCTATCATTTCCGGTGGTTGCGCCGATGTTCCGTCCAGCCCTCCAAGCACGAGGAGTAGCGAAGGCGTTCCCACATGGGCAGCGCACTGGAGCTGCAAGGGCCGAGCGCAGCGGGATGAGGCATCACTCCGGCAACGCGCTTACCGAAGGGGGTGCCTCCTGGGGAAAATCCGGGCACCTCACAGGAACGAGGGCGTCGCGGTTTCGCCCGGCGCGGAATGCATCAGCGGGTGAGAGGCATGGAGATCCGTCGTAGTGGCACCCAGCCGTCTGTCCGAGGACAAGAAGAGTACTTCACCGGCCAGGTCCGCCTTGACCCCCTCTTCGAGGCGCCGAGCCCGGCCCGGGTGCGCATCACCAGCGTGACCTTCGAGCCAGGTGCCCGGACCGCCTGGCATACCCATCCCTTCGGGCAGGTCCTTATTGTCACCAGCGGCTGTGGCTGGGCCCAGAGCGAAGGTGGGCCGAAGGTCGAACTGCGGCCCGGTGATGTCGTCTGGTTCTCTCCGAACGAGAAGCACTGGCACGGCGCCACTTCCACCACTGCCATGACCCACATCGCTATTCACGAAGCACGCGATGGGATAGCAGTGGAATGGCTGGAACAGGTGAGTGACGACCAGTACGCTGGCACGTCCCCGTAGGCCAGCCTGCCGAGCGGACGCCCTCTCCGACCAGCCTCGCGTTCAGCACGCAGCCCCTCGGCTCCTCCGCACTGCCGCTGAGGGCGCGCTGATCCCCGGCTTGCCGCTCACGCGCGTCGGGCGCGGAAACTCACCCCGTAAGCGCCGTATCGGGTGGCACCCGGCCCGCGGCCACCGGGGGCGAAGATGTCGTGGCGGGCGAGGATCGTGGCATCGCGGAAGCCAGCGGCCCGCAACGTCGCGAGGAGGCCTGCCTCCGGCAGGGCACCAGCCACTCAGGTGCACCAGAAGGCAGGGTCAGCGCGGACGTCGGCAGGCACCGCCCAGGTCACCACCAGCTCTCCGCCCAGCAGCCAGCCGCCCGGCCGCAGCACCCGGACGATCTCACTCACTGCCCGCTGCCGCTCGGGCACCAGGTTGAGCAGTCCGTTGACGATCACGGCATCCGCCCAGGCGCTCGGGAGGGGTAGCGCTTCCGCCAGCCCTTCGCGAAAGCTCGCCTGGGTCAGTCCAAGCGCGGCCCTGGCCTCCTCCGCGATCGCCAAGAGCTCGGGGGTCAGGTCCACCCCGATCACCCCACCGGCTACACCCACCTGCCGGGCGGCCAGCAGGCTATCTAAGCCGCCGCCACAGCCAACATCCACCACCTGCCAGCCGGGTGGAAGCGGCCCCGCGAAGAAAGGGTTGCCGGTGCCAGCAAAGGTGACACTCACTGTCTCGGGGAGGGAGGCTACCCAGCTCGGTGGGTAGCCGAGCGCTGCTGCCAGGGCTCGGCCAGTGAGGTGATGGGTGAAGGTGCGTGGGTCGCGCGCGACGGCGCGGTACTCCTCCCGTAGGAGCTCGTGTACGCGAGCACGCTCAGGTGGACTCATGCTGCTCACCCCAGGCAGGTCGTCGTTCGGCCGACGCCACCCGCGGCCGCGCTGCGCTCATTTCGTCAGCGCCCAAGCTGAGTGAGGTCGGGCTCTTCGCGGTGGCGAACAGGCCGTCGGAGCCACTCACCACCGGTACCCCGGCGGGCTGGCCCCCGCTTGCGCCAGGAAGGGCCCACGACTGCTCGCTCATCGGAGGAAGTGTACCGTATCCTCTCCTTCGCCAGCTCAGGGCATGAGCAGCCGGAAGGAAGAGACCGCTACCCGCAAGCCGGTCGTCCCGACCAGTACCCCCGTTCCCCCCAGCACAGGGTCATCATCGGTCGCGCTCGCGAGCGGCCGGTCGTTGACGAACAGCTTAATCTGGGTGCCGACCGCCAGCACCCGCAAGCGGTTGGGCGCATTGTCTCCGCGCTGGATCGCGTTCGACACCGTCCAGTCGACGTAGACCAGGGGCACTGACCGGTCGGCGCGGTACCGGACCAACCGGAAGGAGCCGTTGCCCGTCACGGAGAAGAAGAAGTAGTTCCCCTGGCCGTCGTCCCGGAAGATGACACCGTAGCCGAAGTTGTTCGGCCCCTCCAGCTTGGTCAGCTCCGCTTCGAGGACGAAGTCGCGCAGCGGTGGCGCTCGCCTGGGGTAGACCAGCAAGGCACTGTCAGGCCGCAGCGAGGTGACGATCAACTGGCCGTTCGCGATGAACGCTTGCGAGCCATCGCCCAATTCCCACTCTGCGCGCTGGGGACTGCTGAAATCGGCAACGTAGAGCGCTCCGCTGAGCGGTGTTGGCGTCCCCTCGGCGGATGGGGTGAGGACCGGGGTGGCGGGAGCAGCCCTACCCCGGAGAAGGTCGCCGAGCACCCCGCTCGTGCTGAGGGCCAGCAAAGCAAGGCAGAGCACCGCTGTCACCCCTCCGCCTCCAGCGGCGAGCACGAGGGGCAGCAGGGAGCGCCAGCGCGGGGGAGTAGCAGCGGCTGGGGCGGATGGCGCGGCAGGTGGTGCCAGCGTGGCGGGTGCCAGCGTCACGACGGGCACGGGTTCGAGGGTCGCCTCCAGCGCCTCGCGGAACTCCGCCGCACTCGCGAAGCGCTCCGCGGGCGATTTCGCCAGCGCCCGCTCCACCACCGCCACCAGGCCAGGGGGAAGGTCGGGGCGAGCAGCGGTGATCGGTGGGAGCGGAGCGTGGAGGTGAAGGTGAAGGGTGGCCAGGGTGGTCGGCGCTCGGTACGGCACCCGGCCGCTGAGCAGTTCGTAGAGCACCACGCCCAGCGAGTAGAGGTCACTCCGGGCATCGACCGGTTCGCCAGCGGCCTGCTCCGGGCTCATATATTCCGGCGTGCCAACCTTGGCGCCGGTGAGCGTGAGCGTGCGCTGGTCAGCGAGATGCGCGATCCCAAAGTCGGCGAGCAGCGCCCAGTCTGCCCGCGCGAGCAAAATGTTCGCCGGCTTGACATCCCGGTGGACAATCCCCCGCTCGTGCGCGTAGGCGAGCGCGTCCGCCACCTGGGCGACTAGCCGCACCGCTGCGCCGACGGCCATCGGCTCTCCCAGCCGGGCCCGCAGGGTGCCGCCCTGGACGTACATCATCACGATCGTCAGGTAGCCGTTGAAGGCACCGAAGTCGTAGACCGGCAGGATGTTGGGGTGGGCAAGCCCAGCCACGACCATCGCCTCGCGCCGAAAGCGAGCAACGAACGCCTCATCTGCGGCGAGGAGTGGTGGCAGCACCTTGATCGCGACCGAACGACCAAGAGCAGTCTGGATCCCCCGGTAGACGGTCGCCATCCCGCCCCGGCCGATCAGTTCAACGATCTGGTACTGCCCGAGCGTCTGCCCAATCAGCGCGTCCATCCTGGCGTCCCCGCTCGCGGTGCTCCCTTCCCCCCGGGTGACCCTCCCCCCGCCGTGGCTCCCGCTCAGTCTACGCTCCCGTACGTACTCAGGATTAACGGCTGGGGCGGGGGCGGCGTTTCCGAGAAGCGATAGGCAGCGAGCAGCGAGGGCAACAGGGCCGTAGCATCGCTCTCCCGCGCAGCGGAGAGCAGGGCGATCGGCTCGCCCGCACGGACGGCATCCCCTACCTTGCGGAGGAGGCGCAGGCCCACCCGGTGGTCGATCGGGTCGCCCTTGCGCTGCCGACCAGCTCCCAGCTGCATCGCCACCCGCCCGACCTGGTCGGCAGCGATCGCCTGGATGAAGCCGGCCTGGGGCGCGAGGAGCGGCCGCTCGAGGGGGGCATGCGGTAGCCGTCCGGGCTCATCGACTGCTCGCCGATCTCCCCCCTGCGCCGCGACGAGGTCCGCCAGCTTGGTCAGGGCTGCGCCGCTCGCGAGCAGCCGCCGGCAGCGTTCGCGGGCCTCCGGGCGCGGAGCAAGGCCGGCCGCTGCGAGCAGGGCACTGGCCAGCTCGATGACCAGCTCCACTAGGTCAGGGGGGCCCTCGCCGCGTAGGGTCGCGATCGCTTCCTCAACCTCCAGAACGTTGCCAACCGTCATGCCCAGCGGCTGGTCCATCGCCGTAACCAGGGCGACCGTGGTGCGCCCTGCGCGCTGCCCGATCGCAACCATCAAGGCGGCCAGCCGTTCAGCCTCCGCACGGGTCTTCATGAAGGCTCCGCTGCCACATTTGACATCCAGCACCAGGTGAGTGGCCCCCGCCGCGAGCTTCTTACTCATCACCGAGGCGGCAATCAGCGGGATGCTCTCCACCGTGGCGGTGACATCGCGCAGGGCGTAGAGTTTGCCATCGGCCGGGGCAAGTTCGGGAGACTGGCCAGCGATGACGATCCCCCAACGCCGCAGGATGGCACGGAACTCCTCCACCGACAGCTCCACCCGCAGCCCGGGGAACGATTCGAGCTTATCGAGCGTGCCGCCGGTAAAGCCCAGGCCCCGACCGCTCATCTTGGCAACCGGCACGCCCAGGGCGGCGACCAGCGGCGCTAGCACCAGCGTGGTCTTATCCCCAACGCCACCAGTGCTGTGCTTATCTGCAACGACGGGAGCGATGTCGGAAAGGTCGAGTTGGCGACCGCTTTCGACCATCACCTGGGTCAGGTCGGCGGTTTCCTCTTCGGTCATCCCGCGCCAGCAGACCGCCATCAAAAAGGCCGCCATCTGGTAGTCGGGGACTGTGCCCGCAGTGTAGCCATGAACCAGCCAGCGTAATGCCTCGCGCGAAAGGCGCTCTCCGGCAGCCTTCTGCACGATCAGGTCGACCGCTCGCAGTGGGGGGGAAGGAGATGCGGCAGTAGGCTCGGTCATGCGTCGTTAGGGGAGAACTCAACGAAGCGGTAGCCAAGCCCGCGCTCGTTCAGGATGTACCGGGGTCTCGCTGGTTCCGGCTCGATCTTCTGACGCAGGTACGTGATGTAGAGCCGTAGCAATTGGGTATCGTCGCGGTACTCGCGGCCCCAGACTTTGGTCAGAAGTTGCTCGTGGGTGAGGAGGCGACCGGCGTTCTGGACCAAGTGATAGAGCAGCTTGTACTCGGTCGGTCGGAGCCGGATAGCCTCCCCGCGGACGATCACTTCACGGCGGTCGAAGTCGATCGTCAGGTCATCGTCAACTTTGACGACCGAGCGTGTGGGGGGCTGAGCCAGCCGCGCTCGCCGCAATACCGCCCGGATGCGACTGACCAGTTCGCGCCGCCCGGCGGTCTTCGCCACGTAGTCGTCGGCACCAAGCTCGAGGCCGCGTACCTTGCTCGCCTCGTTATCCTGCACGGTCAGCATGATGACCGGAACGTTCGACATCTCGCGGATCGCGCGCAAGGCCTCGAAGCCGTCCATCTCGGGCATCATCACATCGAGCAGAACGAGGTCAGGCAGGTAGTCGCGCACCTTGGCCACCGCTTCCAGACCGGTCGCCGCGTCGATCACCGCATATCCTTCGCGCTCGAGGGTCGCGCGGGTGAGGTCGACCAGGGCCGGCTCATCGTCGACGACCAGGATCGTCTCCCCAGTCGGCGAGGGCTTGGCATCAGGCATGGTGCTCCTCCGGTCGGGCTAGCAGTCCAGCGAACCCCACGCTCGGGGGAAGGCTCGCTGGCCATTCACGCGGCAGACTGAAGGCGAAGGTCGCGCCACCACCCGAAGCCTCTTCCACCCAGATCCGTCCGCCGTGCGCCTCGATAATCGCCTTGCAGATGAATAAGCCGAGGCCAGCGCCTTTGGCCTGCCGCACCATCCGCGAATCGAGGCGGGAGAAGCGCTCGAAGATCCGCTCGCGCTCCGCCTCCGGGACCCCCTCGCCTTCATCCGAGACCCGCACCACCACTTCGCTCGGCAGCGCCGCGATGCTGATCGTGATGGTGCCCTTCTTAGGAGAGTACTTGATCGCATTGTCGATCAAGTTCATCACCACCTGCTCGATCCGCTGCCAGTCGGCAAGCACCGGTGGCAGGTTCGGTGGCTCGCGGAAGACGAAGCGACGCCGTCCCGCCACCCGCCGCATCCGCCGGATGACCTGCCGGACCAACCGCCCCAGCGCGATTGGCTCCGGGTTCAGGTCCAGCGCGCCACTCTGAATGCGGGTCGCTTCGAGCAGGTTTTCGACCATGCGCGAGAGTCGCTGGCTCTCTTCCTGGATCACCCGCACCTGCCGACGCAGTTCAGGGTCGCCGTTGGCACTTTCGGCGATCAGCTCCGCATAGCCGCGGATCACGGCGATCGGCGTCTTTAGCTCGTGGCTGATCACGGAGAAGAAGGTCGACTGCAGCTCCTCCGCCTCTCGGCGGGCCGTGATATCCCGGAGACTAACCACTCCGCCGATC
>JAILZB010000013.1 GCA_023512725.1 Chloroflexota bacterium | reverse complement strand
GCCCGCAGCCGACGCTTCGCCTCTTCATCGCGCCGGCGCACCTCGATCGTCCGCCGAAACTGGGTAAAGAGATAGAAGGCCAGGAAGGAGCCGAACAACACGAACGGCACCGTAAAGATCGCCAGGAAGGTGGCGATCACGTTGACGATCGTCAATAGGATGACCAGGGTAGTCGAGAGCAACCCCCAGACGGTAGCCGGCTGCGGTTCTGCTTCTTCCAAAGGGTCGAACGCCATCTCTCCCTCCTCGCCCGGACCGCCTTAGCGTCCGCCACTGCTCTCGAGCAAGCGGAACACGAAGGTATCATCGCCGGAACTTACCAGCTCCAGCGGTACATCTTGTTGGGCCAGCAGCGCTTCAACCAGCGGCTGATCCGGATCGTACTCGAGCGTAACTTCCAGCCGCCCAGCCCGAAAGGAGCGCGAACGCAAGCGGCGGATCGAGCCGATCCGTTTCAACACTTCGTCGAAGCGGATCAACACCGTGAAATTCGGGAAGGGTGAGACCACCAGGCGGGCCTGCTGGAGGTTCCAGGTGTTGCGCCGTGCCTCGGCCGCCAGGGCCGGCCCCATGGGGGCACGCATCCGTTCCGGCAGCGGCATCGCTGGCTGAGCAGCCGCTGGTGCGGGCGGTTCCTCCTCGGGCACAGTGGCATCCAGAGGCGGGAGCACGATCTGCTGGACGGTGCCCGGGCGGTAGTCCGGTTCGCGGCTGGCGCGGGGTGGCTCTGACGTGAGTGGTACCGGCTCGGGCGCTGGTGGGGCTGGCTCGGGCGGCGATGGTTCCGCAGGCAGGCGTGGCTCGCGCGGGAACCCCCGATCAGAGCCCGCAGATGTCCCCGGGCGAACGGAGAAGCTGCTGCTCGCGGGGGCAGCAGTAGACGAGGGGCCTTCTCCCCGGGAAGGAGCGGGAGGTGGTGGTGGACGCCCGGCGAAGCGCTCCACCGCTGGCAACGGGGTACGAGGTGGACGCTCATCCGGGGATGGCTGCTCAGTTAGCGAGGAACGCTCGTCTCTTCCCGGATTCCCGGCCTCGGGGCGACGGTCTCCCTCGGCAGAGTCCTGGCTCCCCGGGGAGGGTGCAGGATGGTTAGTGGGCCCCTGAGTGAGCATCGCTGGCGCTGGGGGCGCTCCCACCTGGGCAATCCGGACCTCGTCGCGGACCTCGCGCACCAGGGAGTCGACTTCGCGCTGAAAGAGGGAGAGCAGGTTGGTGACCGATTCCTGGAGGGTGCGGACCCGCTCGTCGAGGGCAGCGTGCGCACTCCGCCGAAGCTGGGCAGCCCGCGCCTGGGCATCACGCACCAGCTGCTGGGCCTCGGCCAGAGCGTGGGGGTTGTTCTCGGCAAAGCCGCGGAGCAGCAGCTGGGGGGCCCGGCTGAAAGCATCGATCAGGATCCGCTCGCACTCGACCAGGGTCGTCGCCATGAAGCGGGCAAGTTCGGCACTGACTTCCTGAGCGAGCCGATCGTGCTCACGCCGAAAGAGGGTGAGGAGACTACTCTGGGCATCCTGCAGCGCCTGGAGCCGCTCGTCGAGCGCCATCTGCAGCGCCTGCCAGGCTGCCGGTTCCAGGGCCCGGGCATGCTGGACCGCCCCCTCAGCCTCGTAGCCGACTAGTTTCATCTGCAGTAACCCGATCGCTTCTTCGGCAACGCTCAGCTTTTCGCGCAGGGCTCGGTTCTCCGACTCGAGCAGCTGGGCGCGCTCCTCCGACGAGAGGAAGGAGCGAACGGAGTCCAGGAGCGGAAAGGGTTCGTCAGCCCAGCTCATACCCCCCTACCCCGTGGGACGGATGCACAGATTTGACCATAATAAACGGAAGCCGGCCTTGCCTGCAAGCTCCCGCAGATGCCTGGTATCGAGTAGGACGTTCGGGTTAGCCATAGTGTTCCACCCCACGCCGTTTCCACTGGCCCTACCTTAGCAGCCAAGCGAGCGAAATACGAGAGGATTCTCGTCCGAATCGCGCCCACGGTTCGGGCTTGCTACACTCCCGCCAACGCCTGACAGCGAGGAACGCGATGGCTCACGCCGCCCAGTATCTCCAGGAAGCCGCTCAGATTCTCGCCCGGCTCGACCCCACCCCGATCGAAGCGCTGGCAGAGCTGATCGCTCGCACACGCGAGCGGGGTGGTCGGCTCTTCATTCTGGGGGTCGGGGGAGGGGCCGGCCACGCCTCGCACGCCGTCTCGGACTTTCGCAAGATCGTCGGCCTGGAAGCCTACGCCCCCAGCGATAACGTCACCGAACTGACAGCGCGGATCAACGACGAGGGCTGGGAGACGGTCTATGCCCACTGGCTGGCTGGCAGTCGCTTGCGCGCCGACGACCTCGTGCTCGTCTTCTCGGTCGGCGGCGGCGACCTCGAGCGCAACATCAGCCCGAACCTGGTGCGCGCGCTCGAATACGCTCGCTCAGTCGGCGCGGCGATCGCCGGGGTGGTGGGACGGGATGGCGGCTACACCGCCCGGGTCGCTGACGTCTGCGTCATCATCCCGACGGTCAACCCGGCAACGATCACTCCCCATACCGAGGCGTTCCAGGCCATCATCTGGCACCTGCTGGTCTGCCACCCTCGGCTCCAGGCCAACGCGATGAAGTGGGAGTCGGCTGCCCGCTAGGTTCCTGCCGGAAGTGCCGGTAGCAGCTGCAGCCAGGCCAGCAGCCGGTCCACCCCTTCCTCGACCCCAACCTGGGGCGACCACCCAGTCGCAGCCTGGATCGCCGAAAGATCCGAGAGGTAGACCCGCTGGTCTCCCGGGCGCCAGGGAGCAAACTGATAATGGACCGTGCGCCCGAGACGCTGCTCGAGCAAGTCGATCAGCTCGAGCAGCGAGAGGCTGTTCGCTGGCCCTCCGCCAACGTTGTAGCACTGCTGCCGAACGTGCTCAGCCCGCTGGCGGGCCCGCAGAAAGGCTTCGACCGCATCACTGACGAAGAGGACATCCCGCACCTGTTTGCCATCGCCGTAGATCGTGATCGGTTCGTTCGCGAGCGCCCGCCGGGCGAAGTGGGCAACCCAGCCCTGGTCTTCGGTGCCGAACTGCCGCGGGCCGTAAATGCAGGAGAGCCGCAGGACGACCGTCGGCAGCCCGTAGATCCGGCTGAAATCGATCACGTACTGATCGGCAGCGCCTTTCGAACACCCGTAGGGCGAATGGAAGTCGAGCGGTCGGTTCTCGGCCACGCCCGCCGGCAGGCCAGAGAGCACGTAGCGCCGAGCGCTCTCCCCAACTTCCAGGTCCTCCAGGCTGCCGTAGACCTTGTTGGTGGAACTGAACAGAACCACCGGCGATGGCGAGGCGCGGCGCGCGGCATCGAGCACATTGAAGGTGCCAAGGGCATTGACTTCGAAGTCCAGGCGAGGGTCGGCGACCGATGTCGTTACTGCCACCTGGGCCGCAAAGTGGAACACGGTATCGACGCCCTGGACCGCTCGCGCGACCGCAGCGGCATCTCGCACGTCGGCTTGGATGATCTCGAGCCGGTCATCCCCCTGCTCGGCCAGCCAGGCAGCGTTCAGCCGCACCCCCGGCCGCGAGAGGTTGTCTAGCACGCGCACGCGGCAGCCTTCTGCCAACAGCCGACTGACCAGATTCGAGCCGACAAAGCCGGCACCGCCTGTCACCAGCACATCGTGCATCGGGTTCTCCTCTGCGCTTGCTCGCGCGGCGGAAGTGTAACCGTCGCGCCCGACCCGGGGTGGCGCTTGTGGCCGGAGATGGACCTCGTTATCATCCGCCGACCGCACGGATGAACGGCGCCGGGTCCTCCACGTTCGCACGTCACCGGCTTGCCCGGCTGACGAGGAGCCAGCCAGCTCGCTGGCTGCTGACCGGTACGCTCGCCACCGCGGCCGGGGTGCTCGCCGCTACCCCCTTCCTCCTGCCAGGCTTCCCCGCCGCGCGGGATTCGCTTTCCCACCTCTTCCGGCTCTGGGCACTGCTGGCGGCCGGCCGCCAGGGCGACCTCTTCCCCCGCTGGCTGGAGCCGTTCGTCTTCGGCTATGGCTACCCGCTCTTCAACTACTATGGCCCGCTGCTCTACGGGCTGGCTGCCCTACCAGCGCTGCTTGGAGCGGATGCCTTGCTGGCGCTCCGGCTTGCGGTCATCGGGACTGTCGTGGGGGCCGCGCTGGGGGCGTTTCTCCTCGCCAGCACCCTCTGGGGACGGGCCGCCGGGCTGGTCGCTGCTGCCAGCTATGTGGCCGCACCCTACTTTCAGACTGACCTCCTGGTGCGCGGCGCGTTCCCGGAAGTGCTGGGGATGGCGCTCCTGCCCTGGGCGATCCTGGCCGTTCACCGCCAATCGGTCATCGGCCTCGCGCTGGCCACCGCCCTGCTCATCCTCGCCCACAACGCCGCCGCGCTGATCGGCCTGGCGTGCGTTGCTGGCTATGCCCTCTGGCGGGTGCTGGCCGAGCGCAGCGGGGCGGGAGCACTCCGCCGTCTGGATGGCCTTCTCCTCGGGCTGCTGCTGGCGGCGTTCTTCTGGCTCCCCGCGGTTGCCGAGCTTGGGGAAGTCTGGCTGGGCGGCCCAGCGGGGCAACCGGACTTCCTGGCTGCCCTGGTGCCAGTGCCGTCCCTCGCTGGCCCCGCCGGGAGCGCCCAGTCCACTCTCCACGCCCTCATTGCGCCGGTGACCACGCTCGTGCAGCCACGCCTTCTCCACGACTACCGCGAGGTCCCAGGGGCCTTTCTCGCCGCGGGGCTCGTGCAGATCGCGCTGGCGTTGGCCGGGCTCCCCTTCCTCCTTCGCCGGGGGGGACTGCCGTTCCTGGTGTTCTTGATCCTCAGCCTGGCCCTCATGACAACCCTCAGCGCGCCACTCTGGGAACGGGTGCCACTCGCCACTCTCATGGCATTCCCCTGGCGCCTCCAGGCAGCGGTGGCGCTCGCTACTGCGCTGCTCGCCGCCGGGCTGGCGCGCGCGCCGCTCCCCGCTGGCGGCCGCTGGTGCCTGGCCGTGGCAGCCGCGCTCGCAGCTCTGCTCGCCGGCCTGGCCGACGCCCGCCCTGCTCTGCTCGATATCGCGCCAGCAGCACTCAATGCCGCTGGTTTCGCGAAGTTCGAGCGCTTCAGCACCTTCATCGGCACCACCTCGCCCGTCCAGTTCCTGCCGCGCACGGTTGCGGTCGAGGCGGCGGCCCTCCCTCAGGCGACCACCCCCCCACCCGTCACGGCGGCACCGCTGCCACAGGTTACCCCGGCAGGCGATGGGCTCTTCCGCGTTGCGGCCGAGCAGGAGGCGACCCTGCGACTGCACCAGTTCTTCTTCCCGGGGTGGCGGGCCCGTCGCGATGGCCAGGAGCTGCCCCTGCGCGCAGAGGGGCCCCGTGGCGTGCTCGCCCTTGACCTTCCGCCCGGCGAGCACCTGGTGGCCCTGCAGTTCGAGCCGACCTGGCCGCGTCGCCTGGGGGCAGCGCTCAGCGGGGTGGGGGGAGCGCTGCTGCTCTTCGCGTGGCGGTGGTGGCGGCGGCGGGGGTGGCTGATCGCCCTGGTGGGGGGGCTGGCGGCCGCCGCGGCGCTGCTGCTCCCGCTCGGGCGCCCACTCTGGCCTGGCTTTACCCCGCGCGCGGGCGAAGCCGGTGCCTTCCAGCTGCTCGGCATCCGGCTGGAGCCCGCCCGCGAGGTGCTGATGGTGCACGCGCTCTGGCAGGTCCGCGCGGCGCCGAGCGAGGGCTGGCGCGCAATCGTCCAGCTGGAGGATTCGGCCGGGAAGGTCCTTGCCCGCAGCGAGCGGGAGCCGCGGGCTGGCACCGTTTCCGCTGCCAGCTGGCAGGTTGGAGAAGTGGTGGAAGATGTCCAACTGCTCGCGCTGCCGCCCGGGCTAGCGGGAGGGTCGTACCAGCTCCGGCTGGGCTGGCAGGGGCCAGGAACACTCCCCACCCTCACCACGGCTGGACCGGTTGCACTTCCGCCGACACCGCCACGGCCACCGCTCACCCTTCCGCCACTTCAAGACGGCACCTTCGTCGGGGGCATCCGGCTCGTGGCGGGGGAGGCGCAGCCAGTGCTCCTACTCCCCCTGGGATTGACGCCATCCTGGCCAGCCCTCCTCGGTGAACCCGCCGGCCGCGCGGGGCTGGAGGTCCGGCTCCGCTGGGAGGCTGACCCCACGCCAACCGAGGACTACGGCATCTTTGTGACCCTCCGCCAGGGGGGAACGGTGCTGGCGCAGACGAACAGCTTCCCTCCGCTCGACCAGCGCTACCCCTCGGTCTGGCCAGCGGGCTGGCCGGTCGAGCAGCGGTTCCTGCTCCCCCTCCCCTCGGTCGCAGAAGGGCCCTACGAAGTGACGGCCGGCCTCTTCCAACGCCAGACGCTCCAGCGCCTGCGGACGCTCTCTGGCACCGACCAGGTGGTCGTCCAGCGCTTGCGCCGCCCAGCCGCCCCACCCGCCGTCGCCATCGACCGCGCTCTCGGTCCGGTCCGGCTGGCCGGCTACGACCGGCGGGACAGCTGCCCAGCACCACTCCACCCCCCGTGCACCCTGGCGGTGCGGCTCGTCTGGCAGGCGCCGGGACCGCTTGCAGAGCCACTCACGGTGTTCCTCCACCTGGTCGGACCGGATGGGCAGCTGGTCAGCCAGCACGACGGCCCGCCCAACGGCGGGCTCGAGCCAACCACTGACTGGTCGCCAGGCCTGGTCGCTGACCCACGTCAGCTGGTTGTCCCTGCCGCTGCCTCAGCCGGCGAATACCGCGTGATAGTCGGGTTGTACCGCCGCGATGGCAGTCGCCTTCCCGCTGGGGAAGGGGATGCGCT
The DNA here is from genome assembly GCA_023512725.1 of Chloroflexota bacterium. Taxonomy (GTDB): domain Bacteria; phylum Chloroflexota; class Dehalococcoidia; order SpSt-223; family SpSt-223; genus JANWZD01. The sequence goes on along the minus strand of JAILZB010000013.1, from coordinate 27,599 downwards.
CGAACTGTTCCGGCTGGTCGTCGCCGAACCAGGACGGTAATCCGCTACAATCGGCCGCCAGGAGGAGCCGATGCTGCGATGTGCTCGTGCGGTCGTGTTGACTGGCGCCTTCTTGCTTCTGGCACAGCCGGCGGCGGGGCAGGCGGCGCCGACGGTCTTCCCAGTGCGCATCTTCGCGCCGGATGGCAGTGAACTCGCCGGTTCACTCACCGTGCCCGCGGGCACCCCAAACCGGGTTGCGCTGCTGGTCACCCACGGAGCGGGCGGGAACTACCAGAGCAGCGTTCCCGGTTGGCTGGGCGGTGAAGCGGCGCGTTTCGGCTTTACCACCCTCTCCCTCAACCGGCGCGACCACGATGACCAGAATGTTCGCACGACCTTCGAAGATGGGCTGACGGATATCCGTCTCGGCGTCGACTACCTCGAGCAGCTGGGCTACCGCGCGGTGGTGCTGGTGGGCCATAGCAAAGGCACCACCTACCTCCCGACCTACGCCGTGGCGATGGGGGACCGACGCGTGGTTGCACTCGCGCTGTTGGGCGCCATCGACGATAGTGCCCTCCAGCAGCGCCTGATCGTCCAGCGCGGAGTCTTCGAGGAGAACCTTGCCCGGGCTCAGGCAGCCTACGCCGCCGGTCGCGCCGATGAGGTGATCGACTTTCCGAGCGCCTTCGGCCAGCCCATTCGCCTCACGGCGCGCGGCTTTCTCTCCTATTTCGGGCCCGACAGCTTTGGCGTGCCCATCCGGATGCTGCCCCTCGTCTCCGTGCCAGTCCTGCTGCTGCGGAGCAGCACCGATACCCAGTTCACCCCGGACGAGAACCACCAGCGGCTGCTCGCCGCCGGTCGAGCAGCGGGCATCACGATCGACTACGTGGTGGTCACGGACCCGCAGCCTACCCGGGCGCCAGCCCTTGGCCATAGCTTCGTCGGGGTGGAAGCAGCGACAGCTGCAGCACTGGTGAACTGGCTTGAGCGCGTGGTGCCATTCGCCCACCAGCCAAACCCGCAGGCACTCCGACCAGCAGCCCCTTAACGGGCCAGCCCGCTCGCCAGGAGGGAGCGGGCTGGGAAGAGGTCGCGTTGCCAGCGTCTACTCCCAGGCTCGTCACTCTGCGACGGCCCGGAAGCCGCCTTCCGCGCCACGCCGACGCCAGCGCGGAAGTACAGCCGCCGCATCAGCCGGTCGACCGGCTGCCGGCGCGCCTCCCGGCCGACCTTGAGCAACCGACCCGCGGCCAGGACTGCGTACGGCTGAGAGGCATGGTCTCGCCAGATCTTGACCGTCATCCCGCTCACCTCCTTTCTCGCCACCTCGCGCCCACCGGGCTCCCCGTTCGGCGCATGCTCTCGGAGTATAGCCCGCTCGCCGCCATCGCGCTACTGAATGGCGGCCCCGAAATCGCCTCAGATCTCGTCGCCGCTCGCCTGCAGGTGCTCGGACCAATAGTGGTAGGTCTTGGCGAGCGCGGTGATCACGTTCTTGATCTCTTTCTCCAGGCGGTAGGACGGGCCGGCTGGCAGGTAGAGCACCTCGCCCTCCCGGCGCGCGAAGACGTTCTCGACGATGATCGCCCGCAGGAGCCAGATCGCCATTTCTTCGTCGCGACAGCGGACGCCAATCCAGCCGGGCACTCGGCTCAGCACCACTGGCAGCCCGGTGGTGAGCTGGATCCCCCGGGTTAGCTCGGCAACCACGCGGCTGTAGCCAGCCCAGTCGGCCTCGACCTCGGCGGGGGAGACTGGCTCCAGGAGCTCCCCGCGATGCGGTGGTCCACCCGCGAGCGCCAGCTCACAGAAGGGGCTTGTCGGGTCATCGCGCCCCCACATCCGGTCCCAGGCTACCTGACCGTGCTCATCGTAGACCAACTCGGCAGCCCCCATCGGTGCAGCACTGACGACCACTCCACCCCGGTAGCGTGGGGGCAGGATGGCATCGATCGCCGACAACGGGTGGCGGTGACGGAAGCTCCCGTGCGTGTGGGCAAGGCTAGTATCCAGCTGCTCGGCGCGCGCGGCGGCTGCTGCCACGGCCGCGAGGACGGCCCGCACGACGCCGGCCTGGGCCCCCAGGGGTGCCGCCAGGGCGAGCGGCACTCCTGGCACCCGCTGGCGGAGCGCCGCGACCTGGCGCTGGGCTTCTTCGAACCGTGTCCCCCCGAACCAGAGCGCGGGCACGACCACCACCCCGGTGGCGCCCTCGCGGGCAGCCCGCTCGACCATCGCTCCAAGGTCCGGACGCGCCCGCTCCAGAAAGGCATAGTCTGCCCCCCGGACCCCGAGCTGCTCCCAGAGGAGGCGCGCAGCCCGCGCAAGCTCGGCGTTCTGCTCGCTGCTCGGCCCCGCCGAGCCCAGCAGCACCACCGCTACCGCCTCGGCAGGCTGCCCCAGCGCAGCCAACGCGGCGCGCGCGTTCTCCGCCAGCGCCGCCACGAGCTCGCTGCCCAGCGCCAGGGGCGCCACCGCGCGCAGGACGAGGGCCGGCTGCTGGGCTCGGACCGCATTGAGTGCCGCGGGCAGGTTGGCTGGTGCTTCGCTTGCGTCGAGGGGAACCACCGTCACCTTGCGGGCGCCCCGCACCAGCAGCTCGCGCAGGGCAGCAACGGCCGGCCGATCGCCGCGCAATGTCCCCAGCGCTACCGGGCCTGCCAGCTGGGCCCGCAAGAAGCGGACGACTTCCTCTCCGGCTCCGGTCACCGGCGCATCGCTCGGAGCGATGAGCAGCACCGCGCCACTCGTCGGGCGGTTCTCCACCAGGTCCTCCTCAGTGAGCCAGACGGTACGCTCGCGCGTAGAGAATAGTGTACTCGCTTTGCCCGTGAGGTCCGAGAATGGCTCAAGCAATCGACCGGCGCGCGCCCATGGCCTCTGCCCCCTTCAAGTATCGGCCGGACGGTCGCGTCGATTGGGGAACCATGTGGCAGAGTTTCTGCGCCCTCGCCCTCGATGGTGGCCCACCCCACCGTGGGGACTTTCTCCCTGCCCCCACGACGGCCGACCCAACCAGCCTGGCCTACCAGGAGGTGGCTGCCGAGATCTGCCGCGGGATCCAGGAAGTGAGCGGCCTCGCCGCCTTCCCCGCGGAGCCAGGCTGGATCGCAGTCCCCTGCTCGTCAGCCGCGATGGCCAGCTGGCTGGCGACGGCCATCCTCGCCGAGAACGTAGCCGCCCGGGCCGAAGGGAGCCGGCTGCTCGTGCCCTGCGGGGAGCACTTCACCCTCAAAGAGGAGATCAAGAACGTCATCACCGCGGTCGCCAAGACCACCCATTACTGGCAGCAGCACCTCCCGACCGAGGTCAAGACCACCCTCACCCTGCAGACCTGGCTGGGCAGCTTGGTCCGTCGCCTCCGCCGCGGGCGCGCCTAACGCAGCAACTGCTGGAGTGCGTTGAGCACACTCAGCAGCCCGAGGACGACGAGCACAACCCCGGCGCCCAAACGGATGACCCACTCCATCTGTTCCCACTACGAGCAGTGCCACCCTCTGGATCAAGCGGCAGTCGGGCGGCACGGCGTGGGCTGGCGCTCCGCCCGCTCGCCTGGCAGCGAGCCGCTCCCGTCGGGCCAGGCTATTCAGTCCACCAGGGCAAGCGCTTGCGGCCAGAGCGAGGGGTCGAACAAGGCCGGGCTGGGAGGGTCGCGGAGGAGCCCCTGGGCCCGCAGGGATTCCAGCTGGCTCAGGAACCCGGCAACGACGGCCTCGTCCATTCGGGCCTCCCAGACGGCACTCCAGCGGCGGGCGTAGTTCTGGGCGTTGCTCTCGGTCATACGGAGGTTCCGCATCATCAGCTGGGCCACCTCAGACGGATGTTCCCGCCCCCAGCGGACGGCCAGCACCACCGCGGCAAGCACCCGCGCCGCTACTTCGGGATATCCCTCGCGAAAGCCGCGCCGTAGCGTGACGGTGCCCACGAGCGGAGGCGCCGGACTGCCGGTTGCCGCTTGCCACTCGGTGCCGAGGTCTCCCAGCAGCCGGTAGCGCGAGCGTTCGGGCAGACCGTCGATCGTGAGCCCTCGCAGCACGGCCGCCTCGAGCGTGCCACTTTCCAGCTGAGCGACGAGCTGGGTCTCGGTGCCGGTGCTCAGGCGCACCTCGCTCGGCGCGATCCCGTAGCTTGCGCTCAGGACAGTCCGCAGCAGCAGGTCGCCCTGACTTCCTGCCCCCACCGTGCCGACTGCCCGCCCGCGCAGCTCGCGGAGCTGCTGGAGCGGGGAGTTCGCGAGTACCACCACCTGCTCATCGGCCCGCTGGACTGCTGCCACCACCCGCACCGGGACGTCTTCTTCCATCAGCCGCGCAGCCGTCAGCACCGGGAGCCCGAGCGCAACATCGAGGTCGTTGGCAGCGAGGGCCCGTCGCATCCCCTCCGGGCCGCCGTAGCGCTGGAAGCTCACCGCCAGGCGCTGGCTGGCCAAGAGCCCCCCTTCTTCCAGGACAAAGCCAAGGCCCGCCGCAACTCCGTTCGCGATGTAGCCGACCCGCACCACCGGCCCGGAGGGTGGCGGCGCGGGCGGCCGGGCTGGCAGCACTCGGCAGCCCGCGCCCGCGCCGAGCACGAGCACGAGCACGAGCCCACCCAGGCATCCCCTCACCGACCGCCGACCTCCTGCCGCCGTCGGCTGGCCCCTGGCCGTGCCCAGCTGCCCGGCACGCCCTGGGCCCCGCCGTGACCAGCCACGCCATGGGGGCATCGCCACCCTAGCGTCCGACGAACACGGGCTTCCGGCGCTCGCGGACGGCCCGCCGGCCTTCCACAGCATCTTCCGTTGCCTGAGTGATCGCAAGGTTGACCGCTTCGTAGGGGAGATGGTCGCGGAGCGAATGGGTCAGGGCGTGGTAGAGCGAGCGCCGCGTCATGCGCAGGGCGATGGGAGGCCCGGCCGCCAGCTTTCGCGCCAGTTCCAGGGCGCGCGGCAGCACCTCCGCATCGTCGACGACGGCGTGGGCAGCGCCAATCTCCGCCGCCCGCTCGCCCGTGATTTCGTCGCCGGTGAGAAACCATTCGAGGGCACGCGGCAGGCCGAGCAGGTGGACGGCAAACCAGCTTGCCCCGACCTCGGGTGCCAGCCCGCGCTGGATGAACATCGGGATCAGGCGAGCCGAACGGGCGATGATCCGCAGGTCCTGCATCAGGGCAAGACAGAGGCCACCCCCCGCCGCCACGCCGTTCACGGCAGCGATGGTCGGCTTGTCGATCTCGTACCAGGCGAGCGGTAAGCGGCCACTGTAGCCCAGCTCATCGAGCCGGTCACGGTGGAACGGGTTGTCTTCCCCGCGCGGTTCGGTGATATCGACCCCAGCGCAGAACCCTCGCCCGACCCCAGTCAGCACCACCACGCGCACTGCCGGGTCCTCGCGTAGTTCCGCCGGCAGCCGCAAGAGTTCCCGCCCCATCACCGCGTTGAAGGCGTTCAGCTTCTCCGGCCGGTTCATCCGCACCAGGGCAACGCCGTCGCTCACCTCAATAAGCAGGTGCTGGTAGCTGCTCGGGTCCACCATTGCGCCCTCCTGGAAACGTCCCCTCAGCCCACCCGCTGGCCCAGTATGGGCGATCGGTCTGGGGGGAACAAGAGGGTCGGCGCGGCCTGCCGGTGGAGGCTCCCCGCGAGCGACCGCCGGGACCGCACGCGGACGCCTGTGCGGCTTACCCCTGACCGGGACAGGAATCTGGCGACGCCTTTTGCCCGGTGGCGCAGCCCGCCGGGTAGAGCCAGACGACCTCGCGAGCGAGGGTCTGGCCGAACCGCCCCTCGCGGAGCAGCGCCTCCCACTCCGCTACGGTGTAGACCAGCAAGTCGGCGGGAACAGGCAGCTGGGTGACATCCCACTCCGCGGCCCGGCGGGTGAAGGGCTGGTCCGACTGGTCGACGACCAGGAGAAGGTCGAGGTCGCTCCCGACCCCCCAATCGCCACGGGCGTATGAGCCGAAGTACCCGACCCGTCGCACCTGGGGAGAGCGACGGACAACGGCTTCCGCCCAGCGGGCCGCTGCCTGATGCACTGCTGCGGCGTCAGGCCATCTGAGCACGGACGAACGCGATGATCGCACGGGCATACTGGACTGCCTCACCGCTCTGGAGTGACCCATAATGCTCAAAGGGCGCCCCCTCAGGGTGGCTGTTGGGATACCGCGTGGGGATATAAAACCCATCGAGCACGCGCGCCTTTTCGACCAGCTCTGGTGGCACGGAGATGCTCGCCGGCAGTTCACGCAACAGCCGAGCGACCACGTGCCCCCAAGCCTCCTGGCCCAAGTGCAGATGCAGCGCCTTCACCGCCTTCTCGGCCGCCTGGTGAGCGGCAAAGCACGACCACTCGTGCCGATCAGCACGGCGAGAGTCTTCTGCCTGTTCGAGGTCCCGCAGCGCCTGACCCAACCAGTCCTGGGCACGTGCTGGCATCACGACGTCCTCGGCGGTGCTGACCTAGGAGCGCGGGCACACGCGCTTCAGTGCCCCCGTCACCCCGTAGGTCAGCATAGCAGAACGCGCGCGTGCTCTTCCTCGCTCCCGGCGGCCGCTCGATTGGCGGTCCTTGCCGGTGCGCCAGCCCAGCGCCAGCCGTGCCCGCCTCACCGTGGGGCAGTCTCGGGCGTCCTCCCGGCACCCCAGGCTGGCGGCTACGTTCCCCGACTGCTAGCGGAGCCTCTTCCCCCGGCCTGCTCGGCTTCGCCGCCTCAAACCCTGTAGCAGCGTCCGCTCACGGGCGAGGCGGGGACGCGGGCTGGCTGGCGCCCGCATTGTCGGGGGCCAGAAGCGCCACCAGGGCCGGCTGAGGGTCGCCGGTCACTTCGACCCGGTCAGCATGGACGATCACGTTCACCTCGCTCCGTACGCCCAGGTCTTCCAGGTAGATCCCAGGCTCGACCGAGACCGCCGTGCCAGGCAGGAGTTGACGCTCATCGTGGGTCTCGAGGTCATCGAGATTGACCCCCTCACCATGCACCTCTTCCCCCAGATTGTGCCCTGTCCGATGGACGAACGCCGCGCCATACCCCGCCCGTTCGATCACCTGGCGAGCAGCCCGGTCGACTTCGAAGCCACGCACTGGCTGGCCAGCCTCCACCGCTCGGGTCAAGAAGGCGATGGCAGCATCGCGCGCAGCAGCCACGAGCGCGAAGAGCGCCGCCGCCCGTGCTGGCACCCGTTCGCTCACGGCGGCCATCCAGGTGAAATCGGCATAGACGGCACCGGGCTCGGCCAGCTTGCCCCAGCAGTCGATCAGCACGATGGCACCGGGGAGGATCGGCGTCTGGCGAGCGGCCGTGGGCTGAAAGTGCGGGTTGGCGGTGTTGCTGTCGGTGGCAACAATGGGCGGGTGGTCGGCGACCAGCCCGCTGGCAGCCTGCCAGGCCAGGAGCTCCTGCTGGAGCTGCCAGTCCGTGAGCGGCTCGCCAGCGCGCGCCGCCGCGCGGAGGCGAGCGAAGGCCCGGTCGCGCAGGGCGAGCAACCGCCGCGCCGCCTCGCGGTGCTGGGCGATCTGCTGCGAGGACCAGCGCGCGAGCACCCGCTGGAGCAGGTCCTCCGATGAGACCACCTCGACCCCGAACGAGCGGACCAGTTCGACGGTCCCTGCATCGACCCATGCGACCGCTGGGTTCGCTCCGCGCGGCGAATATTCGAGCGCAACGCGCGTCTGGCCAGCCAGGAGCAGCGCGAGCGCGCTTTCCCGTTCCTGCCAGCTGCGGTAGAGGCGGGTTTGGCCGGGCAGGTCAGCCAGTGCAGTCGGCTCAACCGCGCTCACCAGCTTGACGGGCTCCCCCTGGCGGGGGACGAAGTAGTACCAGCGGCGAGTGGTCAGCCGGGTTGGGTCCAGGCCCAGGGCGCGGCGCGCCAGCGGGTTGCTCCCCCGGAAGTCCACCAGGAGCCAGCCCGAGCAGTCGCTCTCGGCAAGCGCCTGGTGGAGGCGGTCGAGGCTCATGCCCCTCCTCTCCCCTTCCTGCTAGCAGGAAGGCACCCCGATCGTAGGCGGGGCGTGAGCATTTGACCAGTTGGCCGGGGGTGCCTATAATGCAGCAGGCGAGCGGGCAGTCCAGTCCGGGCGGGACTGGACCGTTCGTACAGGATCGCCGAGCCGACGCGCCTCGACGCGGGGACCCGACGCGCCACGAGCCGACTTCCCGGGCGAACCTCTTGAAGGTGCTCTGGCGACCGCTCCGGCGGTCGTGCTCGGCGTTCGTGAGACGGGTCCTCTCTTCGGAGTGAGCCGGCGGAATTCTGCGGGAGAGAAGCATGGCTGAGGACCCGAACACCAGCAGCACCGAAGGCACCGCCAGCGAGCGCTTCCGCGAAATGGGCCGGAAAGGCGGCCGCGCCCTCGCCGCGAAGAAAGGCACCGAGTTTTATGTCGAGATCGGCCGCAAGGGAGGGAACACTGTCAAGTCCCGCCACGGTGCGGACCACTACCTCCGGATCGGCCACAAGGGCGGCACGGCCGTCAAGGAGAAGTACGGGGCCGACTACTACAGCGCCATCGGCAAGAAGCGCTGGGAAGGCCGCAGCAAGACGATCGAACCCACCAGCTAACCCCCTCGCTCGCACCCTACCCAGGCAGGGTGCATTTCGTTGATCCTGCCTGGGTAGGGCACTATAACTCCCGCGTGGCGACCCTTTCCTCAACCCAGCTGCGACGTAATCCAGACCGTCTCGCCTGGTTCATCATCTGGGTCGCCTTCGGCATTTTCTGCCTGCTCTGCCTGGGTACGGTGCTCGGCCTGCGCTGGTATCAGGCGAGCGCCACCCAGGCCTACGACGCCCACCTGGACACGATCATCGGCGGCACCATCACCCGCTATTCCACCGCCAACCCGAACTGGGTGGTGCTCAATGAGGACGAACCCCTGCGGGAGGGCGACCGCATCCGGACCGACCGGGTCGGCCGAGCCCTGCTGACCCTGTTCGAGGGGAGCACTGTCCGCGTCGAACCCGAGTCCGAGATCGAGCTGAGCCGACTGCTGGTTTCCGTCTTCGCCCCGCGCACCAACTTCGTCAGCCTGGCCGTCCGCCGCGGCAAAGCGGTGATCGCCGTTGCCCGACCAGCAAGCGGCCGGACGGAGTTCGTGGTCACCTTCGAGCAGGGGCGTGCCGTCCTGCTGGAGGGGAGCTACGCGGTGGTAGCAGGGCAGCCAGCCGCGCTCGTCAAGGTGCGGGAGCGCGGGCAGGCGTTTGTCACCGCCGGGGGGCGGACGGTCGAACTCCGCGAGCGGTACCAGACAGTCGTCAGTCGGACGCCGAGCGACCCTCGACCGGCCGCTACCGACCTGATCCGGAATGGGGATTTTTCCGAAGGTCTTAAGGGATGGGAGCGCGAGCCGGACAGCACTTACTGCCGCGAGTTCACTCCGGCACCAGCCCAGGTGACGCTCGAGGCCGACGAGCGCGGTCCGTACGTCCATTTTCTCCGGCGGAGCAGCCAGAACACGGCCTGCGAAGTGTTCCTGCGTCAGGAGATCAACCAGGACGTGAGCGAATTCTGGACGCTGCGGCTTTCGCTGGAAATCAACGTCATCGCCCAGAGCCTCGGCGGGGGCGGGAACCTCGGCTCGGAGTACCCCATGATGGTGCGCTTGAAGTACCGCTCTGCCGAAGGATTAGAAGAGCTAGTAGTCCGTGGCTTTTACATCGAGAACCCGGCGCGCAGCCGTGTCGACAATGGCATGCCGATCCGGCAGGGCACCTGGGAAACGATCGTCTACGAGCAGGACCTGATGACGCGCCTGCCGACCCCACGCCAGATCCTGTACCTGGAGCTGGTGGCGGGCGGGCACGACTATGAGAGCATGGTCCGGCGGGTCTCCCTGGTCGGCGAATAGCGCGGCGCACGCCGGAGTGCGCGAGTGGGCCCAGCGGGTGGGACAAGATGGATGACCGACCACGCTTCGCCTACCAGGCCGACACCGGCGTCCGCGAGGTGACCCTAGCGATCGAGCGGGGGTTGCTAGTGGCGCGGGTCTTCATCCCCCTGCTGGTCGCGATCGCAATCTTCCTCTTCCGCCAGAACCTGAGCTATTGGATCGGGGTGCTGGTCCTCCTGGGGCTGGTCGAGCTGTACACCCTTGGGCTTTTGCTCCCCCTGGTCGAGCGGCGCCCGCGCCTGGCCCACACCCTCGGCATCATGCTCGATACCCTGATGCTGATGGGCTGCGCTGCCCTGACCGTGCCAGACCTTGCCGCGCGCAACGTCACCGCCGATTTCTGGCTGGTTTTCCTCCTCTTTATCGTCGGCGCAGCCTTCCACTTTGGCCCCGTGGGAGTGGTGCTCTATATCCTCTTTCTCTCCGGCTTCTTCAGCTGGGTTACCCTTTCCTTCTTCCCCCCGGAGAGCGTGACGGCCCAGAACCTGCCCGTGCGGCTTGCCTTCTTCTTTACCATCGGTGGGCTGGTCTGGTGGCTCAGCCATGAACTGAACCGCCGGCGCAAGTACCTTGAAGCCGCCAACCGCTCCCTCGAACGGCAGAACCTGGACACCATCGAGATGCTGGCAACCGTGGTTGAGGCCCGCGATTCCTTCACCGGCGCCCACCTCCAGCGGATCCGCCACTACAGCGAAGCGATCGCGCGCGAGCTCGGCTACCAGGAGCCAGACCTCTCTGCCCTCGGTGCCGCGAGCATCACCCACGACGTCGGCAAGGCCTACACACCCGATGCCATCCTCAAGAAGCCCGGGCCGCTCACTGCCGAGGAGCGCGCACTCATGGAGCGCCACGCGGCCGATGGCGAGCGCATCCTTGGCGACCGCTCCGCCTTCCGGGTCCACCGCGAGATCGCCCGTCACCACCACGAGAAGTGGGATGGCAGTGGCTACCCCGACCGGCTGCAGGGCCCAGCGATCCCGCTCGCGGCGCGGATCGTCGCGGTTGCCGACGTCTACGACGCCCTGACCTCCCGCCGGCCCTACAAGGAGCCCTGGGACTCCGCGCGCGCAGCGGCAGAGATCGTCGCGCTCGCAGGGCGCCAGTTCGACCCCGACGTGGTCGCCGCGTTCCGGGCCTGCTACGAGCGCGGCGAGATCGATGCCATCCGCCAGCGCTTTGCCGACCCTGCCATCTTCGAAGGGGCGGTGCCGCGCCCTCCTCTCGTCACCAGCCGCTAGCGTACCTTGGCACAGAAATAACAGAGCTCACTGGCTTTGTTCCAATGGGTCGGCTCGCAGGCCGTGCGCCCACAGCGAACACACTTTTGGAGGCTCGTGAACGGTCGCCGGGCTCCCCGCTCGCGGCAGACATCACAACTGACCGGCTCGGTGCTCATTGCTGGCTCCCCGCTGGCCGCTGCTTCACCCGCAAGTCTGCCCGCCACCGCAAGCGACGTCAAGCGGCTGCTGGCTTCTCCGCCGTCACTAGCATGTTCCGCCCTACCCGGACCATCCGCTGGACGTTGATCAGCCCGAGCTCCACCAGCCGCTCTTCCAGTCGCAGGTCGAGGTACTGGAGCATGAACGGCTCGTTCCGGTCGACCATCGTCCGACGCTCTTCCAGCTCGACAGCATCCTCGGCCGGTGGCCAGTCCGCGAAGGCGAGGCGGCCACCTGGGCGCGTGAGCCGGATCATCTCCCGCACGCAGGCGAGCCCCGCATAGGTCGGCACCTCGTGGAGGCAGTAGTTCTCGTAAACGAAGTCGAAGCTCGCGTCGGGCCAGTAGCTCAGGTCGCAGAAATCACGGTGGTAGAAGGCGACGTTGGTCACGCCCTGGCGGGCCGCTTCCCGCCGCGCCCAGCGCAGCATCGGCGGCGAGAGGTCCACCCCGATCACTTCCGCCTGAGGGAACAGCTTTGCCAGCAGGATGGCCGCCTCGCCGATGGCACAGCCGACATCGAGGATCCGCCGTGGCCGGAGCGGCTCGATTAGGCGACCGTAGTAGTAGCGCAGCACATCCTCCCGGTCGAAGTAGAACCCCCAGCGAGCAGTGCGGTAGTAGAACTCTCCCATTGCCGGGTGCAGCCAGCCCGGCTCAGGCATCCCGTGGACCGGCCGGAGAAAGTAGTAGGGCGGGTAGCGCGTCGGTTCACTGACGCCGGGCGGCAGTAGGTCCGAGCCATCAAAGGGGCCATCCAGTTTCTCCAGGCGCGACCACCACCAGGAGAGCGCTGGTCGCACCAGGGGCCGGAAGGTGCGCACCGCCCAGAGGATCACGGGTGCGGGCGGACGGTACGGGGGAGGTGCCGGCGGGGTCTCAGGAAGCGGCGAGTCGACCCTGGCCATGAGGAGCCTCCGCTTCACGCAGCTTTAGGTGCACAGTATAGCGTGTGCATATCCCCGGCGTCAGCCCTGACTCCCCCAGCCACCCTGCTTCCGCAGCGCGCGCCCAAGCGCAACGACCGCCGCGCCACCTGCGAGCACGAGGGCACTCCCAGCGATGCTCCCGGCCACGAGCACCAGGCCCCGCGTGACCTGGGCCACCCCTTCGAGCCGCTGGGGGAAGGCAAGCAGGATCGTCACCAGCCCCACGCCCGCCGCCACCGCCGCCGCGAGCGCGAGGAACGGGAGCACGGCGAGGTACTGAAGGGGATGCCGCGGCGGGAGCACCTGACCAAGAAGCCAGGCGAGCAGCGTCCGTAGCAGCAGGGCCATGAGCCCCCCTCCTAGCCCGCCGAGGAGGGGCACTAGCAGCGCAGCTTCGCGTCGCCCCGTCGGCCCGAGGCGCTCCACCACGGCGTGGGTCCCGTCGGGGGAGAGCGACCCGGTCAGGTCGAGGGGGAGCGCTCCCTCCGTCGCTGCTGCTAACCGCTCCCCTCCCCAGGGCAGGACCATCGTAAGGAAGACCAGGAGCATCAGGGCGAGCAGAAAGAGGCGCCGCCCGCTCGCTCGTCGCGAGGCTGCTCCTTGCTCCTTCATCGCTGCCCGCTGACCGACGCAGGCCGCTCCAGCTCGGCAAGCAAGTGCTGCGCTACCAGCGGCCAGTCGAAGCGGGCCACGTAGTCCTGGCCGAAGGCGGCGAACGCGCGGCGCTGGTCGGGAGCGCCGAGTAAGCTCGTCAGGGCTTCTGCCAACGCTGGCACATTCCCTGGCGGCACGAGCAGCCCGGCACGCCCGGCGGGCACCACCTCTGGAACCGCTGCTGCTGTCGTAGCGACGATCGGGAGGCCACTCGCCATTGCTTCGAGAAAGACGATCCCGAACCCTTCCTGCACACTCGGCAGACAGAACAGGTCGGCCTGGCGGTAGCAGGCCTGGACCTGTTCATCGCTGAGGGCACCCGTAAACCGGACGGCTCCCTCCAGACCCAGCTGGGCAGCGAGTTTGCGCAGCGCCGCATGCTCAGGCCCATCACCGACAATCACCGCATGGGCAGCGGGCACCTCCCGCCGCACCGCCACCAGCGCGTGCAGCAGGTCCGCCACTCGCTTGCGCGGGTACTGCCGCGCCACGCAGAGGATGGTGGCGCCATCGCCAGCGGCTGGCAACGGCTGGCGCCAGCGCGCCAGGTCGATCCCCTCAGGAACGATCCGGAGCCTGACGGGGTCCACCCGGTAGTGCTGCACGACCGCCTCGGCGCAGTAGCGACTGGTGACCACCACTCCGTCGGCACGCCGCGCGTTCAGTCCCTCCAGGGCGGCGAACAGCCCGAAGAGGGCACGCACCCACCCGCGCTCGTACTGTCGCTCTTCCGCCGCTACCCCTTTGATACTCACCACGTAGGGCACCGTCCGCCGCTGGCCGGCCCAGCGAAAGCCATCGAAGTCAAAGCCGATCACCAGGTCCGCCGGAACCGTTGCGATCACGCGCGGCACCGCGAGGTTGAACAGCAGCCGATGGAGGGTCAGCGAGCCACGCGGTGCTCCCTGTGGCCGGAGGGTGACAACCTCGTGGCCTAGGGCGAGGAGGCCAGCGCGGAGGCCACGGATGCCCGCGGTGGTGCCCGTCCCTGCCGCGGTTGTCGGAAGCCAGGAGTCGACCAGAACGATCCGCACGGCGTGCTCCGTTGCGGGGCCAACGCCGACCCCGCTTGGCCCAGCATGGTATAAAGATTAACTGTTGGCGGCGCAGCCATGCTGAGGCCGCGTCTGCCACCATGAGGAACGATGGTCCGGGTCACCCGCCGCTTCGAATTTTCGGCTTCGCATCGCTACTGGCGCCCCGACTGGTCCCCCGCCGAGAACGCGCGCGTCTTCGGCAAGGCAGCGCACCCCCACGGTCACAACTATCGCCTGGAGGTCACGGTCGCTGGCGAGCCAGACCCGACGACCGGGATGGTGATCAACCTGACCGACCTCAAGGCGATTGTGACGGGCGTGCTCGAGCAGTTTGACCACAAAGACCTCAACGACGACACGCCCTACTTTCAGGAGCAGCAGCCAACGACCGAGAACCTGGTCCGGGTGCTCTGGGGCCAGATCGCGCCGCAGCTGCCCACCAATTGCCGTCTGGACCACCTCCGCCTCTACGAACAGGCCGACCTCTGGTCCGACTACGCTGGGCAAGTGGAGGGTACCTTCAGCCGGCGCTACCAGTTCTCTGCAGCCCATCGCTTGCATACCCCCGCCCTCTCCGACGAAGCGAACCGCGCGCTGTACGGCAAGTGCAACAACCCCAATGGCCACGGCCATGAGTACCGGCTGGAAGTGACCGTAGCGGGAGCACTCGACCCGGCGACGGGCATGGTGACCGACTTGGCGACGCTCGACCGCGAGGTCCTTGCCGTTCTGGAGCGCTTCGACCACCACCATCTTGAGCGCGAGCTCCCCGAGTTCGCCGATTGCCCCTCCACCGGGGAACACCTGCTCCAGGTGCTGTGGGAGGCGCTCGCACCGCGGCTGAACGGCCTCACCCGCCTGACGCTCTGGGAGACACCGAACAATCGCTTTCACTACGAAGGACCCCCCCATGCCCACATACCCTAACCCCAACGGCCCCGGTCGGCTGGAAGGGCTGACCTTCACCGCTGACCCGACGATCGAACGCGCCGTGGCGGCAATCCTGACCGCGATCGGGGAAGACCCAACGCGCGACGGCCTGGCCAAGACCCCCGAGCGCGTCGCCCGGATGTTCGCCGAGCTGACCGCTGGCTACCACATCGACCCGGCCGCCCTGATCAACGGTGCCGTGTTCGACGTCAGCTACGATGAGATGGTCTTGGTGCGCGACATCGACTTTTACTCACTCTGTGAGCACCACCTCTTACCGTTCTACGGCGTCGCCCACGTCGCGTACATCCCCCAGGGGAAAGTGATCGGCCTGAGCAAGATCCCGCGCATCGTCGAGATGTTCTCACGTCGCCTCCAGGTCCAGGAGCGGCTGACCGTCCAGATCGCCGACTTCCTGAACGAGGCGATCCAGCCGCAGGGGATGGCCGTGGCGATCGAAGCGATCCACCTCTGCGCAGTGATGCGCGGGATCAAGAAACCCAACGCCCGGATGGTCACCTCAGCGCTGCGCGGGTTGTTCAAGACGAGCGCGGCTGCCCGCTCGGAGTTCATGGGGTTCGTGCGCGTGGCGGGCGAGCATCGGTGAAGGTCGCGCTGATCGTTGGGGCGAGCGGCGGCATTGGCGCTGCCACGGCGCGAGCGCTGGCCCACCCCGACCGCTGCCTGGTGCTTACCGGTCGCAACGAGCAGGTGCTCGCCCAGCTGGCTGTTGAGGTCCAGGCCCGCGGAGCGCGTGCCGTCCTCGCCCCGGGGGATATCACCCGGGAGGAAGAAGTCGCCCGCATCGTCGCGACTGCCGCTGCCATCGGTGGCCAGATCGATGCCCTCATCAACACGGCCGGGAGCGCCTTCGTCCGCCCGTTCGCGGAGATCACCCTTGCCGATTGGAATGCTCAGCTGGCCGGCGTGCTCACCGGTGTGTTCCTCACCTGCCGGCACACGCTGCCTTGGCTCCCGGCGGGTGGCATTATTGTCAACGTCGTCTCGGTGGCAGCCCGCCAGGCCTTTCCCGGCTGGGCTGCCTACAGCGCGGCCAAGGCTGGGGTGCTCCAGCTAACGAACGTCCTGCGCGAGGAGCTGCGTCCACGCGGGGTCCGCGTGACGGCAGTGCTCCCCGCCGCTATCGATACCCCCTTATGGGAGGGCGTGCCTGGCCGTTGGAACCGCCAGCGGATGCTCTCTCCCGAGGTCGTCGGCGCAACGATCGCCACCCTGGTCGAAGGGTCGGCGGAAGCGGTGGTCGAAGAGGTCCAGCTCGGACATATCGCCGGCCGGCTCTGATCCGACCGCCACGGCGGACTGATGAGCACTCAGCTCCCCCGACCTGCTATCTTCCCCTTGCTGCTACCAGGCTCGTCTGAGGAAGGGCGTGCCTATCGCTAGCTGGGTGTTACTTCCCCTCGGCTTTGTGGTGGGGACCTATGGCACCCTGATCGGTGCCGGCGGCGGCTTTGTGTTGGTGCCGGTGCTACTCTTGCTCTATCCCGAGGAGCGCCCGGCAACCATCACCGCGATCTCGCTCGCCGTGGTCTGCTGCAACGCCCTTTCTGGATCGATCGCCTACGCGCGCGAGCGCCGGATCGACTACCGCTCTAGCTTCCTCTTTGCCGCTGCCACCGTTCCCGGCGCGGTCATCGGTGCGCTGGTGGTGAACGCCCTACCGCGGGGCACCTTTGACCTGATCTTCGGCCTGACGCTCGTCGTGTTGGCGCTGTTCATCATTCTGCGGCCAGCCCCCTCGCCCACTGCTTCACCGCTCGCTCAGGTGGGGCTGATGCGGCGGGTGCTCATCGATGCACACGGGGTGCGCCACGAGTTCGCCTTCTCGCTCCCCCTCGGCCTGGCCCTCTCGCTGGTGGTGGGGTTCGTCTCCAGCCTGCTTGGGATCGGCGGTGGCATCATCCACGTGCCTGCGCTGGTGCAGCTGCTCCACTTCCCCGTCCACCTAGCCACGGCAACCAGTCACTTCATCCTGGCAGTGATGGCCTTTGCAGGCAGCGTTGTGCACTTCCTGAATGGGGAGCTGCATCCTGGCAGCAGGTTGGGGCGCACCGTGCTGCTAGCGTTGGGGGTCGTTCCCGGTGCCCAGCTTGGCGCTCGGCTCTCGCGCCGGTTAGGCGGCTCGCTCATCATCCGCTTGCTCGGGGTCGCGCTGCTTGCCGTCGGTGTCCGTCTGCTCCTGACAGTGCGGTGAGGCCCACTAGAACTCGATCCCTGGTTGGGCGCGGATGCCGGCGTCGAAGGCGTGCTTGACCGGGGTCATGTCGGTAACGGTATCCGCAAACTCGACGAGCGCAGGGGGCGCGTACCGCCCGGTGATGATCAAATGGAGCATGGGCGGCTTATACTCGCGGAGCCAGGCGATCACTTCGTCGGTCGGGATCCAGCCGTAGGCAAGCGGATAGGTGAATTCATCGAGCACGATCAGGTCATAGTTCCCGCTCGCGATCCGCTCCTGGGCCTGCTGCCAGGCGTGGCGGGCTTTGGCGACGGTCTCATCGAGGTCGGGCGACGTCCACGTGAACCCATCACCCATCCGCAGCCATTCGATGCCCAGCTTTTTCGCCGCTCGCACTTCACCCCAGTTGCCGTTCTGGTGCTTGAGGAACTGAATGACGCAGACGCGCATCCCCCGCCCCCAGGCGCGAAAGAGGACTCCGAACGCCGCCGTCGTCTTGCCTTTGCCTAGACCAGTGTTCACCAGCACCAGCCCCTTCTTGACCAGCTGCTTGCGCGCGGCCTGACGCCGGGCGAGGGCCTCCGGGGTGGTGGTGGGAACCGCAGGGGTGTGGGAAGCGGAAGGGCGGTCCATGGTGCTCCTTTCGCGGCGGTCTGGGAGTGCTCTCTCCGGTACCCCCGGCAGGAATCGAACCTGCGCGCATGGTTTAGGACACCACCGCTCTATCCACTGAGCTACGGGGGCCTGCCAGAATTCTAGCGTCTCCCGACGCGTGTCGGGCTCGGGTAGCCGGCAGCCGCTCAGGGGGCCAGAGCGGTGCGCTGGGCGACAACGGGGATGACGATCGTTTGCTCTCCCTCAGCGGCGGGGCTTCCGGGAGGAATGATCGCCCCGGGTGCTGGCTCGAGCTGGACGGCGACGAGCGGCGCTGTCCGCGTCGGCGTGCTCTCGGCGGTAGGAGAGGAGCCCGCCGTCTCGGCAGGGAGCAGCGTCAGCGCGTAGGCGGTTTCCTGGACCGCTTCAACCTCGACCTGATACTGCCCTGCGCGCGCTGCTGTGATCACCCCTTCCGTCGCGCTGGCACCCCCGGCATGGAACAGGACCAGCTGGCCCGCGGGATCCCAAACGTAGAGGCGGACTTCGCCTTCCCGTGGCACCAGCCGGAAGAACAGCCGCTGGCCTGCCAGCAGCAGGGGGCGATACAGGCGTACCTGCCCGGCCAGGAGCCGATCCTGGGGGAGCACCAGGTCGAACGTAGCGCTCGCTGGCGATAAGGAGACATTGCCCGCGCCATCAGCCAGGTAGAGCTGGAGCACCCGCGCCCCAGCTTGCTCAGTTAGGGTGAAGAAGCGGGAAGAACAGTACAGCTGCCAGCCCGTCTGCTGGAGGATGACCCAGCGGCCCGCCACAGCATCCAGGCCGAGTTCCCGGATCAGGAGCCAGCGCAACCCGCTGCCGCCGGGCTCATCCTGGCCACTGAACTCTAGCCGGACGGTGGTCGTCACCACCTGGGTCGCGCCGCCGTTCACTCGCAGGCTGGTGGCGAGGGGCGGGGTCGTATCCCCGCTGGCAGCAACGACATGGACGGTGCGGCTGGCCTGGTTGTTCGCTTTCGAGGCCTCGGGCAGACTCCCCTCCGGGTCGACGACCACGGTCACGCTCCGTGGGCCTGGCCCTCCGTCGACGTTCCAAGGCACCCCCACCCAGCCGACCCGGCGACCTTCTTCCAACTGCACCCTGGCCTCACCGATGACCGTCTCGCCTTGCAGGAAGCGCAAGGGAACCGTGAGGGGTGCTTCACCCCGCCGTTGGACTGTCGCTCCGAGTTGGACCAGTGCTCCCGTTAGCACCCGCGCGGGCACCGTCCAGAGGTCATCGCTCGTTACGGAGAGGTCTTCGGCCAGCGGGTCACGCGCGAGATAGGCCTCCCTCACCACCAGCTCTGCGGCTGGCGGGTTCACGAGCAGCAGGTCGTAGCTCCCGCTGGCGATGCCAGCCGGCACCGTCCCCAGTAGCCGCGAGGGGTCCAGGATGCGCACGTTGGCCAGCCCCACCACAGCACCGCTCTTGGTGTGACGGAGACTGGCGGTCGTGGTCCGCAGAAAGTTCGCTCCCTCGATGAGCAGTTCCCGCGGCTGGCTGGTGACCCCCTGGCTGGGCGAGAGGCGAGTGAAGCTCGGCGCTCCCGGAACGGAAGGAACAGTTGGGGTGGGAGAGGGCGCGGTTGGCGTGGCGGTAGCAGTAGGCATGGCGGTCGGCGTCGCCGTCGGGGTAGAGGAGCTGACCGTTGGGGTGGGAGAGGGGGTGGCGGTCGGTGCCGGGGCGAGGTCGGGCCGCAAGGTGCGGATAGCGGCATCCAGCTGGACCAGCCCGAACCCGTACTCGTCATCCCGCCCGGCCGGGCCCAGGTCGAGGGCACTTTGCTCGACGGCCGCCCGCAGCCCCGCCGGGCTGGCCTCCGGCGCGAGCCCGGCCAGGATGGCCAGAACCCCCGCCACCATCGGCGTCGCCATCGAGGTGCCACTGAGCGCACGGTAGCCGCTCGGGTGGCAGAGGTCACACGAGCCGGTCGGGACCGTCGAATAGATGCTGACGCCCGGCGCGGCCAGGTCGACGAACGGCCCGAAGTTCGAGAAGGAAGCCCGCCGATTTGTACTGTCCGTCGCGGCAACACTGATCGCTGCCGGGTACGCGCCCGGGTAGTTGGGCGTCGAATTGCCACTGTTGCCGGCCGCCGCTACCACCAGCGCGCCCTTGCCCACCGCGTAATTGACCGCCTCCCGGAGGGTCGTCGAAGCGGGCCCGCCAAGGCTGAGGTTGATCAACCGCGCGCCACGGTCAGCTGCCCAGACGATCCCCGCCGCGACATCGGAGGTGTAGCCCGAGCCGCGCGCGTCCAGCACCTTCACCGGCAGCACCCGCGCACCCCAGGAGACCCCTGCGATGCCGAGGCCATTGTTCGTGATTGCCGCAGCGATCCCGGCCACGTGGGTCCCGTGACCGTGGTCATCCTGGGGTGTCGGGTCAGCGTTGACGAAGTCATAGCCGGGCAGGATCTTGCTCGCCAAATCGGGATGGCTCAGGTCGACGCCGGTATCGACAATGGCGATGATGATGCTCTCGCTGCCGGTGCTGTACCCCCAGCCCTCGGGCGCGCGGATCCGGCTCAGACCATACTGCTGGCCAGCCTGAAAGGCCGGGTCGTTCGGCCGGAGGGGGGAAGTGCTTGGCGGCGGGCTCGCGGTCGGCGTGGCTGTAGGGGAGCGGGCGGGCGTCGGGGTGGGAGTGGTCGTCGGCGTTGGGGCTTCTTCGAGTGTGAGCGCAATCTCATACGGCCCGCTCGATGCCTGGGCGAAGCTCGCCGCTTCCACCCGGTAACGCCCGCTCAGCGGGAGTGTCAGGCGCCAGAGCAGCGCGTTCAGGTCGCCGCCAGAATCATCATCACTCGCGATCAGCTGCTCAGTCGGGTCGTAGAGCCGGAGGTAGGGATCGAGGGAGAGGCTGAGACGGCTCATCCGCAGCGTCGCGCGCTGGCCCGCCGTGGCCCTAAAGAAGTAGCTATCACTCTCGTCGGCCGGGCTGACCGTCCCGGTGAGGGGGCTCCCACTCGTGAGCTCGCGGCCATCGTCGGCATCGAGCGCGCGCCCGGAGGGCTGGTCGAGAATGCTGAGGCGGTAGTCCGGCTCGGCGAATTCCACCGCCGGTGAGGCCCGCAGCTGGCTTACAATGCTCGCCACCCGGCTCGAGTCGACGGGGAGGACGTGCACCCCGAGCGCCGGGAGCTCCCTGGCCGGCGCAAGCCCGAGGGAAGCGAGCGTCCGCGCGGGGGTAGTATTCGGCCGGAACCGGACCAGCACCCGGTCAGTCGCCGCAGGCGCCGCCTGGGCCGGCGCGACCACCGGGGAGGGCCTTCCGCTCGCTCCGGTTACCCGCTCGGCCTGGCCCGTCAGGAGCAGCAGCGCCACCAGCAGGGTAGCAAGCAAGCTCGCCGCGCGCGCACGTCGCACCCGGCGAGCGGAAGAAGCACGCCAGAACCCCACTACCTCCCCTTCGCCCGGCCGGTTGCACCGGGCCTTCTCAGTATAGATTCGGCGGGCGGGCAAGCGCCGATGACTCTGGCGCGGGGAGCTACCGGTATACACTGGTCGGGAGCCCTGCCGGGAGGAAACGATGGAGACCCTACCTGCGACCCAGAAGATCGGCCCGTCGAGCTCAGCGCCGGACGTCTCGTTTTTTGACATCACGCTGGGCCCGCGCGGCCCCTACCAGGTGATCATCACTCCGGAGGACATCGCGCGCTGGAGCCGCCTCTACGACGACAACCACCCCTGGTACCGCGGCCCTTCACCCTGGGGCTTCGCCATTGCCCCGCCTTCGATCCTCTACTACCCCAGTCAGATGTTCTTAGGACGCTATCTCATCGGGCAGTCGCCCGGCGCCACCCTCCCGGGCGGCTTTGCGCGGTACGTGTTGGAGAACCTAGCACCGATCCCCGTCGGGCAGCCGCTGGTTGTCCGCGGGGACGTGTTCGACAAGTTCGTGCGCCGTGGCCGAGGCTACGTGCTCTACCGGCTGGAAGCCTCCTGCGAAGGGGTGGTCGTCCAACGCCACTGGAAAAGTTGGGCCTTCGGCCTCACGCCCGAGGAAGCCGCCCAGTTTCCCGAGAAGCCGAGCGAACCCCGCGAGGAGCTGGCGGGCCCTGCGCTGGAGACTATCGGTCCGCTGAGCTACGAAGTGACCCTGGAGCGCATGGCGGAGTTTGAAGGCCCAGGGGAGCGCAATGCCCACACCGACCCTGCCCTTGCCCGCGAAGGCGGCCGACCGCTCGCCCAGGGGGCGCTCTCGTTCGGCCTCCTCTCGCGCTTGCTCACCGAGCACTTCGGCCGCGGCTACCTCGTTGGTGGGGCAGTGGATGTCCGCTTTATCGCACGCACCTACGCGGGTGAGCGCCTCTTCGCCTGGGGCGAACTCGTGCGGGTCGAGAACGAAACGGCGCTCCTCCGGGTATGGGCCGAGAAGGCCGATGGCACGCGGGTGACCGTGGGCACCGCCCGCGCGCGGGTCGTCTAGCCCACCGAGAGGCCCCCCCCGACTGTGGCACCCGTTGCCCACCTGCCCCGAGCGAAGAGCCGAGCCCGGCCTCCCTGAGCGACTAGGGACGCTCCGCGTGCCTGCCCTGCGGGGCCAGGCCGGTAGCGCTCAGGCGGCGCAGATGCGTTCGCAGCCGAGATAGGGGTGCAGGGCCTCCGGCACCACTACGCTCCCATCTGCTTGCTGGTAGTTCTCCAGGATCGCTGCGAAGGTCCGACCGACCGCCAGCCCCGAGCCGTTGAGGGTGTGGACATACTCGGCCCGCGATTCTGCCGTGCGCCGGAACTGGATACGGGCACGGCGGGCCTGGAACGCCTCGAAGTTCGAGCAGGAGGAGATTTCCAGGTAGCGGTCCTGCCCCGGCATCCACACCTCAAGGTCATAGGTCTTGGCTGCGGCAAAGCCGAGGTCCGCCGTGCAAAGCAGGACTCGGCGGTACGGGAGCCCAAGCCGTTCCAGCACGGCCTCGGCATCGCGCGTCAGCGCTTCCAACTCCTCGTAGCTCGTCTCCGGCTCGGTGAACTTGACCAGCTCGACCTTGTCGAACTGGTGGACACGCGTCAGCCCGCGGGTATCTCGCCCGGCCGCGCCGGCCTCGGTGCGAAAGCAGGGGGTATAGGCGACGTAGCGGATCGGCAGCCGGCCCGGTTCCAGGATCTCCTCGCGGTGGAGGTTGGTCACGGGCACCTCAGCGGTCGGGATGAGCGAGAGCCCATCCTGCGTCTGGTAGAAGTCCCCTTCGAATTTCGGGAGCTGCCCGGTGCCAACCATCGCCTTCCGCTCGACGAGATAGGGCGGCCAGACCTCGAGATAGCCGTGCTCGCGGATGTGGAGGTCGAGCATGAAGGTGATGAGCGCGCGTTCGAGGGCCGCCCCCAGGCCGCGTAAGAGGACGAAGCGGGAGCCGCTGATCTTGGCCGCCCGCGCCAGGTCGAGAATGCCGAGCGCCTCGCCGATCTCCCAATGAGGCTTCGGGGCGAAGGGAAAGTGCGGCCGCTCGCCCCACTGCGCCACTACCACGTTCTCGTCGGCCGAGGAGCCAATGGGCACCGAGGCGTGGGGGATGTTCGGTACCCGCAGCAGCAAGTCCTCCAGCTGTACCTCGATGGCGCGCTGCTCGTCGTCAAGCGCTTTGATCTGCTCGCTGACCCGCCGCATCTCTTCGCGCAGCTCGGCCAGCCGTTCTTTCTCGCGGCCGATCAGGCGACTGACCTCGTTCCGCTGCTGCTTGAGGGCTTCGTTCCGCGCAATCACCGCGCGCCGGCGCTCATCGAGCGCCAGGATCTCATCCAGGGGGGCCGCGGTCCCGCGCCGCCGCAGCATCTCCCGGACCATCTCCGTCTGTTCGCGCAACACCGCCAGTGGGAGCATCGTTCGCCTCGTGCTGCCAGAAGTGTACCGCCCGTGGCCTTAGCGACTGGTCGGGCGGAGCTGAGGAAAGAGAATGACCTCGCGCAGCGAATGCGCGCCAGCCAGCAGCATCACCAGCCGGTCGACCCCGATCCCGAGGCCGCCTGCTGGCGGCATCCCGTACTCGAGGGCCAGGAGGAAGTCTTCGTCGAGCAGTTCGGCCTCTTCATCGCCCGCAGCGCGCGCTGCCAGCTGCTCTTCGAAGCGCGCGCGCTGCTCCTCGGGGTCGTTCAGTTCGCTGAAGGCGTTCGCAATCTCGAGGCCCCCAACGAAGCCCTCGAACCGTTCGACCAGGGTCGGGTCGTCTTCCTTGCGCTTGGCCAACGGTGAGAGTTCGACCGGGTAATCGAGCAAGAAGGTGGGCTGCACCAGGGTCGGTTCGACGTACGTCGCCAGCAGTTCGTCGATCAGCTTCCCCCGCCCTAACGCGGGGTCCGCTGGCAACCCGCGGGCCAGCATCGCTTCGCGCAAGGAGGCGGCGTCGGGGTACTGCTGGAAGTCGATCCCTGTCCGGCGCAAGATCGCCTCGCGCAGGGTCTCACGCCGCCAAGGCGGGGTGAAATCGAGGGTTGCCTCTCCCAACGGCACCTGCAACGTGCCGTGCACTTCCTGGACCACGAACGCCAGCAGCTCCTCCACGAGCTGGAGGACATCCAGGTAATCGGCGTAGGCCTGGTAGCACTCCAGCAAGGTGAACTCGGGGTTGTGTTTGTGGGAGATCCCCTCGTTCCGGAAGACCCGGCCGAGCTCATACACCTTGTCGACCCCACCGACCAGGAGCCGCTTGAGGTAAAGCTCGAGCGAGATCCGCAGGTGCACTGTCGTGTCCAGCGCCTCGTAGGTGGTCACAAAGGAGCGCGCCGCCGCCCCCCCAGGCACCTGCTGGAGCACGGGCGTTTCGACCTCGAGAAAGCCACGCTGGTCCAGGAACTGGCGGAGCGCGCGGATCACCTGGGCCCGCAGGCGCACGATGCGCCGGGTCTCCTCGTTGGTGATCAGGTCGAGGTAGCGCTGGCGGTAGCGCTTCTCGACATCGGTCAGGCCGTGCCACTTGTCGGGCAGGGGATGGAGTGCCTTGGCGAGCAGCTGCGCCTGCTGCACCTCGACCGTAATCTCCCCCGTACGGGTCTGCATCAGGGTGCCGGCTACACCGAGGATGTCGCCCAGGTCGAAGTCGAGGAACTGCTCGTAGGCCGCCTCGCCGAGGTGGTCCTGCCGCGCGAAGAGCTGGATCCGGCCGGACCAGTCCTGGAGGTGCGCGAAGGTGGCCTTGCCCATGATCCGGCGCGAGACCATCCGCCCGGCGACTACCACGGGGGTGGCGGCCGTCGGAGCCTGGGTGTAGGCTGCTCTCGCTTCCGCCGCGGTATGGGTCCGGTGGAAGTGGGCAGGATAGGGAGTGATCCCGGCCCGGCGGAGGGCAGCAACCTTGGCCCGCCGCTGCGCGATCTGTTCGGCGACGTCCGACATGCGTTCAGTCCCCCCGCGGGAAGCGAGGCCACCACAGGGATAAGGGGAGCGCTCCGGCCTGGGATGGTGCGCTCAGGTGATCAGCCGGATGATGAACTTCTGCACGCCAGCAGGGGTCAGGACCTCGACCTGGTCCCCGACCTTGCGCCCAAGCAGCGCCCGCCCCACGGGGGATTCATTCGAGATCTTGCCGGCACGGGGGTTCGCCTCGGCGCTCCCCACAATGGTATAGGTCTCCTCTTCCCCCTCCGCATCGACGACGGTGACAGTCGAGCCGATCCCAACGGTCGTCTTCGGTCCTGCAGGCTGGTCGATAATCTGGGCCGTGCGCAACATCCGCTCGATCTGCTGGATACGGTTCTCGACCAGAGCTTGCTCATTGCGCGCATCGTCGAGGTCCGCGGGGTGGTACAGGGGGTGGGCTTCCGCCCGTTCGTGTTCCGGCTGGCCACGAGCCTGGGTCTGCGCGGCTGGACCGGTCTGCCCTGGGATCTGCCCGGACGGCTCGAGCTGCAGGCTACCACCAGCCCCCTGCAAATAGGGGGGGAATTCGCGGCGGTAATAGTGGCGCTGCGTTATGTGCCGGGCAAGTTTTCCTTCAGCGAGGACGTGACCCCCGCCTTGCCCGACGTGGCGCTTACCTGGCAGGAAGAGTGGGGTTGCCCGTGGTGAGCGAGGAAACTCTGGGGGCGCTTCGCGGGGTGGGGACCTCGAGCCCGTAAGATAGGGCCTATGCGGCTGGTGTTGGTACCTACACCCATCGGCAACCTCGAGGACATCACCCTGCGGGCCCTGCGGGTGCTTAGGGAAGCGGACGTCGTAGCTTGTGAGGATACCCGCCGCACCGGGGTTTTGCTCCAACATTACGGCCTCCACAAAAAGATGGTGCGGCTCGACCAACACACCCTAAGTCGGGCTAAGAACCTGCTCGCGGGGTACAGCTACGTGGCCTATGCCACCGACGCCGGAACCCCCGGCATCTCCGACCCCGGCGCGGAACTGGTGGCGCTGGCGGTGCGGGAGGGCTGGCAGCTCGAGGTGTTGCCTGGCCCCACCGCGCTGATCCCGGCTTTAGTGGCCTCCGGAATGCCCACCGCCCGCTTTGCTTTTGAGGGTTTTTTGCCACAGAAAAGCTCCGAACGCAAAGCCCGGCTCGAGCAGATGGCCCAAGGCCGCACCGTAGTGCTCTACGAGGCCCCCCACCGCCTGCAACAGACCCTGGAAGACCTGGCAAAGCTTTACGGACCTGAGCACCCGGTAGCCCTGGCCCGCGAACTTTCCAAGCTGCACGAGGAGATTTGGCGAGGAAGCCTCAAAGCCGCGCAGGAGCACTTCCGTGAGCCCAGGGGGGAGTTTGTGATCGTGTTAGGGCCAAAGGCGCAAGACGCTAAACGCGAAACGCAAAACCCTGAAGAACTGCTCGAGCACTTCAAAGGCAAAGGGCTCAGCGGAAAAGATCTGGTCAAGGCCTTGGTGGAAGCGGGAATTTCCCGCAACGAGGCCTATACCCTTGCACACAAAGCCGACGTGAGTGGGTAAACTGGCTTCATTTGGCGTTGGGCGTCGAGCGTTTTGCGCCAAGCGACCGGAGGACAGATGAAACGAATTGGAGTGTTCACCAGCGGGGGGGATGCCCCCGGCATGAATGCGGCGATCCGGGCGGTGGTGCGCACGGGAACCGCCTATGGGCTCGAGGTGATAGGGATTCGGCGGGGCTATGCAGGGATGATTGAAGGGGATTTTGTCCCGCTCGGGCCGCGCGACGTAGCCAATACCCTGCAGCGCGGTGGGACTATTCTACTCACTGCCCGCAGCGCGGAGTTTAAAACCCCTGAGGGCCGAGCCAAAGCTGCGGAGAATCTCCGCCGGGCTGGGCTAGACGGCCTAGTCTGCATCGGCGGGGACGGCAGCTACCGGGGAGCCCTCAAGCTCCTCGAGGAACACCATATCCCAGTGGTAGGGGCACCCGGCACCATTGACAACGACCTGTACGGCACTGACTTTACCATCGGCTTCGATACCGCGGTGAACACCGCCCTCGATGCCATTGACCGTATCCGCGACACTGCGGCCAGCCACGAGCGGGTTTTCTTCATTGAGGTGATGGGGCGGCACGCCGGATTTATCGCCCTCGAGGTGGGCATCGCGGGCGGTGCGGAGGTCATCGTCCTCCCCGAAGATCCCATCCCGGCCTCGGTCTGTGCGGAGGTCATCAGCCAGTCCAGCGCCAAGGGCAAGCGCTCCTCGATCGTGGTAGTGGCCGAAGGCGGGTATGAGGGTGGAGCGGAGGCCTTGGCTCGAGATGTAAAAGCCTGTTCGGGTATCGAGGCGCGGGTCACGGTACTGGGCCACATCCAACGGGGCGGCAGCCCTACCGCCATAGACCGGGTGCTGGCGAGCCGCCTGGGGGCGGGGTGTGTGGACGCCTTGCTGAGCGGGGCCAGCGGGGTAGCGGTGGGCGAGGTGGATGGCGAAATCCGCCTTACTCCCTTTAGGGAAGCGGTGGAAAGGCGCAAGGACATCAACCGAAAAAAGTACGAACTGGCGAAAGTTTTAGCTTTGTAACCCCCGTCTGGGATGGGAGT
>JAILZB010000128.1 GCA_023512725.1 Chloroflexota bacterium | reverse complement strand
GTGGCAGCGTGGGACCCAGGTGGTGCTGGAGCGTAACCCGGAGTACTTCGTCCAGGGCAAGCCCTATCTCAACCGCGTCATCTTCCGCAACGTCCCGGATAACGCGGCGCGGGTGACGAATATCGCGAACGGAACGAGCCAGATCCTCCCCTTCCCGCCCCTCAACCAGCTGGACCTGCTGCGCAGCCGCGGGGTGAACGTTGCCGTGTTGCCGGAGAGTACGGTGCGCGTCTTCGCCTACCCCTCCTTTGCGCCAGGGCGGCCGACCAACGACGTCAACTTACGCCTTGCCATCGCCTGGGCGATCGACCGCCAGGCGATCGTCGAGCAGGTGTACGCTGGCACGGCAGTCCCTGCCTCGACCTATCTCTCCTCGGGCTCTCAGTACTTCGATGAGAAGCTAGGTGCGTTCTTCGGGAGCAAACCGGACCTCGCGAAGGCGCGGGACTACCTCGCCAAGTCCAACTACCCGCCGGGCCGCGAGTTCATCATCGCCTACCAGAACGTGCCGTACATCGCCGACGTGGCGACGATCGTCCAGTCGAACCTGCGGGCGATCGGGCTGACCTCCCGCCTCTCGCCGGTGGACCTGCCGGCGATCATCCAGCTGCTCCAGAGCGGGGAGTACGACATCTTTCTCCTGTTCGCCTCGGCGCAGGTATCCTCAGGATATTCGCCGCACTACGTCTACCTGGGCTATCTCTCGGGTGGCGTCTCGAACTTCAATAGCTACAGCGACCCGGTGATGGACGACCTGTTGCGCAAGGCGGTGGCAGCACTGGAGAACGAATCGGCGGCGGCCTGGCGGGCAGTCCAGGAGCGTGACCTCCAGAACCCGGGCCAGATTCAGTTCGTGACCGCCCGCTACGTCGAGGCGTATGGAAAGTCGCTCCAGAACTATCAGCCCTCGGCACTGCTCTACCAGAAAGGGCTCGTCGAGGCGTGGATCGGCTAAACTGACCTTCTAGCTTCTCCCCTGAGGGATCATGGTCCGGCTGCTGATCACCCGGCTGGCCTTTTCGGTGCCGGTGCTGTTCTTCATCTCGGTCATCGCCTTCGTGCTGTTGCGCCTCTCGCCCGGGGATCCTGCCCGACTCCAGGCCGGCCTCGATGCGACCCCAGAGGCGATCGAGGTCATCCGGAAGGACCTCGGGCTGGACCAGCCGTTGCCCACTCAGTACGCCATCTGGATCAGTAAGGTGGTGCGAGGAGACCTCGGCGTCTCCTACGCTACCCGCCTGCCCGTCCGCACCCTGATCGCCGAGCGGCTGCCCACCACCGCTCAGATCGGCCTCGGTGCCTTGCTGCTGATCGTGGTGATCGGCCTCCCGCTCGGGATCTGGGCAGCGCTCCAGCAGGACCGGCTGCCGGACCAGATCGTCCGGGTGGTTTCGCTCTTCGGCATCTCGGTGCCAAACTTCGTGGTGGGGATCTTGCTGATCCTGCTCTTCGGCTGGGTCTGGCCGAACGTCTGGCCATACGAAGGGTTCGTGTCGCTGACCGAGAACCCGCTGGCGAGCCTCCGCCACACCCTGCTCCCCGCCCTCTGCCTAGCGCTCTCGCAGGTGGGCATCATCGCACGCTTGACCCGTGCGAGCATGCTCGAGGTGATCAACCAGGAGTACATCACCGCTGCGCGGGCCTTTGGCGTTCCCGAGCGAGAGATCATCTGGAAGGATGCCTTACGCAACGCCCTGCTACCGGTCCTCACCGTACTCGGCGTGATCACCGGCTTTCTGCTCGGCGGTTCGGTGGTGATCGAGAGCGTCTTTGGGATTGCTGGGCTTGGGCGGCTACTCGTCGAATCGTTTACCCTGCGGGACTATCCGGTAACGATCGGGGTGATGATGTTCATCGCGACCGTCTTCGTGATGATCAACTTGATCGTCGACGTGCTCTACGGGATCATCAACCCGCGGATCCGTGCCGGTTACGAAACGGGCCAGGCAGCATGAGGTCCCCGTGACGACCACCACTGTTGCCTCTCCTCCTGCTGTAGCAGCGCCGCTCCGCCGGCCGAATCTCCTCCAGCGGATGGCGCGCAATCGTCTCTCAGTGTTCGGCCTGGTCGGGGTGAGCCTCATCTTGCTGCTGGCTCTCATCGGACCCTTCCTAGCTCCCTATGACCCGACCGCCCTCTCGCCGGCTCGCCTGCGGCCGCCCTCCCCCGAGCACCTGATGGGCACCGAGAACTTCGGCCGCGACGTCTTGAGCCGCTTCCTCTACGGCTCGCGGGTCTCCGTCTTCGTCAGCCTCGGCTCGGTGGCCTTCGCTCTGGTGGTCGGCGCCCTCGCCGGGATGGTCGCCGGGCTGCGCAGCGGGACCTGGCTGGACACCCTCATCATGCGGGGGATGGATGTCATCCTTGCCTTCCCCCTGATCGTGCTCGCAGCCGTGCTCTCGGGTGTGCTCGGCACCCGTACCCTCGAGCTTGGGCCGATCACCATCACCAACATCGTGATCGTCGCCTTCGCCATCGGGGTGGTGCTGATGCCGGTCTTTGCGCGGGTGGCGCGGGCGAGCGTGCTGGCTGAGACCCGGGAAGACTACATTCTGGCTGCTCGCTCCTTTGGGGCGCGCACCCGCGACCTGCTCTTCGGCAACCTGCTGCCCAACATTCAGGCGCCCCTGATCGTCCAGGCTGCCTTTGCCCTGGCAGTCGCGATTGCCGTTGAGGCGGCGCTCTCCTTCCTCGGCCTAGGGGTCCAGCCGCCGGAGGCCAGTTGGGGCACCATGCTCTCCGATGCCCGGCGCTTCCTCTTGCTCGGGGCCTGGTGGCTGGTGCTGTTCCCCGCCCTGGCGATCGCGTTGGCGGTGCTCTCCTTCAACCTGGTGGGGGATGCCCTGCGCGATGCTCTCGACCCGCGGGCGCGTACTATCGTTGGCGAAGCGGCAAGCGAGCCGGGCGCGGAGCGCAGCCCGTGAAGCCAGCGCCGCTCCTGGAAGTCCGTGACCTGCGCGTGAGCTACCCCACCCCCCGCGGGCTGGTGCGGGCAGTGGAGGAGGTCTCCTTCCAGGTGTACCCGGGCGAGGCGGTCGGGCTGGTCGGCGAGAGTGGGAGCGGCAAGACGACCGTGCTGCGCGCTCTGCTCGGGCTGATCCAGCCGCCTGGTCGGGTGAGTAGCACCCTCCTCCGCTTCAAGGAGCAAGACCTGCGCGAGCTGAGCGAGGAGGAGTGGCGCGCCGTCCGGGGCGGCCAGATCAGCATGATCTTCCAGGACCCCGTCAACGCCTTCAACCCCGCCTTGACGATTGGCCACCAGTTACGGCGGGTGCTCAAGCTCCACCGCCCGGCGCCACCGCCAGATGGCTACGATGCCGAGATCCTCCGCATGCTCCGCCGCGTGGGGATCGATGCGCAAGGCAAGCTGGAGAGCTACCCATTCAACTTCAGCCAGGGGCAGCTCCAGCGTATCATGATCGCGGCGGCGTGCCTTGGGGGCCAGCCCGCGCTCCTCCTGGCGGACGAGCCCACCACGAGCCTGGATGTCACCATCGAGGCACAGGTGCTCCAGCTACTGCGCGACCTCCGCCGCGAGCTGGGGCTGGCGTTGATCCTCGTCACCCATAACCTGGCGTTGGTGGCCGAGCTGTGCGACCGTGTGCTCGTGATGTACGCCGGGCGGCTGGTGGAAGAAGCGGGGCTCTACGACCTGTTCGAGCGGCCAAGCCACCCCTATACCGCCCAGCTCCTGCGCGCGATCCCGCGCTTTCCCGCCCATGGTGACCGGTTGTACACCCTGCCCGGCAACGTGCCTGACCTGGCAGCAGCTCCCCGCGGGTGCCCCTTCGCGCCGCGCTGCGAGCGCGTGGTGGGGCCTGTCTGTCAGGAGCAGCTCCCACGCTTTCTGCCCAGCGGTCGCGAGCAGTACGCCCTCTGCCACTGGTACGATGAGGCGGTCGTCGGCCAGGCGGTCGCCGCGGCGAACCGCCACCGCGCCGGGCCGATCGGAGCGAGCGCATGACCGAGAACGGGGCGCCGCTCGTGCGCGTGCGCGGCCTCAAGCAGCACTTCGTGGTGACGAAAAACCCCCTCGAGCGGTTGCTGCGCGGCCGTCAGGTGGTCTACGCCGTCGATGGGGTGGACTTCGCGATCGCTCGGGGCGAGACTCTCGGCCTGATCGGGGAAAGCGGCTCGGGCAAAACGACCGTCGGACGGACCCTGCTCCGGCTTTACGAGCCGACGGCTGGCACCATCGAGTTCGACGGGCAGGACATCACCCGCCTGGAGGGGGAGCCACTGCGACGGCTGCGACGCCGGATGCAGATGGTGTTCCAGAATCCCTACAGTGCCGTCAATCGCCGCAAAACGGTGCTCGATATCATCACCGAGCCACTCGCCGTCCATGGAATTGGCACCCGGGCCGAGCGGCAGCAGCGAGGACTGGAACTGTTGCGCCTCGTCGGGCTCTCGGAGGCGTTCGCCGCCCGCTACCCCCACGAGGTGAGCGGCGGCCAGCTCCAGCGGATCGGCATCGCGCGGGCGCTCGCCCTGCAGCCAGAGTTCATCGTGGCCGATGAACCCACGGCGAGCCTGGATGTCTCAGTCCGCGCGCAGGTCATCAACCTGCTGGCCGACCTCCAGGCCCAGCTCGGGCTGACCCTGCTGTTCATCAGCCACGACCTGAGCATTGTCTCCTACCTCTCGGACCGCATCGCGGTGATGTACCTGGGGAAGATCGTCGAGCTGGGGCCGAAGTCACGGGTGGAGTCGGCCCCGCTCCATCCCTATACCCGGGCCCTGCTCGCTGCCATCCCCCGGCCGGACCCGCGCCAGCGGCGGGAGAAGAGCGCACCCCTCGGGGAGATCCCAAGCGCCATCACCCCGCCGCCGGGGTGCCACTATCGCGCGCGCTGCCCCTGGGCGATGCCCATCTGTGCCACCCAGTACCCGCCGCTGGAAGAGAAAATGCCCGGCCATCAGGCGGCCTGCCACGCCCTCGTGCCGCGCCCGGGGGGCGAGCCACCGACGCTCGCCCCGGAGGCTGGATCGGCCGCTGACCCAGCAGTGGTAGCCCAGGCGAGCGCCGCCGGCGTGATCTGAAGCGGCACCGCCCGCCGCGCCGAACCACCGCCAGGCCTCAGGCCGGGCGGACCGAAGTGGGCGGTGACGCCTCGTAAACCTGGGCCGCCTCACCCAAGGTCAGCGGTGGGCACACCATCCGCCGAGCGAGTGAGCTGCTCGCGCAGATCCGTTCGCCCCGCGCGCTGGGACGCCTCTCGCTGTGAGCACGGCGCACGGGAGCACGCCCCGCTGAGAGTGCTGTCCTCCCTGCGCGGCCGGGAGCGTGCGGATGGCGCACAGGTTAGTCCACTCGCAGCACGATCTTGCCGAAGTGGGTGCGCTCGTTGATCAGGCGGTGGGCTTCCCGCACCTGAGCCAGTGGGAGAACGCGGTCGACTACGGGCTGGAAGAGGCCGTTGGCGAAGAGCGGTAGCGCCACCTGCCGGAAGCTGACCATCGTCTCGGGCAGGAAGCGGCGACTGGTGGTGATGCTAAAGCTGAGGAGCCGAAGGTTGCGGCTTCCAATGTTCAGGTCGAGCGGCAACGTGCGGCCACCCGTGCTCCCGAACAGCAGCACCGTTCCCTCATCGGCCATCGCGGCAAGCGTTCGGGCGCCGTGCTCACCCCCGATCGTGAGCATGCTGACATCCGCCCCGTGGCCAGCAGTGTCGGCCCGCACGCGCCCGACAAAGTCTTCTCGCAGGTAGTTATAGGCCGCGTTCGCTCCCCACTCCCGGGCGCGGGCGACTTTCTCGTCGCGGCTGGCCGTACCGGCCACCCAGGCGCCCCGCCACCGCGCGATCTGGAGGGCGGCGCTCCCCACGCTGCTGGCAATCCCCTCGATCAGCACCCGCTGGCCGGGCTGGACTGCGGCGAGGGTCACCAGGCCGTGCCAAGCCGTCAGCCAGCCAACCGGAATAGCCGCGCCCTGCTCGAAGGTAAGGGAGTCAGGCAGGGGGATCAGGTGGTCGGCGTCGAACAGCACATACTCGGCGTGGGACCCGCGTGCTCGACCAAAGACCCGGTCGCCCGGCTGGAACTCCGTCACCTCCGACCCCACCACTTCGACAATCCCGGCCGCTTCCATGCCCAGCACGAACGGCGCGGTCTGCCCACTGTAGGTGCCCGCCCGCATCCGCGTCTCGGCGAAGTTGACGCCCGAGGCCTTCACCCGCACCAGCACCTGGCGGGGGCCCGGGGTGGGGATGGGAAGGTCGGCCAGTTCCATCGCCTCGATAGGGCCGAACTCACGGACGTAGACCGCTTTCATCTCGGTTGTTCCTCAAGGAGATCGCCACCTTGCCTGTCGGCGCGTCACCCGCCTCTCAGAATGGCTTGGTAACGCCAAGGACCAGGAGCACCACGATGAGGCCCCAGAGCACGAGCACCAGGGGGTAGGCGCGCGTCAGAGCCTGGTTCAGCCGTGCCTCGCGCTCCGGGGTCGACCCCAGGCGGACGATCTCGCCCAGGGCGATGGGAAAATCGTCTGAGACCAGTCGGATCGCCACCCCGTTAAGCAAGATCACACCGAACAGGATGAACTTGGTGTTCAACCAGCCGTAGGTCTCACCGAGAAGGTTGAGAAAGCTGGCCATCCCAAGCCCGATCATGACGAGTGCCAGCCCCAACCGCAGGTAGAGGTCGAAGGTGCGGAACTGGCGCAAGAACACTATCCGGCCACCCAGCGGCTTGCCCGCCGTAGCATCGCGCACCGCCAGAAACTGCTGCCAGATCGCCCAGAGCCAGACCAGCAGCAACAGCACGATCAGCCAGACCACCGGCTGCGGTAGCCAGCCGAGCGCCCAGCCCCCGTAGTAGGAGAGGAGAATGCCCACCCCCAGCATCAGTACCAGGCTGGTCCGTGGCCCCATATCCATCAGGCTGCCGAAGCGGCCCATTGCGAGGCGCGTCTCCGGGCTCAGCCGAGGATTGCGGACCCAGAACGAGCTGGTAAACAGCCCGATATCCATCCCCAGCCAGGTCGCGATCAGCAGAATGTGGAGCGAGAGGAGCAAGGTGTAGGGCGTCATCCGCTGCTCCAGCAGGCGACTGGGAAGGGCGCGCGGCCAGTATACCAGAGCGCTCGTTTACCCGCGTGCCCGCGCGAGCGGCGCTCCTCGCAACGAGGCAGCGAGCAGCTCGACGGGGTGGTAAGCGGGAAGGGACCGCCCCACGCGGGCGAGCGCACTCTGGATCTGGAGGAGACATCCCGGGTTGGCACTGGCGAGCGCCGCTGCTCCACTGGCGAGGACCTGGCGCGCCTTGCGGTCGCCAAGTTCGCGCGCGGGCAGCGGGTTGACGAGGTTGTACACTCCGGCGCTGCCGCAGCAGATTTCGGCCTCCTCCAGTTCAACCAGTTCGAGGCCGGGGATGCGCTGCAGGACCGCCCGCGGCTGCTGGCGGATGCGCTGGGCGTGCTGGAGATGGCAGGCATCTTGGTAGGCGAGGCGGAGCCGGAGCGGGTGGTACTGCCCGCGGGGAGGAAGCTCGGCCAACAGTTCGCTGATATCGCGCACTGCCGCTGCGAAGCGGGCTGCCGGCGCTGCCCAGCGCTCGTCCTCCGCGAGCAGCGCTCCATAGGCCTTGAGGGTGGCACCACAGCCGGCCGCGTTGACGACGATGCGGTCGAGCGGGGTGGCGGCAAAAGCAGCGACGAGCGTCCGAGCCCGCTGGCGGGCCCGCTCCTCTAGTCCGGCGTGGAACTCCAGTGCACCGCAGCAGCCCTGGGGCGGCACAACCACTGCGCAGCCTTCGGCAGCCAGCACCGTGACCGTCGCCTGGTTCACCTGCGGAAAGAAGACCCGCTGGACACACCCACTCACCAGCCCCACGCGCAGGCGCTGCTCCCCGACGGCCGGGGTGTGCCCTGGCAGCGGCGCCACACCCCGCGGAGGGAGCGGCGGGAGCAGGGCTTCCATCGCCTGGAGCGGTGCTGGCAGGAGCCGAAGGAGGCCGAGGCGATGGAGTGCGGAGCGGAGGCCACTGGCCCGATAGAGGCGGAGCAACGGGAGCAGCCGGCGGAGCCGCTCCGGGGAGGGGAAGAGCTGGAAGATGAGCCAGCGGACGAGGCGATCGCCAGGGGGGCGGGGAACGTGACGCTCGATCTGGGCACGGGTCTGCTCGATCAGCAGGCCATACTGGACCCCTGAGGGGCAGGCAGTCTCGCAGGCGAGGCAGCCGAGACAGTTATCGAAGTAACGCACCGTCTCGGGCGTGAGGCCGATCACCCCTTCGTGGATGCTACGCATCAGGTCGATCCGGCCGCGTGGGGAATCTGGCTCGCGGTGCCAAAGCAGGTAGGTCGGGCAGGAGGCGAGGCAGAATCCACAGTGCACGCACTCGGCGATCCGTGCCGGGTCCGGGGGGTGGTGCGGGTCAAAGCCGGGGGCGTGTGGCCTCATCGGCGTTCCTCCAGCGGGACCAGTCGGCCCGGGTTGAGCACGCCGCGCGGGTCGAACTGGGCGCGCAGCCGCGCAACCAGGGGCAGTAATCCGCTCGGGAGGTTCCAGGGGTCAAGCTGTGAACGCAAGCTGGGAGGGAGTTCGAGCACAACCAGCGAGCCATCCTGCGCAGCCAGTGTGCTCCGGAGGGTCGCAACGGTGCTCGCGAGCTGGGCTGGCTCGCCCGCCAGGCGGACGAAAGCGAGGCCGTGGCCGTGGATGACGGCAGCCACGACCAGCCCGCTCTCCCTGAGCAGTCGGGCGAGGGTCGGGACCTCGCTCGGCAGCACGCTCAGGCGCGCCACCAGGGCGGGTGCGCCCCCCTGCCAGGGCAGTTCGGTGAGCGCACGCCAGCACGCCGCGCTGGTGTCGCCCTCGCGGCGCTCACTCGGTGTGCCAAGGGCATTCACCAGTTGTGCCTGCTCGTGCTGGACCCGTGCCGGGCTGCCGAGCAGACGAAAGATGGCGAACGACTCGGCCGGGCGGAGCACGGCGCTCGCGGCAGCCGGGCGCACGGGTGAACGTAGCCCCTGGCGAAGGAGCTCGGCGGGGGTGGGAGTGTCGTAGCGCAGCGTCAGGTCGCTGGGAGGCAGCGGATGGAGGCGGAAGGTCGCGCTGGTGATCAGGCCGAGGGTACCGAGCGAGCCGGTGAGCAGTTTCGGCAGGTCGTAGCCCGCGACATTCTTGACGACCTTACCGCCGCCACGCGCCACAACCCCGTCAGCCCGCACGAAGGTGACGCCCAGGAGCAGGTCGCGCACGCCGCCGTAGCGCAAGCGGAGCGGGCCGCTGTCATCGCTGGCAATCAGGCCACCGATGGTCGTCCGCTCTGGCCAGGGCGGGTCGAGGGGGAGGAACTGCTGCCGTTCGGCGAGGGCCCGCTGCAGCTCAGCCAACGTCATCCCGGCCGCGACAGTCACCGTCAGGTCGGCCCACGCGTGCTCGTGGAGGGCGGTGAGGTGGCAGGTGGTGACCACCACGCCTGGCCGCGCCGGTGGCCAGCCCCAGCCCAGCCGGGCCCCGCCACCGCGCGGGAAGACGGCCACGCCATGCTCGTTCGCCCAGGCAAGCGTGCGTGCGACTTCGCCGACCTCAGCCGGCTCGATCACGGCCAGTGCCGGAACGCCGGCAACGGCATCCTCCAGGCTGGCCGGATGAGTGGCCACGCCGGCGGGACCTGGCAGCGGATGCTGGATCGTCTGATGCTCCACGGCGGGGTTCGCCTTTCGCGCTGCTGGGGCAATCCTACTGTGGCGGCGCGAGCGGCGCCAGGGCGCGACCTGGCGCCGGCTGGTGGACCGGGGGTAGCGCTGCGAGCGGGGTGCGGTGCGCCTCAGGCGCTCGCGGCGCCGGCGGGCTGGCTGACTGGCGCGTGCTGGCGGAGCAGCCGGATGAACTCGCGCATCCAAGCGGGATGGTCAGGCCAGGCGCGGGCGGAAACCATCATGCCGTCGACAACGGCCTCGCGGTTGACAAATTCTGCGCCCGCTGCCCGCACCTCGGGCTCGAGCGCGGGGTAGGCGGCAGTCCGCCGGCCCGCGAGGACGCCCAGGGGAATGAGGGTCAAGGCGGCGTGGCAGAGCTGGGCAACCGGGCGATTGGCCTGGAAGAAGTGCCGCAGGATCCGCTGGAAGTCGGGGTCGTTGCGGATGTACTCGGGTGCGCGTCCGCCTGGGATCACCACCGCCACGTACTCGGTGGGGTCGACCTCGGCGAAGGCGAGGTCGGCATCCCAGGTGTAGCCGGGCTTCTCGGTATAGGTATCAAAGCCAGGGACGAAGTCGTGGACGACGAACTGGAGCTTCTTCTTGGTGGGAGCGGCGATGTGAACCTCGTACCCTTCCTCGCGCAGCCGCTGATAGGGATAGAGCACCTCCAGCGACTCGGCCGCGTCGCCAGTGAGGATCAGCACCTTGGGCATCGATGACCTCCTTGCTCTCCGGCTGACGGCCAAGCACCGGGACCGTCAGCTCCTTCCGCGAAGGGTTTAGGCCAGCCGCGGGCGAGCGGCAACGGTTGGCCGCCGTTTTGGTAGATACCGCCAAAAGAGCCCCATTGGTGCTGCAAGCGGGAAGGTCCGGAGAGAGTGCTATACTGCCCTCCAGGCCGGTGAACGCTGCCGTGCCGGGGAGGGCTGCGCATGGCCACTCGTGTTGACTCTCCAGCGAGCCACACGC
>JAILZB010000127.1 GCA_023512725.1 Chloroflexota bacterium | reverse complement strand
GCCTCGCGGAGTGCCCGTGGGATCTGGGCGAGTGGGACGAGCGTGCGCTTGCCGCCGGTCGGGTCGAAGATCTCGAAGAGGAACTTTCCCGTCCGGTCATAGATTTTGGTGCTGGAGGGCGGCACCCGCCGGACGAGCGTCCCCGGTGGGGCGAGGGTGCCGACCAGCGCCTGATAGGTCCAGGCCCCGAGCAGGAGCGTCCCACCCGTGAGCACGAGGAAGAGGCCTAGCAGCAAGCGCCAGCGGCCACGCTGGCGTTGGGGCGCCATGGGGGGAGCGGGACACCGGGGACGGCGCATCAGAACTGCTTCCGTACCACCACGAAGTGCGAGAGCCCGAACCAGCGGAGGGGCGAGCGCTCCAGCGTATAGAGCACCCGTCGCAGCAGCCAGCCGAATCGAGGCCAGCGAGCGACCACGTTATCGAAGCCGGGGTAGATTGCCGTCTCGACGATTATCTCGCCCGGCAGGCCACGAAAGAGGCGGCGGACTTCACCCGGCAGGTACGCCCGCACGTGGGGAGCGAACCGCTGGCGCAGCGGGTCCGGCAGCCAGCCGACGAAGGGGATGTTGCCGAAGACATAGCCGCGGCCAGGTAAGTAGGCACCGTGGGTCTCGAAGGGGAACAGGCGATTGGGGGCGAAGATGACGATCACCCCGCCCCACTTCGTCACCCGGTGGGCTTCACGGACCGTCTGGCGGTCGTTCCGGACGTGCTCGATCACCTCGTGGAGCAGAACCACGTCGAAGGTGGTATCCGGGAAGGGAAGCTGCTCGGCAACAGCGCGGGCGACGGTGGGGGTCTCCCGACCGGCTGCCACTGCCCGCGCCTGCTCATACTCGACACCGTAGACCTCGTCGCTGAAGCGGCGGAAGGCGCGCAGGTACATCCCGACACCGCAGCCGATGTCGAGAATGCGCCCCCCTTCGAGCGGCGTGACCGCACGGATCAGCTGCAGTCGCCGCTCCTGGCCGTAGCGCCAGAGGTAGCTTGGATGACCAAGGGTGATTGCCTGCTCGTCGGTCGCCATCTCCTGTGCTCACGGAGCTGCCCGGGGTGGCCTCCCGCAGCGCCCTGCCCACCTCCCAGGAGCGAGGATAGGCGAGTGGACCGGCTGCCTCAAGCGGTTGCAGCCAGGCGAGCGATCTTCCCCTAGATTTCGGCCTGTTGAGTAGTGTTGCCGGGGAGGAGAAGCGGCTGGTCCTGGACGTAGCCGACGCCGGGCTGCTGGAGCGCAAGCTCTGCCTTCGCCAGTTCCCCCCCGATGTGGAGAGCGTGGTCGATCTGGGAGAAGAACGGCTGGATCTGGCGGGAGAGCTCGGCCGCACTCCGCCCCCGGAACTCCTGGAGCCGCACCCCGGCCGGCGAATAGTGGCTGACCACGATCTCACCGCCCTCGACCCGGATGACAAAGGAGCCTCGCGGGTCGCGCTCCTCCTGGCGGGGGCGGCGGAGGGTGCGCTTGCGTCGCAGCTCCAGCAGGTCGCGCGCGAGCTCCCAGGCGTCGTCGGCAAGGGTGGCCGCCTGGACGAGCGTGGTGAGGGGACCAAGGGCCAGGCCGACCCCGCTGGCAATCCGCTGCTGGAGGCGACGCAAGGCGAAGGCGACTTCCGGCCAGGAGCGGTAGATATCCAGCGATCGGAAATAGGCGGTGAGCACCAGCTCCTCACCCCGCCGCCGGGCCTGGAGCAACGCGAGGGCGGGTGCCGTGGCGGCGGTGAGGTCCTGGCGCGGGTCCCAGAGCGTGGCAGTCGCGGCGTGGCTGGTGGGCTGCTCGCGCAGGTGGCGGATGAGCGCCTCGACCTGGTCGTGACCGGCCCCGGCGAACAAGCGCTGCCCTTCGGTATCGCGCAACCCTTCCGGTGGGAGAGGGGAAAGCAGCAGGGGATAGGCGATCTCCTCGAGATAGCGCGCCGTCACCGGTAGCCAAGAGGGGAGGTAGGGGTCGTCCGGGCGCTCGTCGCTGACCACCAGGAGCAGGTCAGCTAGGTCCTTCTGGCGCTGGCCGCTTGGCCCTGGCTGGATCGTGCCGAAGAGGAGCACGAGCCGCACCGCCTCGACCCAGGTGTCGGCTACCCGCCGGCCCCGGGCGACCAACCCCGGCCCCTCAACGGGGAACACTTCGGCGTGCGGCTCGGCCAGCGGAAAGACCTGGGGCGGCCCAAAGGGGGGGAGCTGGGGCAGGCGGCGGAGCGTCGCGCGCAGCCGCGCGATATCGATGGGGCCACGCTGGTCGATCAGCATCACGGAGCGGCGGAACAACTCGATCGCCTCGCGTGGAAGCGAGCGGTCGATCCGGCCGACGTCGCCGATAATCCGGTAGTCCTCGTCGATCCCGGCACGCGCGAATTTGAGGAACGCCTCCCCACTCCCGGTCAGGTCCACCCCACAGACGATGATGTAGCGCACCACTGGGTCGGCCAGGACGTTGCGCACGATGTGGTTGATGCCGTCGCGCGAGTAGAGGTTGCCGATCCGGCCGTACTCCCGGGGGTCGAGCTGGCGGGCGACCTTCTCCCGCGGGGTCCAGAGGGTGCAGATCCCGATGCAGTTGGTCGGGTCACCAACGGCCAGCGACTGGTAGGTGTAGGTTGTCCCCACCGTGGGCAACGAATGCGACACCATCCCCCTGAATTGTAGAAGGCGCGCCCCGTTGCCAGCCGCCGGAAGAGGGGAGCTCCTGTCGTGAGCACCCAGCACGCGCCGGCTGATCGGGGTCGGGCTAGCGCTCTCCGGCTGGCCAGCTGCCCCCGCGTTCGAGGGCAGACGTGGCCGTTGGAGGTGGGCCAGCCTGGCTTCCTCCGGCGGCCCCAGCGTTGGTGGCGGGTCGCCGGATCCCCTGGCGAAGCAGGTCCTTCATCTGGTCGCGGAGTTCGTTGATGCGGCGTGCGGTCGCGTTCACCTCCTCGAAGACCGCGGCCTTGGCAGAGATCCCTTCGTCAATCAGATAGGCAGCGGCCTCCGAGCGGGTCTTGAAGATGCCCGCTGCGATCAGGGCGTCGATCGCCTCGAGCGCGCGGTCGTTGACGCGAACGGTGATGACATTGCCGCGGGTGCCCAGCCGACTGATGCTCTCTTCGATCGTTCGGCCGATCCCCTGGAGCAGGTCGCCCAGCTCGTTCAGGGAGCGCTGGGGGTCGAAGTTGCTGCCGGTGTTCTCGGATGGTGCCATGGTCTCCTCCTTGCTCCCAAGTGTAACGCAGTAAGTGCGTTTCTTCACCCCACACTTACCTACTGCGCTGCGGTTGCGCGCCTGGCCGGGTCTCACCCATACTGGAAGGAGGGCGCCTGGTTCCGCTGGCACGGGGAGTGGCCAGGGCACCGGGGCGGGAGCGGGTGAGGACCCCACCTCTCAGGCGGCTGAGAGGGAAGACGGCGAGGGAGAGAACGCCATGTCGCTGCTGGACCTGTTATTCATCTTCATCATGGTCAGCTCGCTTCAACCGCTGCTCCAGCAGCGCTGGCTGGAGATGCAGCGGTTGCGTGCCTTCCGGTGACTGGAGAACTTGCGGAAAAGCCGCGTGATCGGGCTGATCCACCGCCAGGAGCGGATGAGCCTGCTCGGCTTTCCGATCGCGCGGTACATTGATATCCAGGACTCGGAAGACCTCCTCCGCGCCATCCAACTGACCGACCCCTCGGTGCCGATCGACCTGATCCTGCACACCCCGGGGGGGCTCGTCCTGGCAGCCGAGCAGATCGCGCTAGCGTTGGCGCGTCACCCCAGCCGGGTGACGGTGTTCGTTCCCTACTATGCCATGAGCGGGGGCACGCTGATTGCGCTCGCGGCGGATGAGATCGTGATGAATGAGTTCGCCGTGCTTGGTCCCGTCGACCCCCAGCTCGGCCAGTATCCAGCAGCCTCCCTGCGCAAGGTGGTTGAGCGCAAGCCGATCGCCGAGATCGAGGACCAGACCCTCATCCTGGCTGACATCGCCGAGAAGGCACTGGACCAGGTGCAAGCGGTCGTCCGTATCCTCGCCGGAGAGCGCCTCGCTGCTGCCGCGCTCGACCGCCTGGTCCACGCGCTCACCAGCGGCCAGTGGACCCATGACTACCCGATTACCGTTCAGCAGGCACGTGAGCTTGGCCTCCCGGTCTCCACCGAGATGCCGCGGGAAGTGCTCGAGCTTATGCGCCTCTATCCTCAGAGCTCTCAACGCCGGCCATCGGTCGAGTACATTCCCCTGCCCTACGGCCCGGCCGAGCCGCGGCTACCCCGACCGATGCCCGGAGAAAGGAAGACCGCATGACGGTGTCACCGACGAGTGCTACGAGCGTCGCCGCTCGCCGGGCGCTCGCTCAGGATGCTGTTGCCCTCTACCGCCCGCTCCTGAACTTCGCGCGCTCCCTCCTTCGCACCCGGGAAGCGCTCGGCCAGCTGCCGCCGGGTGC
The DNA here is from genome assembly GCA_023512725.1 of Chloroflexota bacterium. Lineage (GTDB taxonomy): Bacteria > Chloroflexota > Dehalococcoidia > SpSt-223 > SpSt-223 > JANWZD01. The sequence continues at coordinate 6,263 of JAILZB010000127.1, read as the reverse complement.
GCTCCGTCCCGAAGACGTAGTCGACCAGGCGCTGCTGGAGGCACTCGGTCAGGCTGAGCCTGCCACTGCTCCCCGCTACCCCTGGTTGCGGCGGTTTGTCCGCCAGGTGCTCGACCGTGAAGTGGCGCGCCGCCAGGAGGAGCGACGTCGGCTGCGTTCTCTCGAGCAGCCCCTGGTCACCCATCAGCCGGAAGAGGGGGAGGGGCGGCCGCTGCGGCTGCTGGACCTGCTGCCAGATCCGACCAGCCCGATCCCGGAGGAGGTGGTTGCAAGCGCCGAGTTCCAACGTCAGCTCGCGGCCATCCTCTGCCAACTGCCGGAGGCCTGGCGCGAACCGTTCCTCCTCCACGTCCGCGATGGGCTCTCACTCAAGCAGGTGGCAGCGCTGGAGGGAGCACCCGTCCGCGAGGTGCGCCGCCGGATCGAGCTGGCGCGCCAGTTCCTGCGGGAGTGGCTTGCGGAGGAGTACCGCGATACGCCGGTGCCTCCGCCAACTGAGACGCTCTTTACCGTCCTCGAGCGGATCGAGCCCTCAGCGGCCGCCTGCGAGCGCTTGCGCGACCGCCTGGCGGCCGCGATCGAAACAGCGACGGGAGGGAGCTCGGCATGATCACGCCGGAGCAGATCCATCAGCTCGAGCAGTTCTCGCCCGATTCCGCCTGGGTGCTGAGCCTCTATCTCGGCCTCGACCCCGAGCGCCAGATCGAGCGCATGGACCTCACCCTCTTCAAGGACCTCACGCGCACAGTCCGCGAGAGCCTCGCGACAGAAGAGCAACTCCGAGCGTTCAATGCGGAAGTTGAGCACGTGACCCGCTGGCTCGAGATGACGCCGCCGCAGGGGCGTGGGCTCGCGCTCTTCTCCTGCTTGCCAGCGGGCCTCTGGCAGGCGCATTTCCTGCCCGTGCGGGTCCGCGACCGCCTCGTCTACGAGCCGACACCCTACCTCACGCCGTTGCTCGACATCCTCGATGAATACGAGCGGTACGCTGTAGTACTGGTGGATAAGGAGCGAGCGCGGCTGTTCACGGTGTTCCTGGGGGCGATCGAAGAGAGCGAGGCATTCGAGGATGAAGTGCCTGGCCGCCACGACCAGGGTGGCTGGGCCCAGGCGCGCCTCCAGCGTCATCATGCCTACCACGTCCTCCAGCACCTCAAGCGGGTGGTGGAGAAGTTGCGGTTGCTCCAGGCGCAGCGGGCCTTTGACCGCTGGATCCTGGCTGGGCCAGAGGAGGCCACCAGCGAGCTGGTGCATCTCCTGCCCCCTGCCCTCGCGCGCCGACTGGTCGCCACCCTCTCACTGCCGCTCTTTGCCAGCCCGGCGGAGGTGCTGGCGGAGACGCTGCGGGTCGAGCAGGAAGTTGAGCGCCAGCAGGAGGATGCGCTGGTGACCGAGCTGCTCGAGCTGGCCGGTGGCGGCGGTCGGGCGACGGTAGGCCGGGCCGCGACCCTCACTGCCCTCGCCTGGGGCGGGGTGCGCACGCTTGTCGTGGCCGAGGGGCTCCGTCTGGCAGGGGTAGAGTGTACCCAATGCGGTGCCCTGGCCGCGGAGCCACGTGCGCAGTGCCCGGTCTGCCAGGGACCGGTCCAGCCGGTGGAGGACGTGGTTGAACGCGCGGTGGAACGCGCGCTCGCAACCGAAGCGACGGTCGAACTGGTGCACGGTGAGGCGGCCCGGAAGCTCCAGGAACGCGGCGAAGGGATCGGGGCCTTGCTCCGCTACCCGGTCGCGGCCGCGATCGGCCAGCAAACACCCGGCTGACCCAGGAGGGACGCGATGGACGTTGCGATTGGCAGCGCCGTCTACTGCCGCGACGGGCAAGTGGGCACGGTCGAGCGGGTGGTGATCAGTCCACGTCGGCGCGAGGTGACCGACTTGATCGTGGCGACCGGGGGCCTGCTCCACCGGGATCTCGTCGTGCCGATCGAGCGAGTAGCGCGGATCGAGGATGGACGGGTGGTGCTTGACCTGTCCGCCGAAGAGGTGCGCGAGCTGCCTGTCTATCTGGAGGCGAGCTACGTCGCCCCTGACCCGACCTGGCGACCGTTGCCCGCCTATTCCTCGACCCAGGTAGTGCTTTCGACCGACCCGCTTGGCGCTGCTCAGGCAACTGAGCGGCCCGCGCTGGTCGGCTGGGTGCAGCAGCGGGTGCGCCCGGGCCTGCCGGAGGAGGCAGTGGTGCTCCGGCGGGGGATGCCGGTCGAATGTCGGAGTGGCCGCCTCGGCGTGGTAGACCAGGTCCTCCTCGACCCCGAGGAGCGGACAGTGACCCATGTTGTCGTCCGCCGGGGAACGCTCCTCAGCCGCGATGTCATCATCCCGCTCGAGTGGGTGACCGCGATCACCGAGAACGGTATCTTCGTCGAGGCGAGCCGTGAGCAGGTCGAGCGGCTACCGGAGTTCCGCCCCCGCCACTCCGATGCGGAGATCGCGGAGGCCGTGCGTCGGGCCCTCGCTGCTGACCAGCGGACCAGTCGCGAGCCGATCCAGGTGGAGGTGCACCAGGGGGTGGTCACCCTCCTGGGGCGCGTTGTGGACCGAGCAGCGCGCCTGGCGGCGAGCGCCGTAACGCGCGCCGTTCCGGGCGTGCTGGCGACGGAGAACCGGCTGGCGGTTGGAGCGAAAACGACCCTGGACACCCGCACCGGCCTGGAGTTCGGCTGGGTTGCTGAGGCCGTCCACCGAGCGGCAGGAGTGGTGGTCGATGAGCAGCTTGCAACGGCGATCGTCCAATTTGCCGAGCGCAAGCTGTGTGAGCTGATCGAAGTTGCCGAGGAGACGATGCTGGCCAATGGGCGCGAGCGGCTGCTCTGGCACGACCTTCCGCTTCCCCTTGGGCTGCGCCAGTCGCTCCGCGAGTATGAAGCGGTCTCCCACGACCTAAGCGTCGAGATGGTCGAGGGGCTGGTGCGGGATGCTGGAGTGCGCGCCTACCTAGACGAACGCGTCCGGGAGCAGCTGCCAAAGCTCTTTGGCACGATCATCATGCTGACAGCCCGGGCGACCTCTCTGGTTTCACCAGCAAGCGTCCCGCCGGCCGAGCGGGTCGCCTGGCTCGCGCAGGCGGAGGCTGGTCAACCCCGGGAGGGCGATTTTGCCCGTGCTTGCCAGCTCGTCGGCCTCGTGCTGTAGCTGCTTGATGCGATCGCTGAGGGAGGAAGCCCATGCCCTATCGCTTTGAACTACGGAGTGGAGCTGAAGTTATCGGTCCAGAAGGCGTTATTGGGAAGGTCGACCGCCTGGTCGTGAGCCCCGGGACGGGGGAGGTGGTGGGCCTGGTGGTTCGCCGTGGCCTTCTTGCCCGCCGCGACCTGGTTCTCCCTCTCGAGGCAGTCGAGCAGGCGGACGAGGAGCGGGTCCGCGTTCGCCTGACTGCTGCCGAGTTAGCCCAGCTTCCCGAGTTTCGCGAGGAGGAGTTCATTGAGCCGCCGCCCGACTGGTCGCCCCCGGGTGGCAAGCCGAGCTCTCCCCTGTTTTTCCGCTTGCCAAGTCGGCTCGTGCAGCGGCAGTTGACCCCCGCCCGAGTCGGGCAGACGCTGCCGGAGGCAGGTGGCCGCCCCCTCAAGAGTGGCCAGCGAGTGGTCTGCCGCGATGGCGAGCTTGGCGTGCTGGACCTGGTGCTGATTGATCCGAGCAGCCGCCGGGCAACCCATTTTGTGGTCCGTGCTGGCAGTGCGCTTGGGCACGACGTGATCGTGCCAGTCGAGTGGGTGCGTGAGATCAGCCGCGACCGGGTCTACCTCGATGTTGGTCGCGAGCAGGTAGAGCAGCTACCCGAGTACCGCCCGGACGATGAAATTACGGCCGATGTCTTTGATGCCCTCTGGTATGGCTCCGGCATCGACCCCTACGACCTGCAATATGTCGAGGCGCGGGCACACGATGGGATCGTTGAGCTCACGGGGATCACCCGCAACGAGGAGGTCCGCGCTCGGATCGAGGAAGTAGCACGCACCGTCCGGGGCGTGCTCGGCGTCCAGAACCGGCTCGCCACCTTTGAGGGGCTGGTCCGGCGGCCAGCGGCTCAGGCCTCAGTACCAGGAGCCTGAGCGTGCGCGCGTGCTCGCAACAGCCCCAGCGCAGGGTGGGCCACTGCTGGCAGCGGTCGGGTCCCCGCGGATAGCGGTGAGGAACGGCGCGGGCGTGGGCTGCTGAACAGAGAGGGGGCGGAATGCCGCTCCGGGAGCAGGCAGGATGCGCATAGGGCGACCAATTCGGGTGCTGCTGGTGGAACCGGACCACTCCCGGCGAGACACGATCCGGAGGCTCGTCCAGAGTGCACGCGACCTCCAGCTCATGGGGCTGGCGAGCTCCGGGGAAGAGGCACTCCCTCTCCTCGTCCACGGGTGTCCGGATGTCGTGGTGATCGCGCGTGGGCTGCCGGGCATGAGCGGCCTCGAAGCGGTCCGGCGTCTCCGCACCACCGCCTGTACGCCGGCCGTCGTCCTGCTCACTCCGCACCCTATCAGCCCGGAGGAGGCGCGAGCGACCGGGGTTAGCTCAGCCCTGCACGGGAATGCGTCGCGCGACCGCTTGCTGAGCGCAATCCGCCGGGCTGCGCTTAGCCAGGGAAGGGGGTATCCTTCGCTCGAGGTCCAGGAGGTTCTATGATCGACCGACAGCGTGATCTGCTCACTCGCCTACTCCTGGTGGCGGCTCTGCTTGTGGTCGCGGCTGCCCTCTTCCAGGAGCTGCGCCGCCCACCGGCCGCTCGCCGCTGGCACGGCAAGGTGTTCAGCTTCATCCCGTACGACTTTCGCCCGCCAACCCTCGAGCGCCTGCGCCGTGCCTACTGGGACCCGGCGAACCCGAGCCTGTTCACCCCTCACGCGCTGGGGGTGGGCTGGTCGGTCAACCTGCCTGCCCTCGTCCGGACGGTTCGAACAAGCGGGATCTTCCGTCGTCCCTGAACGCTCAGGGGACGGCGCGCTGCCGCAGCACCCTGCCCTGCTCAGTGGCGCCGGCTGAGGACGCTCACGAGGAAGGCAGCCCGAAGATCCGCCAACGGCGGGGAGTGAACACCCCGAGGCACGTCCCTTCGGCGATCGAGAGGGTACGCTGGCGTGCCCGGAGGCCATCCTCCCCGAAGGCCCGCCGGATCAGCTCGTTCCACCAGGCCTGGGCTTCGGCGTCATCGCGCAGTTCCATCGTCCCCCAAACGATCACGTGAGCGTAATCGCCTGCCCGGTAGACGGTGAAACAGGCGCGTGGGTCGCGCTGGAGATTGCGCTTCGCCTGCTTGCCTGTGAGGCTGAAGAGGAAGACGCCATCACCATACCCCATCATCACCGGCTTAACGTGGGGTTCGCCGTTCCGCTTGGTCGTTGCCAGGGCTACCCAGCCATCGAGCCGATGGAGCTGGTCGAGCGCCGCCTTGAGGGTGGGGTCCATGCCTTCCTCCTGAGAAACTTCCGGGTGCTGCCCACCGCACCACCCGGCCAACGCATCTTAGCCGCCTCTTAGCTGCGGTTCAGCCTCCTTTCAGGTGGGCGCGGGAGAATTCGCCTAGCACCTCGAATGGAGGAGACCATGAGTGTGACGACAACGCTGGAGCGCCCGGCGGACGAACCCGCGCTGCAGTGTCGCCATCACTGGGTGCTGGAAAGCGATGCCGTGGCCGAGACCCGGGGCCGCTGCCGTCACTGTGGCGCCGAGCGCGTCTTCCCGAACCACTTGCCCGGCGAGCGCTACGCCCGAGAGTGGCGCGAGAACCGGCTCTACGCCACCGTGCGGGCACGGGTGAGCAGCGCTGCCTCCCTCGCCCAGGAGCTTGACGAGACCGCCAGCGACGATTAGGCCGCTGGGACGGTCAGCTGCGTCAGCTCGGTCGGAAAGTCGGTCAGCACCTCGACCCCGCGACCCGTCAGGGCCACCGTATCCTCAATTACCACGCTCTCAGCGGCCGCTGGCGCGAGCGTGAACGTCATCGTCGGGCGGAGCGTATCGACCGAACCGGGAGCGAGGATGGGGCGAGCGAGCGGGTGCTCAGCGTGGAAGCCGACCCCATGCCCCGTCCAGAGGGGAAAACGCTCGGCCTGCCCGGCGGCCGCAAAGACTGCCCGGGCTGCCTGGTCGACCTCGCTCCCCACGACCCCGTTGCTAATGGCAGCGAGCGCCGCCGCGCGGGCCGTGCCGACCAGCTCGTAGTCGCGTTGGTGCGTGGCGGTGGGCTGGCCCAGGAAGAACGTCCGGCTGGCAGCCGCCCACATCCCATTGACAGCCACCCGCACCGCCACCACGACGCATGCTTCGCGGCACTGGAC
>JAILZB010000126.1 GCA_023512725.1 Chloroflexota bacterium | reverse complement strand
GTACATCTCGCCGGTCGGCACGGTGATGACCAGCAGGCCACCCGGTCGCAGCACGCGGGCAGCTTCCTGGAGGGCGCGCGGCACGTTCTGGATATGCTCCAGTACGCTGACCGAAACGACACTCGCAAAGCTGCCAGACTGGAACGGCATCCGGCGGGCGTCCGCCCAGAGCAGGCGCTGATATTTCGCGCTCCGGCGGCCGAGGTCGAGGTCGGCCTCGTTGATATCGATCCCCATCTCGAGCTGGTCGAAGACGACGCCCGCGAACTCGCCAAAGCCGCAGCCTAGATCCAGCACCGGGTGTTCGAGCGTGACTTCGGCGAAGGCGAGCGCCTCGACGGAGCGGAAGAGGGCATGCGAGAGCGGTGCGATCCGTAAGAACTCGCGGAGATAGTGTGCACCGCTCCTGGACTGCGCCATCGGGCGGGGCCCTCCCGACAGGGTCGCCCGAGTGTAGCCGATCGCCTCCCGGTGCGTCAGGCGCCAGGTGTGGGGCGCGGGCGGGTCAGCTGGTAAAGCGGGAGCAGGACGAGCATCGCCACCGCCACGAAGACATCGATCCAGAAGATGAGACCAGCGTTCCCCGGTGCGAAGTTCCCGGCGACCCGCTGTTCGATGAAATGGCCTACTGCGGCGCCGCCGAAGAAGATGAACGACCAGATCCCGGTAGCCCACCAGAACAGGCCGCGCAGCCGCGCCGACAGCAGCCCGAGCACCCCGATCCCGACGTCACCAAACCCGACTTCCCGCTGGAAGGGGCTCGGTTCCCAGCCGATCGAGCGGGCGGCCATCTCAGGGGTCAGCAGATGAAAGAGCCCGCCGATCAACCCGCTCAACCCGACCAGGGCAACGAGCGTCCAGAGCAGCAGCACTTCCACTAGGCGGCCGACCCCCATGGGGCGGGGTGAGCGGACCAACATCGCCACGGCACCGATCACGGCGATCACGACAAAGGTGCCAAAGATCACGTCCGATGGAGACACGATCCCCTCCTGGGGTGGTCAGCGCGTCAGGCGGAGAAGTTCCCGCTGCCGAGAGCGCCCCTCAGGTCCCAGCGCGCGTCGCCACGAAGTCGATTTCCAGGCGAATATTATCTTCTAACGACAGCACGAGGGGAACCCGCGGTGGGGTCATTCCGAAGTCGGCGAACTTCCAGGTGCTTTTCGCCAGGCCCTGGACCTGCTGCGGTGTGAAGGTGGCGGTCGTCTCCCAGCTGGCCGGCTGGGTGACGCCGTGGATCGTCAGGTCGCCTACAAGTTGGAAGGTGTACTCGCCGCTGGTCGGCAGCGGCACCGGCAGATTGCGGACCTCACGGAGCACGAAGGTCGCAAGGGGGTACTGCTGGGTTTCGAGCGTGTTCCGCTGGATGAAGTTGTCCCGTTGGGGCTGGTCCGTGCGCAGGGTTCGCAGGTCAACGGTGATCCGCGACTGGTCGGGGACAGCCTGACCCCCCCGCAGGACAACCGTGCCCGAGACCGCGCGGGTCGTGCCGACGGCATCGCTCGGGAGGTTGCGGCCAGCCAGCTGTTCGGTCACGCGGAAGCGGGCCTCACTCGAGCCCGGGGCGAGCACGAGGCGGACCTCATCGCTCGCCGAAGAAGCTGGCCGAGCAGCGGTGGGGCTGGCAGCAGCGGGGGTGGGCGTTGTCGCCGCGCTCTGGGCGGACTGGCGAGGTGGCGCTGCCGGGCCGGACGGCGCACAGGCTGCCAGCAGACCAAGCGGGAGCACCACCAGGAGAAGACGCGAGAGCACGATGCCTCCTTAGGAAAAGTACCCGTCCTAGCGAGGGTAGCTGACCGGGCGAGCAAGGGCAAAAATTTCCCCGAGGGTCGTGTATTCGTCGCGTCCCAGGCGGGCCACCGGGCGGAGCGCGCGGGCATCGACCAGGCCATCAGCAGCGAGCAGCTCATCTCGCAGGTGGAAGCAGAGGACCCGCCCCAGGACCAGCGTGTACTCGGTGCCGTCCACCGGGATAATCTGGGTGACCCGGCATTCCATGGCCGCAGCGGCATCTCGCAGCCGGGGGGGCGCCACCAGGGTGGAGGGGATAGTCGCGAGGCCGGCAAGGGCAAACTCGTCGAGGTGGTACTCCCACTCGCCCGAGGTAAGGTTCGCTGCGGCGACCAGGTGCTCATCGACGAGGTGGACCACACCCTCTCCCCGTTCCCGCAGGTTGCGGAGGGTGTCTTTCTCCTGCCCCCGTCGGCGGCCAATCGAGACCATCACCGTTGGCGGCGGCCCCCCAACCGCGTTGAAGAACGAGAAGGGCGCCAGGTTACGGGTGCCATCGGCGCCAAGCGTGGAGACCCAGCCGATCGGGCGGGGAATGACGAGGGAAACGAACAGGCGGTACGCCTCACGCGGCGCGAGCGTTTCGACCAGGATGGTCGGCATCTCTTCACTCCGAAGGGCAGGGATAATAGTGGAGGGGCTCGTCCGCCTTTTCCGCCGGGAGGGCTTCCACGCTGGGGTGGGCTCCACCCGGGCAGTGGCGGGCAGGGGGCGCGATCAGCAGCACGGTCAGGCGAGCGGAGGCGACCGCTGGGGGGAGAGCAGGCTGTCGCCCAGGGCCTGCCAGTGGGTCGGGCCGCCCGCTGCCTGGCTCGGCCTCGGCCGGAGGGCTGCGCTCACGCTCGCGGGCCGGTGGGTGGCAGGGTTGGGAGCTGCAGAGGCGGGAGGGTCGCTTCGAGCTGCGGGCGGTACCGTTCCAGCCAGGGGGGAAGCATCAGCTGGCTCCCAAGCGTCGCGACTGGCTCATCCCGGGTAAAGCCGGGCGGGTCGGTCGCGATCTCGTAGAGCACGCCCCCAGGTTCGTGGAAGTAGATGGAGCGGAAGTACTGGCGGTCGATCACTGGGGTGACCGTGTAGCCATGGGCGAGCAGGTCTTGCCGCCAGGCGAGCTCTTCCTCCTCGCTGGGAGTGCGCCAGGCGACGTGATGGACCTGCCCGACGGCAATCCGGCCCGCGGCGCGGTCGCTGCCGTCCACCAGGTCGATGAATGCGCCCGCGCTGCCGGGACCAAGAGCGAAACGGCGGCGCTCGCCTGCGCGCGCGAGTTCCCGGAAGCCGAGCACCTGGACGAGCATCGCCCCGGAAGCGGCGACCGGGTGCACCGTGAGGGTGACACTCTGGACGCCACGGATGGCGACGTCGGGGGGGATGTCGGCAACCGTCCAGGGAGGACGTTCCGCCACGCCCGCGCTCGCGACCAGCTCGAGCGCGAGGCCATCCGGGTCGGGGAACTGAAGCACGTCCTCATCAAAGCGCTGGGTCCGCCTGGTCGGCACGCCCGCGGCTTCGAGCCGACGCTGCCAGAAGGGGAGGGCATCCGTGGGGACCGCGAGCGCGATCGCAGTAATCTGGCCCCGCCCTACGGTACCCCGCTGCGCGTTCGGCCAGGCGAAGAAGGTCACAATCGTCCCTGGTGTGCCAGTGGCGTCACCGAAGTAGAGGTGATAGGCGCGCGGGTCATCGAAGTTGACCGTGCGCTTGACGAGGCGGAGGCCAAGCGTACCAGCGTAGAAATTCACCGCCTGCTGGGGGTCACCGCAGATTGCGGTGACATGGTGGATCCCGGCGAGGGTGCGGGTCATGGGGAGCATCCTTTCTTGCGGGAGAACAGGAACGGTCAAGCCGACGGAGGAGCCGCCGCAAGGTGCGCTGCTCGGCGGGGTCGAGCGCGGCAAACAGCTGGGCGATGAGCGCCTCATGCTCGGGGAGGAGCTGCTCCAGCAGCGCCTGGCCAGCAGGGGTTAGGGCAAGCCGGTTGACCCGCCGATCGGTCGGGTCGGGCTGGCGGCTGAGCAGGCCTCGCTCCGCTAAGCGGTCGATCACGCCGCAGACGTTGCCCTTGGTGACGAATAAGCGGTCCGCGAGCTCCTGCTGACTGATCCCCGGATGAGCGCCGAGCTGGACGAGAAGGTCAAACTGGGGGAGGGTCAGGCCGTGACCAGCAAGCTGGACAGCAGCCTGCAGCTTCCGTTGCCGCACTACCCGCAGCAGCCGGAGCCAGAGAACAACTTCGGCACGCGGCATAGGGTCCTCCTCCCCGTCTCGAAGAGTTGAAGATTAAACGATACACCTGTCGCCCGCCAGCGAGTCCCCGCCTTTGCTAGGATGCCTCCAGGGGAAGGATGAAGCATGACAGCCCTTTTCCAGAGCGGTGCGCTCTGCTTACTCCTCGGTGCGCTGGTCGGGGCACTCAGCCTGGCCGCGGGCGCGGCGACTGCCCCGCTCTTTGATGCCCTCCAACGCGGGCTGCTAGCGCTGGGAGCCTTCCTTGTGCTCGGGGGAATGATCGCGCTCGCGCGCCGGAGCCCGGCCACGTTGCCAGCGGTCGGGGCGCTGGTCGCGGTTGCCGGGCTGGCCATCCTTCTGGCCGGTCTGACGACCGAGTTCTGGATCATCGCCAGCGAGGCCCGCGAGCGGGCGGCCCTCCAGCAGGTCGGGCGATTGGCTGCGCTGGCGGGGGCACTGACCGTGGCAAGTGGCTGCCTGGCGCTCGGGCTTGCGGCAGCACCGGACTGGCGGCGGCTGGCCCTCCTGCTCGCGCTGCCAGGGGTGGCGCTGCTAGGCGTGGGTGGGCTGAGTGGCTGGCCGGTGCTGCCCGGCCTCGCGATCGGTGGACCGCTCGCGGTAGCGAGCCTGGCCCTTGGCTGGCCGCGCCGCTCCTGAGGCGGCGGTGAGAGTTGCTCGGGGGGAGAGTGCGCCCTAGGATCGGGGCGATGCTGGACTGCGAGGCTAGGCCCTGATGGCAACGCCCCTGACCCCTGCGACCCTGGTCTATGGCTTCACGCCGGCCAGCGACCCGCAGCTCTCCCCCGATGGTCGTCACTTGCTCTTCACCCGCACCACCACCGCCCCGGGCGCGCAACCCGTGAGCCAGGTCTGGCTGATGGACCTCGCGAGTGGCACGAGCCGCCAGCTGACGCGTGCCGAGAAGTCGAGCAGTGGAGCCCGCTGGTCTCCCGATGGCCGGCGGATCGCCTTCCTGAGCCAGCGGGGCGAAGGGACCGGCATCTTCCTGCTCGAGGTCGGGTGCGCTGGCGACCCAATCGAGCTGACGCGCCACCGAACCAGTGTCACCTCGCTCGCCTGGTCGCCAGATGGAACGCGGCTCGCCTACCTGGCCCTCGTCGACCCGACCAATCCCGACGAGGCACCGCCCCCTGCCCTGCCACCGGTCCGGGTGGTGCGCCGGATCGATTACAAGCAAGACGACCGCGGCGTGCTCGGCGATACGCGCTACCAGCTTTTCGTGCTCGACGTGGCGACGGGCGAGCGCCGCCGCTTGACCAGCGAGCCGCAGGATCATTTCTGGCCGGCCTGGTCGCCGGATGGGCGCTGGATCGCGACGCTGCTTCCCAACCGAAACGAGATGGCCTCGCAGTTGGCCCTGGTTCCCGTAGCGGGTGGCGCGCCAGTCCTGGTTGGCCCGGAGGAGGGGTTTATTTCGACCTTTGCCTGGTCGCCGGATGGCAGCCGCCTGGTCTACACCGGTGATACCCGCCAGACCTGGCAGAGCGATTTCTTCCTCTCTGAGATCGCCAGCGGAGCAACCCGGCGGGTGACGAGCGACCTGGCAGTGCTTCCGGATGGCGGCTTCCGCCTCTTCCTGCCGCCTGCCCAGCCGGTCTGGCTGAATGAGCAACAGGTGCTGTTCGGGGCCTTTGCCCGCGGCGCGAGTGGCCTCTATACGATTGACCTCCGCTCCGGTGCCGTCGAGCAGCTCCATGCCTGGGGAGGGGTGGCCACCGGGCTGACGACGGATGCCGCCTGCCGACAGGTGGCGGTGGGCTTCAGCAGCTTCGAGCAGTTCGGGGAGCTGGCACGCTACGACCTGAGGAGCGGGACGATGACGCTCCTCACGCAACTCTCGGCACCGGTGTTCGCCCAGTCGCCCCCTGCCCGCCACGAAGCGTTCACCATCGAACGCGCCGGCGTGAGCATCGATTGCTGGCTGCTCTTCCCGCCGGACTTTGACCCGGCGCGCCAATATCCGCTGGTGCTCGACGTCCACGGTGGTCCCAATGGCCACTACGGCCCCGCGTTCAACCCGATCCAGCAGTGTCTGGCCACTCACGGGTTTCTCGTCCTCTTCACCAACCCGCGCGGGTCTTCGTCCTACGGACGGGCGTTCACCCTCCAGGTGCTCCGCGACTGGGGCGGTGAGGACTACCGTGACCTGCTGGCCGCGCTCGATACCGTGCTGGAGCGCCCCTACACTGACCGCCGGCGCGTGGGTATCTGGGGCTTCAGCTACGGTGGGTACATGACTGCCTGGGCGATCACGCAGAGCGACCGGTTTGCAGCCGCCGTCTGTGGGGCACCCTGCTACGACCTCCGCTCCATGTACGGCACCAGCGACATCGGTCACTCCTTCGGCGACCTCCACTGGGGCGGCCCGCCGCAGCTCCACGATGACTGGTACGCTGCCCATTCGCCGTCGACCTTCATCACCCGCGCGAAGACCCCGACCCTCATCCTCCATGGCGAAGCGGACGAGCGCTGCCCGATCAGTCAAGGGGAGCAGCTGTTCATCGCGCTGAAGAAGGGCGGCTGCGAGACGGAGTTCGTCCGCTACCCGAACTGTTCCCACATGATCTTCCGCTCGGGGCCCCCCGCCTACCGCGAGGACTTCTACCGCCGCCTCCTCGACTGGTTCCGTGCCTACCTCGGCGACCCGCCGACAAGCGCCTGAGCCCTGCCCGTCTCAGGAGAGCAGCCGCGGCTCGCAACTGCTCTCCAGCGGCGAGGTCGGACCGCCCGCGACGCACACTGCCGCCCACTGGCACGGGCGGCAGCGGCCGCGCTCTGCCATCTGCTCGCCGCCTGCCCCCGGTGAGGTTGGAGAGCCGCCTCGCGGGGCCATCGGCCTGGGCACCGCGCCGACTGTTTGCAGCGAGCGTGGGGACACGAGCCCGGCGGAGCCGACCGTCGACTAGAATAGCGGTAGCACGTAGCTGCAGCCGTGAGAGGAGGCCGACCATCTGGGACCGTCCGCACGTTGAAACGCTCGACCCCGACGAGCAGGCGTTTCGCCCCTTCGTCGATGGTGGGCTAGCGCCAGGGCTGCGCGTGCGCACGCTCAGCCAGGATGCCAGCGATGGTGCCGCGAGCGCCCTCGTGCGGGTGCCGGCCGGCTGGCACCAGACCGAGCCGCTCGTCTGGGCGGTGGACGTCGAGTTCTACCTGCTGGAGGGGGACCTGACGATCGGCGAGACCCGCTTCGGTCCGCATTGGTATAGCTACCGTCCAGCTGGGGTGGTGAATGCGCCAGCCCGCTCAGAGCAGGGGGCACTGCTGCTCGTCTTCACCTCAGGCTGGCTGACCCCGGGGGAAGCGCGGCCGCGAGAGGACGCCATCCTGGCACTCGATACCACCATGGTTCCCTGGGGCAAGCCGATGACGGATAAGCGGGATAGTCCCCTCCTGAGCAAGACCTTGCGGCTGAACCCCGTGACCGGGGAGCGGGTCTTCCTCAACCGGCTCGACCAGCCTGGCGGGGACCCCCGCATCGAATGGCACCCCTGCGTCGAGGAGCTGTACCAGATCAGCGGGGTCACCAGTATGGACTCGCCGCGCGACCGCTTTGTCCTCCGGCCAGGGGTGTACTGCTACCGTCCGCCGGGGATCCCACACGGGCCCTTTCGCGCCGAGGGAAACGTCCTGACGCTGGTGCGGGTCTCCGCGACGCTGGTCAACTCCTACGTCTCGCCGGCTGAGGCTGAGGCGATGCTGCGCGCCTACGGCCCGGGGCTCGACCCGCGGATGCGCTCCTGAACGGCAGTCCGGCAGGGCTTCGCCGGGTCGCGAACCGCGCAGGAGCGCCGCTTCCCCGCGCAATCCGTGCCTACCAGGAGGGCTGGTGCTGGTCCAGGACTTGCTGATTGCCAGCGTGAGCGTCCCCCGCGCTCAGCTAGAAACGGTCGCCCAGGTCTATCAGGAGACCTTTGGCTGGCAGCTCCGGTGGGCCGGCCAGCTCGACCCCACCCTCGCCGCCAGCTGGGGGGTGGACCCGCCAGCGCGGCGGGTGCTGCTGCTCGGCCCGGCGGGTGAACAGCGGGGGCTCGTGCGCCTGATCGAAGGAGAAAGCCCGCCGCCGCCACCCCTAGCCACCTTCGGCTGGTCGGCCCTCGAGATCACCGTTCGCGATTGTGATGCCCTGGCCGAGCGGCTGCGTCATTCGCCCCACTTTCGGGTGAACGGCGAGCCAGCCGACCTCCGATTCAGCAGCGACCCTCCCGGCCAGCGCGCGATGCAAGCGGTCGGGCCGGCAGGCGAACAGCTCTACCTCACTCAGATCCTGCGCCAGGCCCCCGGACGCGAGCTTGCCGTGCCACCGGCGGGAGCTGAGGTCGGCTGCGTCTTCATCGCGGTGCTGGCAACCCCAGACTATGCCGCGACCAGCGCGTTCTACGTCCGCGTGCTCGGCTACGAGCTGTACCTCGAGACGATGGCGGCCCTGAAGGTGGCCCGTCGCGAGCTGCAGCTGCCGGAAGGCACTCCCTTCCGCCTGGGGGCGCTGCGCCCGCTGGGCGAGACGCGGATCGAGCTGGATGGCTACCCGCCAGGGGTCGGGGCGCCCCGCCAGTGCCACCCGGGCGAGCTTCCCCCGGGCTTTGCCCTCGTCACCCTTGCGGTGACGGATCTGGATGCCGCGCTCGCGGCGGCAGCTGTCCATGGCCACGCGCCCCTTGCTCCGCCTGTGGCACTTCCCGACCCTCCCTACGCTGGCCGCTGGAGCGCTACTCTCCGCGGTGGCACGGGCGAGCTGGTCGAGCTAGTCGGCGCACGCAGCCGCCCGGGCGTGCCATAATCCCCCTGTTCGGGAGTGGCCAGGCGCGTTCGCCCGACGCAGAGGAACAGCATGGAAGGGATCAGTGGCCTCTTCGAATTTCTGGTTGGCACGACCCGGGAAGGGCGCGAGCCAGCGCTGCGCTACTGGGCCGAACTCGGGTTCCGGCCGGTTACCTGGGGGCGGCTGGATGCGAGCCAGGCCGAGCAACGGTACGGCCATCGTTCGGCAGTCACCTCCTACCGCCTGGCCCACCCGGGCTGTGCCCTCTCCGGCTGTGGGTACGTCCGCCTGATGGTGTGGGATGAGCCGCGCGATAGTGGCCTCGGCCATGCCCGCCCCCTGGAGATCGGCAGTCGCTGGATGGGGGTCTATACCAGCAACATCCTGCTGGTGCGAGATGCCTTCACCGATGCCATCGTCAACGAGGGGTGGGACTTCGAGGTGACGCCGATCGTCCGAGCTCCGCTCGACCCGGCGGCCCCCCCGAGCGGATTTTTCAACCGCTGGGTTGGGCTGCGGGAGATGTTCGTTATCGGTCCGGAGACCCGGCACGCCTTCATCCAGCGTAACAACTTCGACCGGCCTGGCTTCGGCTCGTTCTCCCCAGCGACCCCCCTCCCGGTGACTGAGGGAACGCACGGGAATATCGTCCAGCCGCACTTCGCTACCGAGTTCTACCGCGAGGTGCTGGGGCTCGTCTCCCAGGGCGGTGCCCACGACTCTGGCTGGGAGCGCGAATCGACCCGGGTCGTCCTGATGCTGGAAGAAGGGCAGACTTTCACGGTGGAACGGCTCGGCTCGCCAAACCGCCCGAGCGGCTTCCTCCAGGTGTACGCCCCCCACTGGAATGCCCCCGACCGGCGGGCGCACTCACGGGCTGGCTCGCTCGGGCTCTCCCAGTTCAGCTACCAGGTGCCCCACGCGGGAGGGCTCCGCGATGCCGTGCTCGCCGCCGGCGCGACCGAGGTGACCGACCGCTTGCCGAATGAGTTTGGCGAGCCGAGCTTCTCGTTCGTGGCGCCTGATGGGATCAGTTGGACGATCGTCGGGCGGATCGTCTGAAGGTGGCTCTGGCGCGCTCCTTTGACTGAGAGATCCAGGCAAAAAGTTTGACGCAGCAGGAATGGCCTTGCTACGTTTCTAGCGTGTTCGCCCGACGACAGGCGGGGGCGGCTGGCGCACCAATTCCCGAAGGAGGGTGTCGTGGAGCACCGCGAGATTGATCGGCACTTCAGTCGGCGCGAACTGTTGTATGTGCTGGGGCTGGTAGGAATGGCGCCGGCGGCCTCAGCGCTGCTGGGCGCCTGTGCTCCCAGCGCGCCCCAGACCGGTGGGGTCGCGCAGCCGCAGGCCCCCCAGACCCCCAGTGCCCCGCGGGTGGGGGGCGAAGTCCGGATCGATATCACCGGCGAGCCGAGCAGCCTTGACCCCTTGCGCTTCAACGCGACGGCCAATATCCAGGTCTATCGCCTGATCACGAGCCAGCTGCTGAACTACAAGGCGGACAAGAGCTTCGAGCCGGACCTTGCGGCCTCGCTGCCGACCGTCTCGGCCGATGGCCTCACCTACACCATCAAGCTGAAGACCGGGGTCAAGTGGCACGACGGCAAGCCGTTCGACTCGGCGGATGTCAAGTTCACCTACGACGCCGTCCTCAACCCCCAGAACGCCTCAGTCTGGCGCTCGGGCTGGCTGTTTGTCGACAGCGTCGAAGCGCCCGACCCGACGACCGTGGTCGTCAAGCTCAAGTCGCGCTTCACGCCGATGCCGCACCTGTTTGCGCTCACCCCGATTATCAGCTCGAAGATCCAGCCCTACGAGCAGAACAAGACCTACGCCACCACCCTGGTCGGGACGGGGCCGTTCAAGTT
>JAILZB010000125.1 GCA_023512725.1 Chloroflexota bacterium | reverse complement strand
GTACTCTTCCCGGGTCTGCTTCCAGTTGAAGCCCGAGAAGAGCTGGCGGAGCTCACCGTCGCAGATCACCATCAGGGTGCGGGCAAAGAGCGTCATCGCCCGTACATTCTCCGTCTCGGCCACGAGGTCCGCCGACTTAGCAAAGAGGTAGTCCCCCACGAGCACCGTCGTGCCGCGGCTGACCAGGCTGTTGAGGGTCGACTGGCCCCGCCGCGTGAGCGCATCGTCGACCATATCATCGTGGACGAGGGTCGCCGTGTGGAGCAGCTCCATCGCGCTCGCCATCGGGATCAGCCGTCCCAGGTTGGCCTCGTAGGCGAAGGGGCGCCCGGCGAGCAACGTCAGCGCTGGCCGTAACTTCTTGCCCGACTTGTTCAAGACATGCCCGATCAGCTCGGCGAGCAACGGGAATTCCACGTTCCGCACGCTCTGGAGCGTCCGCTCGACCGCCGGGAGGTCGGCTGCGATCGGTCGGAACAGCTCGGCAAGCGTGCGTCCGCCGCTCATGCGGGAAGACGGAACAACTGGCGGGCTGTCGTTGCGGTACATGCGGCGACCTCCTCCACGGGCAGTTCCTTCAGCTGCGCGATCCGCCGCGCGATCGCCGCCACCCGGGCAGGCTCATTGCGCTGACCGCGCATGTCCTGGGGCGCCAGATACGGGCTGTCGGTTTCCGTCAGCAACGCCTCTAGCGGGGTCTGACGCACCACCTCCGCTAGCTCATCCGCCCGCGGGTACGTCAGCGGGCCAGCAACCGAGAGCTGCAGCCCGAGGGCTCGCCCAGCGGCTGCCTCGGCCACGGTCCCCGAGAAGCAGTGGAACATCCCCGGGCTTGCCCCTCCTCGCTCACGCCAGGCCCGCAGGGCGGCCAGGACCGCCGGGTACGCTGCGCGCACGTGCAGGCAGACGGGAAGCTCCAGCTCTGCTGCCAGGTCCAGCTGGGCAATCAGCCACTGTTCCTGGAGCGCCAGCGGCGCCTGGTCGCGGTAGCAGTCCAGCCCGATCTCGCCGATCGCCACCACCTTCGGATGGCGCGCGAGGCGGCGCAACGCCGCGAGGTCTCCCGGCTCGGCCCGCGCCGTTTCATTGGGATGGACCCCTACCGCCGCCCAGACGATCGGGTGCTGCTCCGCGATCGCGATGGCCTGCTCGCTGCTCGCCCGCGAGACCCCGCACGTCACGATCGCCACCACGCCCGCCTCCTGCGCCCGCGCCACGACCGCTTCCACCTCGCCGGCGAAGCGCGGGTCGTCGAGATGGGCGTGAGCGTCAACCAGCATGGGCAGCTCCCAGCCGCGCCTGCTCGGCAGCGACGATCGCTTCGTCCAGCTTGCGAAAGAGCGGCACCGGCTCGCCGAGCAGCTGGCCAGCAGGCACCCGCGCGGGGCGGAAGCCTTCCGCTTCGAACGGGGCGGTGAAGCCGAGCATCCGGTGGAGGCGCGCCGAGCTGAACGGCAGATAGGGTGCCAGGAGGACCTTCAGCGCGTTGATCGCCTGCAGGGCCACAAAGAGCGCCCGCCCAGCCGCTACCCGGTCGTCACGGACTGTCGTCCAGGGCGCTTGCTCGTCCAGGTAGCGGTTCACCTCCTGGGCCAACGCCATCGCCTCACGCAGCCCGTCGCGCAGCCGCACCGCCGTGATGGCAGCATCCACCGCGGCAAACGCCTCCTCGACCCGCCGGAAGAGCGCCTCGTCGGCGGTAGTGAGCGGTCCCGGCTCGGGCACGGCCCCGCTCCAGTGGCGGACGGTGAAGGTCAGGACGCGGTGGACAAGATTGCCGTAGGTCGCCACCAGTTCGTCGTTATTCCGCCGCCAAAAGTCGTACCAGGAGAAGTCGCTATCGGTCGTCTCGGGGAGCACCGAGGCGACGTAGTAGCGGAGCTGGTCGGGGTCGTACCGTTCGAGCACGTCGAGCACCCAGACCGCCCAGTTCTGGCTGGTCGAGATCTTGCGCCGCTCGAGGTTCATGAACTCGTTGGCCGGCACGTCATACGGCAGCACCAACCCACCGTAGGCCATCAGCATCGCCGGCCAGATCATGGTGTGGAAGGGGATGTTATCTTTGCCGATGAAGTAGTAGCTTTTCGCCCCCTCGCTCCACCACTGGCGCCAGCGCTCCGGATCTCCCTGCCGGGCCGCCCATTCGACGCTCGCCGAGAGATAGCCGATGACCGCCTCGAACCACACGTAGATCCGCTTCTGCTCGAAGCCGGGCACAGGCACCGGAACGCCCCATTCGATATCCCGGGTGATGGCACGGTCGATCAGCCCTTCTTCCAGGTAGCGCAGGGTGAAGTTGCGCACGTTCGGCCGCCAGTGCTCCTGCTGCCGGACCCACTCCAACAGGGGCGCGTTGTACTTCGAGAGCCGGAAGAAGAAGTGCTCGGTGGGCCGGATCTCCGGCGTCCCCTTCGAGAGGACACTCCGCATCTCGATCAGCTGGGTCGGCTCCAGCTGGCGGCCGCAGTTCTCGCATTGGTCGCCGCGGGCACGGGGATAGTGGCAGTAGGGGCAGGTCCCCTCGACGTAGCGGTCGGGCAGAAAGCGCCGCGCGATCGGGTCGTAGATGCCGTTCTCCGTCCGCAGGTAGAGGTCGCCCTGGTCGAGCAGCTTGCGGAAGATGCGGTGGACCACCTCGCGGTGGTTCTCCGTCCCCGTCGTGGTGAACAGGTCGAAGCTGATCCCGATCTTCTGCCACGTCTCCAGAAAGAGGGCGTGATAGCGGGCCACGACTTCCGCTGGCGAGACCCCTTCGGTCTCCGCCTTGACGGTGATCGGCGTGCCATGCTGGTCGCTGCCCGAGACCATTAACACCTGGTTGCCTTTCAGGCGGTGGAAGCGGGCAAAGATATCCGCTGGCAGGTAACACCCCGCCAGCTGACCGACGTGGATCGGGCCGTTGGCATACGGCCAGGCCACCCCAAGGAAGATGGTTTCACTCACCTCTGCTCACCTCGCCCGGGCATTGCTCCTACTGTACGAGAAAGCTGCTCGCCCTGCACCGCCCGCAACGAGAGTTTGGAGAATTCTAACACGACTGAAAGTAGCTGCTCCCCAGAACGCCGACGGGGTGACCGTGGTGGCCACCCCGTCGGGAAAGGAGGAGCGCTGCTGGTTACGCTTGCTTCTGGGCTGCCTCGGTCGCTGCGTTCACCTGGCTGGTCACGTAGTTCTGGAGGGTGGTCGTGTACCCCTGCCAGACCTGCAGCATTTCGCGGGTCAGCCGCTGCTGCGTCCGGACGGTCTCCTCAATCGCCTGCTCGGCCGAGGCCCGGATGCTCCGGCTGTAGTCCCAGTTCTTCAGGACCAGGTCGAACGCCATATCGGTCGAGGCGAGCACCAGGTCGTTCCAGGCGCGGGCCGAACGCAGCGTCCATTCGGTCGCCGCGTCGATCTGCTTGCGCGCTTGGTCCTGGATCCGTGCCTGCTCGGTGGTCATCATGGTTCTCCTCTCTTGAGCTACTCTCTGTTTGAATGGTAGAGCCCCCAGTTACAGCCGAGTTCCAACCTCCCCTCGCCAGCCGGCGGCAGGTCCCGCCAGTGCGCACCCTGCCGCGCCACCGCCTGGACGAACAGCTAGCGCTCGCCGCTGAGGTGCGCCTGCTGATGGTGACCGCCCCGCCTGGCTGGGGGAAGACCACCGCCCTGGCAGGGCTGGCTGCCCGGGGAGGCTGGCCGGTAGCCTGGCTGCGGCTCCTCGCGGCGCCTTCCCCCGAGCAGCTCCTGACCGAGCTGGTCGCTGCCTGTCGACTGCTCCTGCCGCGCTTGCCGGAGGCCGCGAGCCCAGAAGCGTTCGCGAGCGCCCTCGCGGACCAGCTCGACGACGACCTCATCCTCGTCCTCGACGATGCCGACCCGCTCGCCGCACCCGAGCTCGCTGCGCTCCTTGCCCGCCTGCAGGCTGCCCTGCCCGCACGCGCCCATCTGGTGCTGCTCACCCGTCAACCGCTTTCCTTCCCGTGGCTGCTGCCCTCCATAGCGCGGGGTGAGGCCGCCCGCCTTGATGCGAGCACGCTCGCCTTCACGGTTGAAGAGGCTGCTGCCCTCTTCGCCCACCATCGCCGCCCGCTCGACCCTGCCGCGGCGGTCGCTTCCTGCGCTGGCTGGCCGCTCGCGCTCGACCTGCTCGCCCGGCATGGCTCCTGGGACACGATCCACCCGCTGCTGACCGCCTTTTGGGAGCAGGAAGTCCTTGCTCAGCTGGATGCGCCCACGCGCGAGGCGGTGCTCGCTGCCGCTGCCCTGGACGACCTTTCCCCCGCTGCCCTCACTGCCCTGGGGGAGGTACTTGGCCGCCCGCTCTCCCTCGCCTGGCTGGCCGAGCAGGGCGTGCTCAGCCAGGGAACGCAACTTGTGCCCGTCCTGCGCGACCTTCTGCGCACCCTCGCCCAGCGTGACCGTGCGCACTGGCAAGCGCTTCACCAGCAGCTGGCCGAGCATCCCGCGCTTCCGCCCTGGCAGGCGACGACGCATCTGCTGCACGCTAATCAGCCTGCAGCCGCCCGTCAACGTCTGCTCGCCCAGGCACCAGCCTGGCTGGACCAGGCGCCGGCGACCGTCCGCCAGCTTGTCGCTACGCTCTACCCGGAAGGTGCCCCCCCGCTGGCCCAGGTATGGAGCGCGGCCGCGAGCCACCGCCTTGGCGACCTGGACACCGCCCTGGCCGGCTACCAGGCTGCGCTTGCCGCGGCGCGCGCCCAGGGTGAGCGGGCGGCCGAGGTGGAGGCGCTCCGTGGCCTGGCCGCCCTCGGCCTCGATACCGCTCAGCCGTACCTTGCCCTTCCCGCCCTGAAGCAGCTTCTCCGCGCCCTTCCCCCTACTGCCAGCGCTGAGCGCGCCGAGATCCTGGCTCAGCAGGCCGAGTGCTGGCTGAACCGGGGCTGGGTGCGGGTCGCCCGGCGCTTGCTCGCCGCGGCCCACGCGTTGGGGGGCCAGCGCGTCACCCGTCCTGACCTCGAGGCACGGCTGTTGCTCCGGAGCGGTGAGCTGGCAGCGGCGGCGAGCCATCTCGAAGCAGCGAGCGGGGTGGGCACCCTCGGTGGGGTGATTGCAGCCCACCGGGAACCCGCCCTGGTCCTGGCCTACCTCGACGCCGTCCGGGGGGAGAGTGCCCGTGCCCTGGCGCTCGCTCGCCGTGGTGTGCTCGAGGCCGAGCAGGCCGGCCAGCCTCTGAGCGAGGCGATCGCGTTGATCCGGCTGGGGCATGCCCTCCAGCTCGCTTCACCGCTCGACCCCCCGCTGGCTGAGCGGGCCTACCGCCAGGCGCTGGCACGCTGCCAGACCCTCGCCCTCGACCGGCCAGTGGCCGAGGCCGCGCTCGGGCTGGTGCTCGCCCGGGGCCAGGCGGGCGACTGGGCGGGCGCTGAGGAAGCGTTTCAGCAGGGGATGACCATCGCGGGACGGGTCGGTGATGAGTGGATAGCAGCCTGGCTCACCCTCGCGCTGGCGAGTGTGCAGATCGCTCAGGAGGACCCGGCGAGCACCGACCTCCTTACCCAGGCAGCGCGTCGCTTCGCCCGCCTCGATGACCGCTTTGGCCAGCTCCTCGTCCAGCTCTGGGGGGCGATCGCTGCCCATCGCTTCGGGGCCGACCCCGCTCTCCAGGTTCAGCAGCTCTTCGCCCGCGCCAGTGAAGCGGAACTCACTCCCCTGTTCTGCCGCCCGACGCTCTTCGGCCCGCGCGACCCGATGGCGCTTGTGCCGGTACTGCTTACTGCCCGTCAGCAGCCGGAGATCGCTGCCCGCGCCGGCCGGCTGCTCCGCGCTGCTTTCCCCACGCTTGCCACTGACCCGACCGTCACCACCTATCACCCGGGCTATACCCTGCGGGTCCAACTGCTTGGCAGCTTCCGGGTCTGGCGAGGTCAGCGCGAGGTCAGCGCGACCGAGTGGCAACGTGAGAAGGCCCGGCAACTCTTCCAGCTCCTGCTGACCTTCCGCGGGCGCTGGCTCCAGCGCGAGCAGATCTGCGCGCTGCTCTGGCCTGAGACCCAGCCAGCGGCGGCAGAGGTGCAGTTCAAGGTGGCGCTCAACGCCCTCAACGCCGCCATTGAGCCGCGGCGGCCAGCGCGGGCGGCTCCGTTCTTCATTCGCCGCCAGGGGCTGGCCTATGCCTTCGCACCCTCAGCCGGGGTCTGGATCGACGTCGATGAGTTTGACCTGCGCATTGCCACGGCCACCCGCGACCCGGCGTTTGCCCTGCGCGGCCGCCAGATCGCGGTCCAGCTCTACAGTGGCGACTATCTGGCCGAGTCGCTCTACGACTCCTGGACGCTCGAGGAGCGTGAGCGGCTGCTGACCCGCTTCCTGCGGACGGCAACCGAACTCGGCGAGCTGCTTCTCGAGCAAGGGGAGGTGGAGGAAGCGATTGCGCTGGCTGAGCGCGTGCTCAAGCGAGAGCGGTCGGCTGAGCTGGCCTACCAACTCCTCCTGCGCGCCTATGGCCAGCTGGGGGACCGTGGTGCAGCGCTGCGGACATACCGGCGCTGTCAACGCGCTCTCCGGGAGGAGTTGGGGGCGGAGCCCTTGCCTCAGACGACCGCCCTTTTCGAGCGCATCCGCCGTGGCCTGCCCGGGAAAGTCCGCTAACGTCTAGCGTTGGCCTCGCCCATCGAAGCGGGTAGCAGCCACTCCGCCCTGGCTAGCCAGCCGGCTCGTTGCCCACCTGCGAATGCGCGCCCAGCCGCGCCGTGGCAGCAAGCTTCAAGACCTGAGCAGGGTGCCCAGCTGCTCAGTGAGCTCGGCTGCAAGGTTCCCCTGCCGCAGCACCTCCTGGGCCAGGACCCGCGCTTCCGCCTGCCGCCCTTGCGCCGCCCACAGCAACGCCTGCTCAGCCAGCGCATACCGCCGCTCAGGGTGGCCTTCTTCCCCCAGCGCTCCCTGCAGCTCCTGTTCCGCTTCCTCCAGTCGCCCAAGCGTGCGCAGAATGCCTACCCGTCCCAGCGTCGGCCAGAACGACCACACCACCATCCGCTCGCGCGCCACCCCATACCAGCGCAACGCCTGCTCCCACTCCCGCTCCCGCACGCTTAGCCCAGCTAGCCCCATCGCTGCCGCATACGCCAGCGCCCCTTGCCGCTCCCATTCGAGCGTCTGAAGATAGGCCCCTACCGCCAGCGCTGGCTCACCCGCTGCATCTAGCAGCTGGCCGTAGCGCAGCCAGCCCCGCGGGTCGCGCGGTGCTTCGCCCACGTAGCGGGCAAGGAGATCGCGTGCTTCCTCCAGCCGGCCATCCTGCCGGAGCAGCTCGCTCAGTCGCTCAACCGCCGCGATCCGGTCCGGGTGGTCGTCGTCTTCGAGCGCTTCCCGCAAGGCTGCCTCTGCTCCCTGGCGATCCTGAAGGCGAAGCCGAGCCTCGCTCAGCGCGATCAGGGGCCAGAACCTCCAGTCCCGCTTCGCCTCGATCGCCAGGGTAAACCATTGCACTGCCTCGCTTGGCTGGCCGGCCTGCAATGCCAGGGTGCCACGCTGCAGTGCCGCCCGGTGCCGGATAGCACCCTGCGGCTCCAGCGCCACCGCGCGTTCCAATGCGCTCGCTGCCTCCTCCCGCTCGCCTCCATCGAGCAGCGCCTGCCCAAGTTGCAGCTGGAGCGCGGCTGAGTCGGGGAAGTGCGCCACGGCACGCCGGAGCCAGGCGAGCCGCTGAGCGGGCTGCCGATCCATCCCCGCAGCATCGCGTAACTTCAGCGCCTGTACCATCGGCTCGTAGGGATAGCGGGCAACCGCTAGCGCCTCCAGCACCTCGCCCGCCCGCATCAGCACTTCCTGGCGGTTTGCCACGCCCGTCCGCTTGACGACGGTCAGCTGCTCGAACTGCCGGTCCACCCCATAGCCCGGCCCTAGCTGCGCGACAAAGTCATCGACGAAGTTCGGGTCGATCCAGAGGATGACCCACCAGACGGTGGCCGGCTGGTCGAAGCGCCAGTCACCCGTCAGAAGGTGGTCGTCGAGGTTGAGGGCGTCCTGCACCCGTTCAGTGAGGCGCGCGTCGGTGAGGTAGTATGTCAACGTCGCCGGCCACTGAGCTACCAGGATGAGGTCCGCGGGCGTGGCCTCCGCCTGCAGCTGCTGCGCGACCTCCCGCCAGTCTGGCTTGACCAGTTCCCAGGCTACTGTCGGCGGCGTGAGCGCCACACTCAGCACAACTGCGAGCGCCATCAGCCCGGCTGTGGGAAGAAGCATTACTCGTTGCCGCCTCAGCCGACCTGGCATCCAACGGCGCAGATCCTCCCCGACCACCTGGAGTGCGCCAGCCACCAGGATGGCAACCACGGGCAGAAAGAACAAAACGTTCCGCGGGAACAGGGTCGCCCGAATGGCATTGGCTAGGAAGACCGCTCCCAGCCCCACCGTTACTACCACCACCAGCCGCAGGAGTTCACCCCCACGCCGTCGCACCAGGGCATAGCCCACGACCCCCACTACCATCCAGAGCGGTAGGTCAGGCGTGATGAAGGCCAGCACCGTTCCAACGCTCTCCAGCGAGTTCGGCCAGAAATAGTGCATGCCCGACTGGCGGGGCAGCTGGGCCAGGACCCCAGGCACCCATGGGAGATAGCCCAGAACCGCCACCAGCCCCGTCACCAAGAAGCTCCGCACTACCACCCAGCGTCGCGGCCACGGCAGGGTAGGCAGGAGCATCAGCACGGTGGCTGCCGCTAGCAGGTCTACGAACACTCCGTAGTAATGGAGATAGGGCGCCAGGGCCAGCAGCCCCATCAGCGCCACCCACCAGCCTCCCCCCCGCCGGACCGCTCGTCGCGCTAGCCATACCGCTCCCACGCCAGCGAGCCCCAGCCAGGCGTAGGCCCGGTTCTCCCGCGCGTAGTAGATCAGCACATTGGAGCAGGTGAGTAGCGCCAGGGTCGCAAGGGCAGCTAGGGCCCCGAAGAGGTCCTCTGCCAGCCGGTAGCCCACCGCAAGCGTCGTCATGCCAGCGAGGAGGGCGAAGAAGCGCAGCCCAAACTCGCTCCCGCCAGCCAGTTGCTGCCAGAAGTGGAGTAGGATGAGATGGCCCGGGGGATGGACGCCGACCGTACGGTTCCAGTGCAGGATCTCGATCAGGGTTCCGGCCGAGACCTGCGCGGAAGCGAGTTCATCCATCCAGAAGCTGTCGCGGCCTAGGTTGATCATGCGGAGCGCAAAGGCGAGGAGCAGCAACCCGATGGGGAGCCACTGCACCAGCTGCCAGCGCGCGCTCCTCGCGCCCTGCCGGGGAAGGAGAGTACCAGCAGTACCTATCCGACCATCTGGCGGCAACGTGGTCCTCCAGCCTAGGGAATGGTTGACGGCGAGTGCCTGCCTCTCTCAGAAGAACGGACTACCCGGCAAGGGCGTTTCACTCCTTTCGCTCATCGGTAGAGCGATGCCCCTCTCTCGCCCGTGGCGCGGGCAGCAGCAGGCTGCCACCCTGGCTTAGAACGATGCAGAGGAGTGTTGCGCGGCGCCGCCTGGCATCGGCACTCCGCTCGCCGGTGACGCCGCGGGAATTACTGCTTGAACATCTCGCGTAACTGACGCTTCAGCACTTTCTGGGCAGCATTGCGCGGTAGCTCGTTGAGGAACGCCACGCTCTTGGGCTGCTTGAATCGCGCGAGCTTCCCTTCCGTGAAGGCCAGGATCTCTTCTTCGGTGGCCGTCTCGCCTGGCTTGAGCACCACCACGGCTTTCAGCGCCTCGCCCCAGTACGGGTCTGGCACGCCGATCACCGCCACGTCGGCGATCTTGGGGTGGCGGAACAGCACCTCTTCGATCTCGCGGGGATAGATATTGACGCCCCCTGAGACCACCATGTCCTTCTTGCGGTCAACGATGTAGATATACCCTTCGTCGTCCCGCAGGGCGAGGTCCCCCGCGCTGAAGTACTCTCCGCGGAAGCCCTCCTCGGTCTCCCGCGGGCGGTTGTAGTAGCCGTTGAACAGATAGGGACTGCGCGAGAACAGCTCGCCCACTGTGTTCGGCGGGACTTCGTTCCCCTCATCGTCCAGCAGCTTGACGTCGGTGAGGGGGAAGGGATGCCCCACACACTGGATCTTGCGCAGCTGGTCCTCCGGGCGCAGCGAAGTCACGATGCCACCTTCGGTCGAGCCGTACAGCTCAAACAGGCGCGTGTGAGGCCATTCCGCAAGGATCAACTCCTTGGTCGCCTGGGGCAACGCCGCCGCGTTCGACATCCAGACCCGGAAGTGACTGAGGTCATACTGGCGACGGATGCCTTCGGGCAGCCCGAAGATGGCATGGAACATCGTTGGCACCATAAAGGCGTTGGTGACCCCCTCAGTGGCGATCCGCTGGAGCATCTCCTCCGGCCGGAACTGCTTCATCACTGAGAGGGTTCCCCCAAAGTAGACCGTCGCCAGGGAGAACGCCATCCCCGCACCGTGGTAGATCGGCGCGGTGCCCAGCCCGATGTCGTCCGCCGAATAGCAACCGTACTCGGCAGCCATCCCGAAAAAGGTGAGCGCGCGCGAGCGATGGGAGACCACCGCCCCCTTGGGCAACCCTGTGGTTCCTGAGGTGTAGTAGATGCAGAAGGGGGTCGTCTCCTCCACCGGGAAGGAGGTATCGGCGGCGGAGGCCTGCGCTAGGAAGTCCTCGTAGTCCCAACAGCCCGTAACCGGCTGGGTGCCAAGCCGGATCCAGTGGCAGACTTCCCGAGCCTCACTCCGCGCCGCCTCGATCGCACCATCGTACTCGTCGGCGAAGATACAGGCGACCGCTCCCGAGT
>JAILZB010000124.1 GCA_023512725.1 Chloroflexota bacterium | reverse complement strand
ATAACCGAACACCCCCTCCCGGATGAGATACCCTGCGGGCTGGGAGAAGCCACGGTTGAGCCCCTTGGCCAGCTGCTCACGGTCGACCGCGTAGTTGAGCGCCTGACGCACGCGCTTGTCCGCTATCGGGCCGGGGTCGACCCCGTTGCCACCAACGCTGTCGAGCAAGGCGCCGATCACCGCCGTCGAGTAGGAGATTACTTCGAAGCCTTCCCGCTGGAGCGCTTCGGCACTTTCGAAGCCAAGCTGAAGCGCGATATCCAGCTCCTTCAGGCGGAGTCCAGTCGCGCGCGTGTTCTGGTCCGGGATGGCGCGGATCGTGATCTCGGTGAGAGTCGGCTTGCGGTAGGGGTGCTCCATCCAGCCGGTGACCACCACCCGGTCGTCCGGCCGGAACTCCTTGAGCTTGAACGGCCCCGAGCCGATCGGCTTCGCCCGGAACTCTTCGTCACCAACCCGCTCGAGGTAGGCCTTCGGCACAATCGCCAGCTGCTCGACGTGGCGCAGCAGCAAGGGGCTGGGTACCTTCGTCTTCACCTCAACGGTATAGTCATCGATGGCCGTGATTGCGGCGATGCTGGGCGCGTTGCCCGGCACCTGAGAGCGCAGTGCTGGGTTGGTCGCGCGTGCCCAGGAGAACTCGACATCCTTGGCTGTTAGCGGCGTGTTATCGTGGAAGCGGGCATCCCGCCGCAAGCTGAAGCGCCAGGTCGTCGGGTCGACCAGCTGCCACTGGGTCGCCAGGAGCGGCTTCATCTCCCGCCCGGTATCGTTCAGCCAAACGAGGGTCTCGAAGATATCGAACTTGCGGACGGTACCCCCCACATTCGTATGGGGGTCCATGTTGGCGGGCACGTTCGGATAGCCGAGGACGATCGTCTGGTTCTCGGCGAGCTGCGGCCCGGCCGCAGGCGTACCGGGTGCGGGAGCAGCAGGGGTCTGGGCAGCCGGAGCACAGGCCACGGCGATGGCCCCAAAAATGAGCGCCGGGAGCACGAGGCGGTGAGAACGTCGAGCCATGCTTCCCCTTCCCGTCGGAATCACCGACGCTTGCAGCCAATATTCTAGGTAGCAGAAGCCAGGGGCAACAAGAATTCATTCCCCAGGAGCACACGGCACTTGCCAGCGTCAACCGCCCCTCGCCTACGATCGAGGGGATGCTGAACGCCCTCACCCTCTTCCAGTTCGTGCTCGCGCTCGGCGTCGCCCGGCGCTTGCTTGCCCGTCGGCGGCCGCTCGTCATCCCCCCGGCGCGAGCACCAGCCGGCGGGGTCACCATCCTGGTGCCCGTGCTGAACGAGGAAGCGCGCCTGCCAGGGTGCCTGGCCAGTCTGGTCCAGCAGGGACCCGAGGTTGCGGCCATCCTCATCGTCGATGGCGGTTCGACCGACGGCACGCGCGGGGTGGTAGCACGCCTGGCCAAGCAGGATCTCCGCATCCGCTGGGTGGAGGCCGGGCCACCGCCAGCCGGCTGGAACGGCAAGGCCTGGAACCTCGAGGTTGGTCGCCAGCAGGCCAGCACACCCTGGCTGCTCACCATCGATGCCGACGTCCGGGCTGCACCGGTGCTTGCGGGCTCCCTGGTGGCCTTTGCCGAACGCCACCGCCTGGCCGCCCTCTCAGTGGCGACCTCCCAGTGTCTGGCGGGGTGGCTCGATGCCATCCTGCATCCGGCCATGCTGACGACGCTGGTCTACCGGCTTGGCCCACCCGGCGGTGCCGCCACCTCGGTGGCCACAGCGCAGGCCAACGGCCAGTGCTTCCTCCTTGCCGCCCAGCCTCTGGCGGAGCTGGGGGGCTTTTTTGGGGTGCGCAGCTCGCGCTGCGAAGATATCACGCTCGCTCGCTTGCTGGTGGCGGCAGGTGAACGGGTAGGGATGTTCGAAGCGCCCGGCCTCGTCGCCGTGAGGATGTACGATTCGGCCAGGATGCTCTGGGAGAACTGGCCCCGCTCGCTGCCGCTGCGCGACCGCTTCGGGTGGGGGCTCGCGCTCCGGGGGGTGCTGGATGTCGCGCTGGTCCAGGTAGCGCCCCTCTTCGTGCTCCCCCTGGCCTGGTGGCGCGGGGCCCGGCTGGCCCTTCTGGTCAACCTCGCGCTGGGGCTGCTGCGGCTGGGTATCCTAGGCGGGATCGCCCGGGCCTATCCCAGCCGACCCTGGAGCTTCTGGCTTTCCCCGCTGGCTGATGGCCCTGTGCTGGCGGCGCTCCTGGTCAGCCTAGCGCGGCGGCGCCCGCGCTGGCGGGGCCGACCGCTCGTCGCGGAGACCTGCTCGTGACCCCCGGGCCTACTAGCCCACCGGGGCGGGAGACGAACCAATGATGCTAGTGCGCGTGCTTTACCTCGGCCACCTGGCCGCCTTGCTCTTCGGGCTGCTCGGGATGCTCGTGCTCGCTCCCAATCCCCAGCTCTGGAGCAGTAACCCCCTCGCCGTGCGTGGCTACACCTTCAGCATGCAGTACCTTGGCGCCCTCCACATCGTCCTGGGCGCAGGGGCGATGCTCGTCTTCGGCTGGCGCGCGGTCGGGCGACGGAAGACCCTCATCTTCTTCTGCGCTGCCACGCTCATCTCGCTCGCGTTCGAGCTGATGGGCACCGGCTTCGGCATTCCCTTCGGACCATACTCCTACACCGGCGGGCTGGGCCCGATGGTGCTGGACCTGGTGCCGGTGACGATCCCGCTCTCCTGGTTCTATCTCGGCTTCGCAGCCTATCTGATCGGTGCGGGCGCGGTGGCACGGGCAGGGTGGCGACCGGCAGGGGTGCTCGGCGTGCTCCTGGGGGCCTGGTTTTTGACTGCCTGGGACCTCGTGCTCGACCCGGCAATGGCCTACGAGACGTTGCCCCTGCGCTTCTGGGTCTGGCATGAGAGCGGCCCGTACTTTGGGATGCCGCTGCGCAACCTGCTCGGCTGGGTGCTGACCGGCCTCACCTTCATGACCGTCAGTCGCCTGCTCTGGCGCAGCGACTGGCCGGGTGCGCCCGCCCGCTTTCCGCTCCTCCTCTATCTGACGAACCTCAGCTGGGCGATGGTGCTCTGCCTGGCGCACGGGCTCTGGGCTCCCGTCCTCCTGGCGGCCGCGTTCGGGCTGGTGCCCGCGGTGCTCCTACTCCGCCCCGCGCTCGGCTGGCGACCCACCCCGCTAGCGGTGGCGCCCGGCGGAGAGCCCCGCTGATCTGGCGCCTGCTCGCAGTGATCTCCCAGGCGACCGTTCGTGGCCTCGCCTGGATTGGCAGCCGCTGCTGGCTTTCAGCACGCATCGAGGGAAGCGAGCATCTGCCCGCCCGCGGGCCCGTGCTCATTGCGGCGCGCCACTTTCACCACCTGTATGACGGGATGGTGATTCTGGGACGGCTGCCGCGCCCTTCTCACTTCATCGTCGCCCTCGACTGGGTAGGGGGGCCACGCCGCCGCCGCTTCCTGGAGACCGCCTGCGCCCTGCTCGAATGGCCCACGGTGCTCCGCGCTGATGCCCTCGCCCGCCGGGTCGCCCCGGTGTACCGCCTCAGCGAGGTGCCGGTCTACGTGCGCGCCGCGCTGGCGAAAGCGGTCGCCCTGCTCGTCGCCGGTAAGGTGGTGGTCATCTTCCCGGAGGCCTACCCAACTATCGACCCCGTCTGGCGGACCAAGACCGATGACAACGAGTTCCTTCCCTTCCGCCCCGGGGTGCTGACGATCGCCCGCCGAGCAGCCGACCAGCTTGGCCAGCCAGTGCCGATCGTACCGGCCGGGTTCTGGTACGCCCCGCCCTCGTATCGGCGGGTAGTGCTCCGCCTCGGCCCACCGCTCACGCTCAAGCAGCACGATCCCGAGGAGACGGTCGCCCGCCTCGAAGCAGCCGTCCACGCCCTTTCCCTCCCCCCGCTTGGCGCTTCCTAGCCTCTCCTGCCTGCCTAGCTCGCTGGCCAGAGACGGATGCGCTACGATGATCGCGGGGGTGTTGTGATGGCACGTATGACGGCGCGCGAGCGCGTTCTGGCAGTTCTCCAGGGGGAGCCGGTCGACCGGCCACCGCTGACCTTCTGGCAGCATGCACCCGGACGAGATCTCGCCGCAGCGACCTTCGTTCCCGCAGTGCTGGAGTTCCAGCAGCGCTGGGACCTCGACATCATTAAGATCACGCCTGCCGGCGGCTACCAGGCGATCGACTACGGTGTCCGCCTGGAGCTGGCCAACAATGACCTCGGCACTACCCGCGTGGTTGCCCACCCTGTCCACCAGGCCGCCGACTGGGCTCGCCTCCCGCGGGTCTCGGTGGAGTGGGGAGCCGTGGGGGAGCAGGTCGAGACGGTGCGCCAAGTCCGGGCAGCGAGCGGAGACACTCCCATCCTGCAGACCCTCTTCAGCCCGCTGACGGTCGCTGCCCGGCTGGCGGGGGGTGAACTGACCGCTGTAATGATGGAGTCCCCAGAGTTCGCCGCCGCTCTCGAGCAGCTGGCCGACGATGTCGTACGCGCCGGGCTCGCGATGGTGACGGCAGGGGCAGATGGGCTCTTCTACGCCACGCAGCATGCCCATCCGGCTACCATGCCCCGCCCCTTCTTCGACCGCTTCGGCGACCCCTGGGACCAGCACGTGCTCACTCGCCTGCGAGAAGGTGGCGCCCGCATCCTGGTCGCCCACGTCCACGGCAATGACCCCTACGTGGACGCCGCCGCCCGCTGGCCAGTGGACTGCCTCTCCTGGCATGACCGGCGAACTGGCCCCCCGCTGGAGGAGGCGGCGCAGTGGCGGGTGCCCTTCGCGGGGCTCGACCCGGAAGGCCCGGCGCTCCACGGCGGGCCGGAGGACGTGGTTGCCGAGGCGCGGGATGCCGTCACCCGGGCCGGGCGCCGGATCATCCTGGCTCCCGGCTGCACCTTCCCTCTGAGCGTGCCGCTCGCCAATCTGCAGGCCCTGCGTCAGGCCGCCGAGACGCTCTAGCCTGCTCTGCGCTCCCCCACCGACGCGCCCCGCACGAGCGTTGCCGCCCAGCCGAGCGGCTGCTAGACTGCCGGCCGCACATCTCCCTGGGAACCCGAGTGTGACGACACCAAATCAGACCCCGCCTCGTCCGGTCATCCCGGTACGCCGCGGGGTATCGGTCGGCGATGGCTTCCGCTTCGGCTGTGGCTTCATCCTCGCCTGGGTGGTGTTCCTCCTGCTGAGCATCATGCTCTTCCTGCTGACGCTGATCATCCTCCAGTCGCTCGGGCTGCTGCCCAACCTGAGCAGCCTGGTGCCACCCGCCCTGGCGTTCGCTGCCTTCTTCTCACCGTAGGTGCCCGCCGAGTTGGCGCACCCGTAACCTCCTACGCGCCTCACCAGGGCCGAGCGGCAGGGCCACGAGCGGGCGGAGGCCCCCCTTCCTGAGGGCAGCGCGGGTGGAGTTCGCTACGGGGTTCGCTCGCTACGCGCTCAGCGTTCGCGCAGGCGCCAGCGGCGGAGAGCCCACCCGGCCAGGCCCTGGCCGTGGCGGAGCGGTGCCAGCAGCAGCGCAAGCACCAGCCCGCCCCCTACCACCCACCCCGGGTGGAGCAGGAAGAGCGCAGCAAGTAGCAGCGCCAGCCGGCCGGACCATCCAAGCGGCCAGCGCGCGAGCAGCACCAGCCCCAGAGCGAGCACTGCGATGAGGTCACGCAGGGCGAGCAACGCGTCCAGCGGCCCGGGCTCGGCAAACGCCCAGCGAGTAGCCAGCAGTGCCACCAGCACGAGCGGTGCTGCCGCCATCAGCCGGCCGAGGAGCGCTGGGGGATACGGCCGCTCGGCGAGTAGCCGCGCCGCCCCTACCCAGAACAGCAACGCTACTGCCGCACCAGTGGGGTCGAGGAGCAACGGGAGCCCGACCCCGAGGAGCAGCGCGAGCGCCGCTGCTGGGAGCAGGAGCGCCCCCGCAAGGCAGGCGAGCATCGCCAGCCCGAGCGGCCATTGCTCAGCCGGCAGGCGAGCGAGCTGTTCTGTGAGGAAGGGGCCGAGATTGCTCGCGTCGTTCAAGGCGCCAGCCAGGGCGAGCAGGAGGAGAAGGCTCCCGGTCAGCGGGACGAGCTGAGCCGCGTGCTGAACGCCCGCAACGAGCGCCCGCCCGGTCCGCAGGGTTGGTGCGCGGAGCAGCGCCCCCACAGCCATCACCAGTGCCCCGCCGAGGAGCGCTGGCGCAGGGGAAAGGAGGGGGATGAGCAGCGCGAGTGCCGCTCCGCCCAGGACGAGCCCGCGCCCAATCGCCCCACGGGCGCCCTCAGCTGCGGCTCCACCCGGCTGCCGACGCCAGCCGGAAGGGGCTACCCGCGTCAGGGTGAGGAGGAGGGTAAGGCAAGCCAGCGGCAACAGGCGCCAGAGGAGCTCTCCAACCCCGCCCGTCAGCTCGCCAGCCAGGAGCGCTGCGGTCCCAACCGCTGGAGGGGTCAGGGGGAAGAGGGCACCCATCCTGAGGCGGCTCGCAACCGGGCCGGCCGGCTGCAGGAGCGCGGGGGCAGCAAGCACCGGAGTGAGCGGGGTGAGCCCCCAGGGGCGGAGCAGCTCCGCCATCCGCTCGGCGAGGCGAGCACCCCGCGCAACCCCCGCAAAGAGGACGATCGGCGCGAGCCAGTCGCGCAGCAGCGCGAACGAGGTGGTCAGCAGACTGCTCTCACCCGCGTAACGCGCCAGCACGAAAGCCGCGAGGTCGAGGGGTGGGCCGGCGAACGCTCCTGGAAGACGGTCCCGCCCGGTCAGCACCAGCAGCCAGGCGAGGAGCGCGAGCAGCGCTGGCCACCCTGCTGCCCGGCGCCCGGCCTCCAGGACGACTGCCAGCAGCGCGCTAGCGAGCAGCAGGTCGGTTGGCGTTGGGGCGCCGGTGGCGAGGCGCGCCAGCACCTCGGGCTGCGCCCTCAGGGCGAGAACAGCTCCCCCCGCGAAGAGGAGGTCGAGCGGGGCGAGGGTGCCATCGCGTCCGCTTGGGGCAGCCGCAAGCAGGGTGAAGACGAGCGTCCCCCCCACTAGGAGGGCTGGGTCCGCGAGCGGAGCGAGGCTGAGGAACACCCAGCCGACCAGCCCAAGCCCTGCCAGGGTGCGCCCCAGTTGGCCCAGCCAGGTGGGGCGGGTCGGCAGCGGCGGGTCGAGCACGGCGGACAGTGACCGCATGGGGGGATTATGGTGGTAGGAGGAGGGGCATGGTAGCTCGTTTGACAGGCTTCGCGAGGCCAGCTAGCGTAGCCAGGGAGGGAACGATGCGTCCGCTGATCGACTTTCTTCTCCTGGACGACCTGCCCTGGCAGGAGCGCCTGCTACCGGGCAGTCGCCAGCCCGTGCGCGCACGGCTGCTGAGCGAGGACCCGGAGCAGGGTGAGCAGACGCTGGTGGTCGACCTGCCCCCCGGCTGGGCGCTCACCGAGGAAGGGTACCTGGACGCCGACACCGAGCTGTTTGTGCTCGCCGGGGAACTCGAACTCAATGGCCAGCGACTGACCCGCTACAGCTACCAGCTGCTCCCGGCCGGGCAGCTCCGCCGCCGCGAGCGCAGTGAGCGAGGAGCCCGTCTGCTGCTCTTTCAGGCGGCGGCACGCTTTCTTCCCGCCCACGACCACGGCCCGATGTTCCAGCCCGAGCGCGCGGTGGGACCAGTGCACCTCCACCAGGTCGCGTACGAGCAGCCGCGCACGCCCGGCTTTCCTGCCGGCGCCGGGCGGAAGACGCTCCGGCTCGATGCTGCGACGGGCGGGGGCTTCTGGGTGATCGGTATGCTGCCGTTCTGGATCAGTCCCTTTCTCGAGACCCACACCTTTAGCGAGGAAAACTACGTCCTGGAAGGGGAGATCGAGACCAGCATCGGCCTGATGACCGCTGACAGCTATCTCCATCATCCGCCCGGCGTGCCGCACGGCCCGATGCGCTCTCGGCGCGGCTGCCTGGTGATCACCCGTGCCGTTGGCCCGTTCCAGACCGAGTTCCACCGGGTTCCCGGCGACTACACCTTTCCGGAGGAGTGGTGACGGGTGAAGTCCACTTCGACGCTCGCCTCGAAATGGGGCTGCCGCGCTATGAGGACCTCTGTGCCCACGCCCGCCTGGCCGAGCAGCTCGGGTATACCACCCTCTGGGCACGTGACCACGTCTCGCTAGAACACGTGACGGGGGAGACCAGCTGCCTCGAGTGCTGGACGGTGCTCTCGGCGCTCGCGCGCGATACCTCACGGGTCAAGCTCGGAAGCCTGGTGCTCTGCACCCCCTTCCGGAACCCGGCCCTCGTGGCCAAAATGGCTGCCACCTTGCAGCTTGTCAGCAACGGTCGGCTGGTACTCGGGCTCGGCGCAGGTCACGTCCAGCGCGAGTTTGAAGAGTACGGCTATCCCTTCCCTTCCCCGGGCGAACGCGTCCAGATGCTGCAGGAGGCCGTCGAGATCATTCGGCTGATGTTCCGCGAGCACCGGCCGAGCTACCAGGGGCGCTTCTTCCGGATCCACCAGGCGTTGAACGAGCCGAAGCCACCGCCACCGCCGATCCTGATCGGCGCGAGCCGGCCACGGGCGCTGCGGGTGGTGGCCCGCTACGCCGACCTCTGGAACAGCCCGGATGACCTCGAGGGCTTCCTGGCCGGTCGCGAGGAGCTCCTGCGCGCCTGTGCCGAGGTTGGCCGCGACCCCACGACGCTCCGCCTAGTCGCCCGGCTTTCGGTGATCGTCGACCGCGACGAGGCCCGTGCGCGGGCGCGCCACGAGCGGGTCTGTCAGCAGCGCGTCGGGCAGCCGTATCTCCGCTCCCGGATTCTGGTTGGCTCACCAGAGCGGATCGCAGAGCAGGTGGCACCCCTGGTCAAGCTCGGCGTGCGCGACTTCATCGCCACCTTCTGGGAGACCGACCGCCAGGCCGAGTGCTTGGAGCAGTTCATGCGTGAACTCGCCCCACTCATCCGCCAGCAGTGCTGATGCCAGCAGCGAGGAGGGCTTGTCGGACGGCGGAAAACCGCGTAGAGTCCTCGCCACCGGAGGTGCCAATGCACCGATCGCATTCCCTCGCCGCGCTCGCGGCCTTTGCCCGCCTCCTCCCCACCTTCTCTGACCCCGGGCTGGATGCGCTCCTCGCCGCGGCGCGCGCCCAGCGTCTGATCCGGGGCGCCTGGTCGTCGGCGGCAGGGGGCTGCCCGCTGTCCTGCGCCGATGGCATCCTTGGCGCAAGCACCGCACGCCGCTTCTGGTGGCAGGCGGCCGATCGCAATCGGTTTGTCCTCGCCTGGGACGCGGGGCTGGTCGCCATCCCCGACCTGGTGGCTCTCGTCGAGCGTGAACGTTCGCGGCGGGTGCAGGCGCGCCGGGGGTGGTGGGCAGCTCTCCTCGGGCGATGGGGGCAGCCTGCCCAGCTGCTGCGGGCACTTGCCTCCCTGCCGGGGCCGGCGTTCGCCCTAGCCTCCCGCCGCTCGCTGCCTTCGTGCTGAGCCGGGGGAAACTGTGCTGGGATGCAGCGTACCTGGTTGGAGCGCCTCAGCTATCAGCCGCCACGGGCTCGCTGCTGCCCTGAGGGGGTTCGGCCGCCCCCTCCTGGCTCAGGAGCCGGTCGGCAAAGCGGAGCAGCTCTTGCCGGCGCTCGGAGCTGACCTGACGGGCTTTGAGGTAGAGCTCCAGCGCCTCGCGCGGCGAAAGCTCTTCCACCCGCTGGCTAGCGAGTCTCACCTGGTGCTGGCGCTTGACCTCACAGCGGATGCCAGCCACGTAATGGGCGCTGCGGAGCGCGCGCTGTACCTCCGGGTAGCGGAACTGGCGTTCGTTCTCCGGTGAGAGCTTGATTTCCAGCCGCACGATTGCATCGCAGAATTCTGCCGCGCGTGCTTCCAGGGCTTTCACGACCTGGGCCGTCGGGTCAGTCGCCTCCCTCGCATCGAGGGTGATGGTCAGGAAGCGCCGCGCATGCTGGATTGGCACAAAGCGCCACTGGGCCTCAAACGGCACATCCACTCCGGGCCGGATTGTCACCCGGACGTACCCCTTCTCTTCCCCTTCCTCACCGAAGTCGGCACAGACCAGAGACCCGGCGTAAATGACGGGCGGGCGGCGGTGGCGAAGCACCTGGTGCTTGTGCATGTGCCCAAAGGCGAGGTACGCGAACCGGTCTGGCGAAAGGTCACCGAGGGAGAGTTCGTAGTCCAGGCCGAGCAAGGTGGCACGTTCCGACCCGAACTCTGCCCCGGCCAGGCGGCCGTGCCCGGCCAGCACCGCCGGTACCGTCGGGTCGATCTCGACTGCGGCAAGCAGACGACTGATCCGTTCGGCGATCCGACGGTTCAGCTCGGGGACAGTCAGCCCCTCCCCGGAAGCGCTCATCAGCCGGCTACGGGGGATCCAGGGGAGTGCCATCACCTGGAGCGGGCCGGCGCGGGTCTCCAGCCGGTACAGCTTCGGTTCCGCGGCAACAGTCAGCCCAGGCAGCCCAAGGGCCTCGAATACCTCGATGGAATGGGCCCGCGTTGGCGAGTTTGGAAGGTCGTGGTTGCCCACCAGCAGAAAGAGTGGCACCCCGCCTTCAAGCAGCCGCCGCACGCGCTTGGCCAGCTCGCGCTGGTGGGTGGGCGTCGGTTCGCGGTTCTTGTACATGTCCCCCGTGAACAGCACGAGGTCGACCTGTTCCTGAAGCGCGACGTCCACCACTTCATCGAGCGCGCGTAAGGTATCGGCCAACCGGGAGGGCAGGCCGGTTTCCGGGTCGTAGCGGCTATAGGTCTCCAGGCCGAGGTGGAGGTCAGAGAAGTGGAGGAGGTCTAGCTGCTGCACGCCGCCGCCTTTCGGG
>JAILZB010000123.1 GCA_023512725.1 Chloroflexota bacterium | reverse complement strand
GTCGTGTTGACCAACTGGGCCTACGAGTACCTGACCTTCGAACGCGGCAGCCGGTTGCTGCGCGCGAGCCGGCTCGCGCCGACCCCTCTCGTCACCGAAGCAACCCCTCGCTAGAGGCGCGCCATCCCGCCAGCGAACGAGCGCCCCCCCAGGGGGTCGTGTCGCTGAGCGGGAACGCCCAAGGCGACGACAGCGGGCGGGGAAGCCCGTAGCCACTCAGGGCTCGCCGGGGCGGCCGCGCCGCGCGCGGTAGAGTAATGCCGCTCCGAAGAGGGCAAGCGGCGCCGTGGCGATCAGCCAGAAAGGCGGGCTCCCCCCACCGCCGCGATAGCTCCCATCACCAGTGCGTGGTAGGCCAGTGGTTGCCGTCGGGATCATGGTCGCTACCCCGGTCACCATCGGGGGAGGTGGCTCCGCGGCTGTGGTCCGGAACCGGACGGTCGCCTGGATTGGCGGCGTGAAGGGCGTGCCATCGTTCTGGCGTAGCTCTACGCGCAGGGTATGGTCCCCTACGGGGACGCCGGTGAAGGTGTAGGTGCGCTCCCCGGTGCGGACTTCAGGCAGGTTGTCAAGGAAAAGCGAGAACGTCCCTTCACCAGGCCGATTGGGTGTTCCTGGCGGCCGCAGGGTGATGTTGCTGATATCGAGCTGCACCTGAACGGTGGAGCCGCTGATCGTCTGTCCTTCGGTCGGCGAAAGAATGAAAAAGGCCGGCTGCCCCGTCGGGGAGATCGTGGCCGTTGGGGTGAGGTTCGGTCCGGCCGGGGTGACCGTCGGGGTGGCCGGCCCGGGGGTCGCCGTTGCCGTTGGCGTGACAGTCGCCTGCTGCAGGACGACGACCGTCCCGGTCATTTGCTGGGCCTGGTGAAAGCGGCAGTAATAGGTGAAGGTCCCTGGCTGAGTGAAGACCCGCTCGAAGACCTGGCCGGGAGGTACGGTCACATCCCAACAGCAGGGGTCGTTGGCCACCTGGTTGGTCGACGTCGTGGTGTGGCTGACGGACCCGGCGTTCGTCCAGGTCACCGATTGCCCCACGTTGATGGTCACTGTCTGAGGCTGGAAGGCGAACTCGATCATCCGCACTTCGATTGCGCCTTGGGGTGCGGGTGCTGCGCGGGTAAGGGGTGCTGCTGCCAGGAGACTGACAAGCAGGAGCACCAGCGCCGTCCCCCAGCGAAGGTTCGCCACCAACTCTCCCTTCTGGCGGTTTGGGCGGTAGGCACCCGACCGCCGGCGAGTATAGGCAGCAGGAGAGCTAGCCTTCAAGCAGGAAGCGAACGAACACGTCGTCCGCTAGTAGGCGCCCACGCGGCGTGAGGCGGAGGCGATCGTTCGTCTGCTCCAGCAGCCCCAATTCCCTGAGCTCGCGCACTGTCCGGGCCCAGCGCTCCTCGACCCGCTCCCCGAATCGTTGCTGAAAGGTGGCCAGGTCCAGGCCCTCGCTCAAGCGCAGACCGAGCATGATGGTCTCCTGACGCTGCGTCTGAGGGCTGAGTGGCTCTACCCAGGCAATCGGCCCTGTTGCCGCGGGAACCCCGGGCGCCACGAGCTCCGGGCCACCCCAGACGTCCAGCGCCGTGAGATAGCGCGTGAGGCGTGGCTGGTTCCCGAAGCGGGCGACCACGCTCGAGCTGTGAGCTCCCGTGCCCAGCCAGAGGAAGGGCTCGTTGCGCCAGTAGAGCAGGTTGTGGCGACATTCCCAGCCGGGGCGGGCGTAGTTTGCGATCTCATAGCGCTGGAAGCCTGCTGCGCCGAGCAGCGCTTCGGTCAGCTCGGTCAGGTCGGCAGCCAGGTCACTGGAGACCGGCTGAAGCTGGCCACGCCGGAGCCGGCGCCCGAACTCGGTGGCAGGCTCGATGGTGAGGGTGTAGGCAGAGAGATGCTCCGGTTCCAGGGCAAGCGCGGCCTGGAGCGTCGCGCGCCAGCTCCTCAACGTCTGCCCGGGGATACCGGCGAGGAGATCCAGGCTCAGGTTGGAAAAGCCGGCTGCCCGAGCATCCTCCACGGCCTGGCGGGCATCCGTTGCCGTGTGGAGCCGGCCGAGCACGCGTAGCTGCTCATCATTGAAGCTCTGAACCCCAAGGCTCAGTCGCGTTACCCCGGCCGCACGGTAGCCAGCCAGCTTCGCCCGGTCGACCGTGCCGGGATTGGCCTCGAGCGTGACCTCAGCCGTGGCAGCGACGGGCAGGCACTCGCGCACGACCTGGAGTAGGGTGGCAAGCTCGTCGGGGCTGAGGAGCGAGGGAGTCCCGCCACCCAGATAGATGCTCTCCAGCGCAACCGGAAACGGTACCCCGGCGCTCCAGGCGCGGATCTCGGCAGCCAGGGCAGCCAGGTAATCGGGCTGGCGGCGCTGGCGGCCGACTGCCACGGTGAAGTCACAGTAGAAGCACTTCTGTTGGCAGAAGGGGAAATGCAGATACAGCCCGCGCCAGGCGATCATCACCCGATTGTACGGCGGTCGGGACGTTGGCCGAAGGGAGAGGTGGAGCCACGTAGCGGGCAGGCGCTACTCCCTGGCGCTCATCCCAGGGTGACAGGGAACGAGTCGCGCTGTGCCCCTAGGGGGCGAAGGGGACCGGGTTCGGGATCAGGCCGACCTGGACGCCCAGCCAGAGCAGCGTCAGGATGATGATCGGTACCCAGATCATCTGCAGCAGTATCGAGTAGTCGTTCTCGACGGGCGCAGCCTTCTGGGTAGCGACCAGGAGGTCGTGCTGAGTCGTCCGGGGGGGAGCCACCGGCAGAGTACGGTTCGTCTGCCGATCGGCTGCCCCATCCGCCCGCAGGGTGAGCGTTCGCGTCGCCCGCGTCTGCTTCGGCGCCCCAGGCGCAGCCGTCAGCGTACCGGTACGCCGTGGCAGCCCTCGGGATGACTTCGCAATCGCCATCTCCTTCCTCGCAGCGTAGCGTTCTTGGGCGATTGCGAGGCCCCAGGCGCGCCACCCTGGCCCCACCAGGGTAGCGCGCCGAACGCGACCGCCCACTTGCTGACCACCAGTCTACCATGCCAGCGTCAGCTTGACCACTGGACTTTCGTCCTGGGACCTCCCAAGGCCCAGCGGGCCAGAAGTCCTCCGCGGGCAGGGCCAGTCGTGTCGTTTGCAGGGAACCGCATGGGTTCGCTACAGTGAGCGGGAAGACTCTCGGCGCGGAAGGGGGAGCCGTGGCGCCAAAAACGCTGTTCGAAAAGATCTGGGATGCCCACGTCGTCCATGACGAGCCAGGCAAGCCCACCCTGCTATACGTCGACCTCCATCTCATCCACGAGGTCACCTCGCCCCAGGCGTTCGAGGGGCTCCGGTTGGCCGGACGACGGGTGCGGCGGCCTGAGCTCACCTTGGCCACGGTCGACCACGCCGTGCCGACCTGGTCGCGCGACCTGCCGGTGACCGATGAAATTGCCGCCAAGCAGATTGCCACCCTCGCCGAGAACTGTCGGGAGTTTGGCATCACCTTCTACGACATCCGCTCGCCCAACCAGGGGATCGTCCATGTGATCGGCCCCCAGCTGGGCTACACCCAGCCGGGGAAGGTGATCGTCTGTGGGGATTCCCACACCTCCACCCACGGCGCCTTCGGGGCGTTCGCCCTCGGCATCGGCACGAGCGAGGTCGAGCATGTCCTCGCGACCCAGACACTCAGCCTCTTCAAGCCACGGACGATGGAAGTGCGGGTGACGGGCGAACTGCCGCCGGGGGTGACGGCGAAGGATATCATCCTTGGCATTATCGGGCGCATCGGGACTGCCGGTGGCACGGGCTACGTGATCGAGTACACCGGCGAGGCGATCCGCTCCCTCAGTATGGAAGGGCGGATGACTGTCTGCAATATGTCGATCGAGGCAGGCGCGCGGGCCGGCATGATTGCACCCGATGAGAAGACGTTCGAGTACCTGCGCGGTCGGCCGCACGCACCCCAGGGGGCCGACTTTGACCGCGCCGTGGCGGCCTGGCGCCAGCTCGTTACCGACCCCGGGGCTTCGTACGACCGGACCGTGATCATCCCGGCGGCCGAACTGGAGCCGTACGTGACCTGGGGGACCAACCCTGGCCAGGTGGTGCCCGTCACGGGGCGGGTGCCCGTTCCGGAGGAGTTCCCCGAGTCCGAGCGACCGGCTGTTGAGCGGGCGCTCGCCTACATGGGGT
Organism: Chloroflexota bacterium; assembly: GCA_023512725.1. Classification (GTDB taxonomy): domain Bacteria; phylum Chloroflexota; class Dehalococcoidia; order SpSt-223; family SpSt-223; genus JANWZD01. The sequence continues at coordinate 6,674 of JAILZB010000123.1, read as the reverse complement.
TGCAGCCCGGTACCCCCGTCACCGCGATCGCGATCGATCGGGTGTTCATCGGCTCCTGCACCAACTCACGCCTGGAAGATCTGCGCGCCGCAGCCGCGATCGTCAAAGGGCACCGCGTTCATCCACGGGTCCGAGCGATGGTCGTGCCGGGGTCGACGGCGGTCAAGCGCCAGGCCGAGCAGGAGGGGCTGGACCAGATCTTTCTGGAGGCCGGCTTCGAATGGCGCGAGGCTGGCTGCTCGATGTGCCTGGGCATGAACCCAGACATTCTCGCCCCCGGTGAGCGGTGCGCTTCGACCTCGAACCGGAACTTCGAGGGGCGGCAGGGCAAGGGAGGCCGGACCCATCTCGTCTCGCCCCAGATGGCCGCCGCGGCCGCGATCGCGGGGCACTTCGTTGATATCCGCAGCTGGAGGAACTGATGGAACCGCTCCGGGTGGTCACCGGCATCGTCGCACCCCTCGACCGGCCGAATGTTGATACGGACCAGATCGTGCCGAAACAGTTCCTCAAGCGGATCGAGCGCACCGGCTACGAGTCCGCCTTGTTCTTCGACTGGCGCTATCTGCCGGATGGGTCCGAGAACCCGGATTTCGAACTGAACCACCCGGGCTACCGGGGGGCGAAGATCCTGGTGACCGGACGGAACTTCGGGTGCGGCTCCTCGCGTGAGCACGCCGTCTGGGCGCTCCACGATTACGGCTTCCGCGTGATCATCGCCCCCAGCTTCGCCGATATCTTCGCGGGCAACTGCCTGAACAACGGCATCCTCACCATCATCCTGCCTGAGGAGACGGTCAAGGAGCTGATCCGACGCGCCCAACAGTATCCTGGCATGGAGCTGACGGTCGACCTGGAGCGGCAGGAGATCCGTGGCGAGGGCATCCACCTTCCCTTTGAGGTCGACGAGTTCAAGCGCTTCCGTCTCCTCAACGGCCTGGATGAGATCGGTCTGACGCTCCTTCACGAGGACAAGATCGCCGCCTACGAAGCCCGGCGGCCCGAGTACCTCACCCTCGGCCGCTGACCCAGCCGGTGAACGCTCCGCCTTCTCCAGCGCCCCGCTGGGATCCCCACGCCTACGAGGCGCGAGCGAGCTTCGTCACCCGCTTGGGCGAGGACGCGCTCGCCCTGCTCGACCCCCAGCCGGGTGAGCGTATCCTTGACCTCGGCTGTGGCACCGGCGAGCATGTCGCTGCTCTCGCTGCTCGCGGGTGCCTCGTCGAGGGGATCGACGCCGACCCCGCCATGATCGCACGGGCCCGCGAGCGCTACCCCACCCTAACCTTCCGCCTGGCTCGCGGCGAGCAGTTCAGCGTTGACCAGCCGCTCGATGCCGTCTTCTCCAACGCCGCCCTTCATTGGATGACCGCTCCCGAAGCAGTCGCACGGTGCGTGTTCGCGGCATTACGGCCGGGGGGGCGCTTCGTGGGGGAACTCGGAGCGCGGGGGAACGTTGCCCAACTCCGCGCCGCGCTCGAGCACGCGCTCACCAAGTTCGGCATCCCCCGTTCGGCACTGCCCCAGCCCTGGTACTTCCCCACCCCGGCCGAGTATGCCACCCTCCTGGAGCGCGTGGGCTTCACGGTTGAGGTGCTGCTTGCCTTCGCACGGCCAACACCGCTTGCCGGTGAGGATGGCCTCGTCGCCTGGTACCGGATCTTCGCGGTGGACTACCTCCGGCTTGTTCCACCGGAACAGCAGGCTGCGGTGCTCGCGCGCGCCGAGCAGCTTGCTCGCCCGCAGTGCTGGATCGACGGCTGCTGGGTGGCCGACTACTCCCGCCTGCGCTTTCGCGCGCGCCGTCCTCTCACTGGACTGTCACCTGGAACTGGGCCGTCCGCGCCGGAGGCACTCCCTGCTCCCACGGCCGCTGATAGGCCAGCGTGAGGCTCACCCTCCCTGGACCGACAGCCTGGAAGGTGAGGAGCTGGCGGCCGCCCGCGCCGGGACGAGGCGTGGCGGGTGGTTCGTAGCGCGAGGTGACGAGCACCACCACGCTCGGGTCTGGCGGGGAGACCAGCTGCCAGCTGTAGCCGGTGGTGGCATTGGCAGCCAGGGCCAGGGTGAACTGCTGCCCGGCCTGAACCGCGATCGGCTGGGCAGGGTCGTCGTAGAGCATACCCGCTATGGACCAGCCAGCAGTATCCTCAGTGGGCTGGAGGGTGGCGAGTGCCAGCGCCAGGGCTGCCTGCAAGCGGTCGAGGGTCGGGTCATTCGCTGGCGGCGCTACCCGTGCCACCAGCCGGACTATTGCTGCATCTGGCGCCGTCTGGAGAAAGAACCAGCGCAACACGCTGTCCCCGCCGGAGAGGTCGACCTGGAGCACCGCGGTATGCCCGACCAGGTAGAAGCGGACCGCCTGGATAGGGCTGCTGCCATCGGGGAGCGCAAGCGGAGCAGCGTCCTGCTGGGCACGGGCGTACGCCCACTCGTCGAACGGCCCACTCGCCAGACCAAGGCGGGTGAACTGGAGCTCCTGCCCGCTTGCAAGCGTCACGGTGAGGGCGTTGCCAGCCGCCACCGTCGTGGCATCGCAGGGGACCTGGAGGGTGACAGCGGCGCTGCTCGCTGCCTGCTTGCACGGGATGCCGGCAATCGCCTCCTCGGCGAGTGCCCCGGTGTAGGGATTACGCCAGAACAGGTTCTCCGGCATGCCGGGCACCGACTCCGGTGGGAAGGCGGTGCCCGGGCCCGCTACAGCCTGCCATTGCCCACCCTGCCGCTGGACGATGACGATCCCCGGGTCGGTGACATCCGGCGGAGGGAAGAAGATGATCGTTGCCCAGTCCCCAACGATGCTCCCCAGGGTGACCCGCTCGATCGGGACCCGCGGCGCTAGCTGATTGACCCGCTGCTGGGCTGCGGCTTTGATCGTCTGGACCTCATCGGCCCGTGCGAGCTGGCTGCCAACAGCAAGCAGAAGGCTGGCCGCCAGGCCAGCCCGAAGGAGACGCAGCATCCTCGTCCTTTCTGGCTAGCGCCCACAAACGGCCGGGCCGCTCCCGCCGGGGGAGACGAGCTGCCTTCCCCCTCGCCGCTTGCCCGCGAGCCCAGGGGTAGAATAGCGTGATGCTTCTCTCCCGGCTACTCGGGCGCCCGGTCCTGAGCGCGAGCGGCGACCGGATCGGTCGCGTGCATGATGTCGTCGCCCGCATCGATGAGTCCACACCCCCGCTGGTCGTGGGACTGGTCGTCCGCACCGTGGGGCGGCGCGAGCTGTTTGTGCCGGCGGCCGAGGTCGCCCAGCTCGGTGAGGAGGGGGTCCGGCTCACGACGAGCCGGATCGACATCCGTCCCTTCGCGCGTCGGCCCGGTGAGCTGCTCTTACGACGTGACTTGCTCGACAAGAAGGTGATCGACCTCAGCCGCGGGCGAGTCGCTCGCGCCAACGACCTGGTCCTCACGGCAACCGAGGGGCAATGGCAGGTGAGCGCGGTCGATGTGAGCGGGGTTGCCTTGCTGGACCGGATCGGGTTGGGACGCTGGGCCCGCGGCGAACGTCGCTTTGTCCCCTGGGACCAGATCGACATCTTTGCGAGCCAGATCCCAGTCGGCCAGCCAGGCGTGCGCCACCGGAAGCTCGCCCAGCTCCACCCCGGCGACATTGCCCAGATCGTGGACGAGGTCGCTGCGCCCCAGGCGCGCGAGATCCTGAGCGCACTGGATGACGTTCGCGCAGCCGATGCCGTCGAGGACCTCGAACCCCAGCGAGCAGCATCCCTCGTGGGCGGTGTTGAGCCGGAGGTCGCTGCTGAGATCGTCGAAGAGATGGGCGACGATGCCGCGGCCGACCTGCTGGGCGACCTCCCCCCTGAGCAGGCCGAGGCGATTCTGGAACGGCTGGACCCCGAGGATGCAGCCGCGGTGCGGACGCTCCTCTCCTACCCCGACGATACCGCTGGCGGCCTGATGACGACTGAGGTGGTCGTCTTCTCTCCCGAGACGACCGTCGGGGATGCGCTCGCCCGCCTGCGGGCAGCCGAGTGGGTGCCGGACCCATTGCTCGCCGTCGTGCTCGTCGATAGTGAGGATCGGCCGCAAGGCCTGGTCCCGCTGCGCGAGCTCGTGCTCGCCGACCCGACGACAACGCTCGCGGCAGTTGCCACGCCACCACCCGCCACCTGTCGGCCTGAGGAACCAGCCGAGGAAGCAGTGCGGCGCCTCAGCCGCTACAACCTGCTGGCGTTGCCGGTGGTCGATGAGAGCGGGGCCCTGCTCGGGGTGGTCACCATCGACGACGCGCTCGATTTCGTGCTGGAACAGAGCCGACGACGGTCGGGGCTGTTCGGATGAGGCCCGGCCTCGACCCCCACCTGCGGCCCTGGCTGCGCGCTGCCGCGCGCCGGCGCGCCCAGACCCGCAAGCTCATCGCGCGGCGCCGCCGCCCGCCGCGCTGGCTGCTCCTGCTCGGCGCCCTGGGGCCTGGCTTCATCGCCGCCAACGCTGGCAACGATGCGGGCGCGATCGCCACCCACGCGGTGGCGGGTGCCAGCTACGGGTACCGCCTGCTCTGGGTGATGGTGGTGCTGACGGTGCCTCTTTTCCTCGTCCAGGAGATGTGCGCCCGCATGGGTGCAGTGACCGGGAAAGGGCTCGCCGATCTGATCCGCGAGCGGTTTGGGGTTCGCTGGACGACGGTAGCTATGCTGACCTTGCTCCTGGCCAACACCGGCACGGCGATCTCCGAGTTTGCGGGGATCGCCGCCGCTGCCGAGCTGTTCGGCCTCCAAAAGCTGATCGTCGTGCCGCTGCTGGGGGTGATGCTCTGGGTGCTGATCGTGCGGGGAAGCTATCAGCGGGTTGAGCGTGGCTTTCTGGTGATGACGATGGTTTTTTTCGCCTACCCGCTGGCAGCAGTGCTAGCCAGGCCGGACTGGGGCGAGGTCGGACGCAACTTGGTTTCGTTCCCGGTAGAACTCTTCTCAGGCTACCTTTTCCTGGTGGTCGCGTTGATCGGGACGACCATCACCCCCTACATGCAGTTCTTCGTCCAGACCACCGTCGTCGATAAAGGGGTGAGCACCCACCAACTCAGCGAAGAGCGGCTGGACGTCGCCGTGGGGTCCTTCTTCGCCAACGTGATCGTGCTCTCGATCCAGATCGCCACGGCCGCTGCACTGTTCGGTCGGGGTGAGGCACTCGAGAGCGCCGCCGATGCTGCCCGTGCGCTGACGCCAGTTGCGGGGGAGTATGCAGGGGTGCTCTTTGGGGTGGGATTGGTCGGCGCCTCTCTGCTTGCTGCGGGCGTCCTCCCCCTCTCGACCAGCTTCGCCATCTGCGAGGCGTTCGGCCTGGAGCGAGGGATCTCGCGGAGCTGGCAGGAGGCCCCCGTCTTCTATGGCCTGTTCACCGGCATCCTGGCCCTCGCCGTGCTAGTGACGCTCCTTCCGATCGACCCGCTCGCTCTCCTGCTGGTCGTCCAGGTGGCGAACGGCCTCTTGCTCCCCGTCATTCTCGTCTTCATCACCCGGCTGGCCAGCGACCAGGAGCTCCTCGGTCCCTACGCCAACGGCCGGCTGAGCTCACTCCTGGCCTGGGGCACAACCCTGGTCATCAGCGCTCTCGCCCTGACCTTCCTGGTCGTCTCCTTCGTGCTCCCGCTGTTCGGTGGGACGGCGGCGAGCTGAGTCGTGGTATAACCCTGCGCGTGGGAGGACGCATGGCCGTGGTGGTTGTCAGTCAGGCCTGGGCGCTCGATGCGGGCGCGCATGCCGAGGCCTATCTCCAGCTCCAGCGCGAGTTTCTCGCCTTTATGCGCCAGCAGCCGGGCTTTCGCGGGCGCCGTCTCTTGCGCTCGCTGGAAGACCCCACCCACTTTACCCATTTGCGCTTCTTCGACAGCATCGCTGATTATGAAGCGCTCACCCGCCTGCCGGGCTACCAGGAGCGCATCGCGGCGATGGGCGCCCACCTGAAGCCGTACCAGCGCTATCCGCGCGAGTACATGGAGGTCGTCCTCGACGACCCGGCCTAGCCGGGTTTGTTACAACTTTCACTTGCCCGCCCTCGGACGGCTGTGCGATAATCGGCCGAGGCCGGTCCGGTTGCACGACTGCCGGCGGTGGGTGCCCTGCGGAGGTCCCGTCGTGGGCGACTACGTCTACTTACTGTTCTTCCTGTTCTTCGGCATCCTCTTCCCGCTCGGGGGGATCGTGACCGAGCACCTGCTCGCGCCGCGGAAGCCGGACCCGGTCAAGGGCACTGCTTACGAGTGTGGCATCGAGACGGAAGGGGCAAGCTGGGTCCAGTTCCACTCCCGCTACTACCTGTACGCGCTGGTCTTCCTGATCTTCGATATCGAGGCGATCTTTCTCTTTCCCTGGGCAGTCTACTATCGCCAACTTGCCCTCTATGGCCTGATTGAAATGGCAATCTTCATCGGCATCCTCCTGGTCGGCTTTGCCTACGCCTGGAGGAAGCGCGCCTTGGAATGGAGGTAGCCGGTGACCACGGAGCGGTGGGAAGGACTGATCCAGCCGCCCCCGGGCGTGGTACTCCACGACTCGGGCACGTCCGATACGGCGCTGCTCTACCGGGCGCCACGCGTTCCCTACCCCGATGAAGTCCCCCTCGAGGACCTCCTGGGGCGGAATGTCTTCCTCACGCGTGTCGACTGGGTGCTGAACTGGGCGCGGAAGTCGGCCACCTGGCCGCTGATGTTCGGCCTGGCC
>JAILZB010000122.1 GCA_023512725.1 Chloroflexota bacterium | reverse complement strand
GGGCAGGGGCGAGAGGCGACGCGGGAGTACCTGAAGGCCCACCCCGAGCTGCTCGACCAGCTCGAACGCGAGGTCCGCCAGCTCGTGTTGGCACGCCCCCACCCCCTGTCCTGAACGTACTCCGCCCCGGGCGAGCACGTCCTCCGCGCGCGCGTGCTCGCTCACGAACGGCAGGAACGCCTCTGCTGCCTCCCGGAGTGGCCGGTTACCTGGCTGCTTAGTTGGGCCAGTTCGCCCTGCCGTGTGGTACAGTTGGAACAGGCGGACCGCTCGGCCGGAGCGGGAACGCCCCACCATCGGGCGGTGTGGGGGTGGAGATGACCGCTGGCAGAGGGCCGCTTCCGGTGACGGAAGCGGGTGACCCCGAGGAGCAGCTTCAGGCCTGCCGCGAGGCAGCGCTCCGGTTCCTCGCTCCGCGCCCACGGAGCAGTGTGGAGGTCCAACGGCGCCTTACGCGCCGCGGCTTTGCGCCCGGCATCATCACGGCGACCCTCCGCTGGTTGGAGGAGCGCGGGTATCTCGATGATGCGGCCTTCGCCGCCTTCTGGGCCGAGAACCGGAGCCAGTTCCGACCACGTGGCCAGCGCTTGCTCCGCCAGGAGCTGCTCCAGCGCGGCATCACCCCGGAACTCGCGCAGCGCGCCAGCGCCAGCGTTGACGAGGAGGAAAGCGCCTACCGGGCAGCCCAGCGCTGGGCACGGCGATTGGCAGGAAGTGATGCCGTCACCTTCCGCCGCCGGCTCGGGGCCTTCCTGTTCCGTCGCGGGTTTGCGGCTGAGGTGGTGGAACGGACCGTTGAGCAGATCTGGCGGGAGACAACAGTTGCTTGATGGGCCAGCGAAGGCGTTCCTAAACTACGACCAGGGCGGAGCACTCCATATTTCGTATCCGCCACGCAATCAAGTTTTCCAAGGAAAGGCAAGGCGCGATGGAAGCAGCTGTGACGCTGGCCATCTCCCTCGTGGCGCTGTTAGTGGGTGCTGGCGCAAGCTATCTCTATCTGATGTACGTCAGCACCTCGAAAGCTCGCGCTCAGCACGAAAGCGCCACGCGTGTCATCGAGGAGGCACGGACCCAGCAGAAAGAGATCCTCCTAGCTGCGAAGGAGGAAGCCGTTCGCATCCGGCATTCGGCCGAACTCGAGGCCAAAGAGCGTCGCGACGACTTGCTCCGGCGCGAACGGCGGCTGCAGCAACGGGAAGAAGCGCTCGAGCGTAAGCTCGACACTGTCGAGCGGAAGGAGCGCCAGCTCGCGGAACGGGAGACCCAGCAGCAGGCAGTGCGGGCTGAACTGGAGGAGCTCAAGCAGCGCCAGCTGGCGGAACTCCAGCGTGTGGCGGGGCTCTCGCGTGAGGAAGCGCGCGCGATGCTGCTGGCCTCCATTGAGGATGAAGTCCGCCAGGATGCCTCGCGGCGGATCCACGAGATCGAGCAGCAGCTCCGCGAGGAAGCGGACCGCCGGGCACGCATCATCCTGACCACCGCTATCCAGCGCTGCGCGGCCGATGTCGTTTCCGAGGTGATGACGTCGGTGGTGCCGCTCCCGAGCGAGGAGATGAAAGGCCGGATCATCGGGCGCGAGGGCCGGAACATCCGTGCCCTCGAGGCGGCGACCGGCTGCGATGTCATCATCGATGAGACGCCCGATGCCGTCACCCTCTCCGGGTACGACCCGATCCGGCGTGAGATCGCCAAGATGGCCCTCACGCGCTTGATCGCCGATGGCCGCATCCACCCGGCCCGGATCGAAGAGGCGGTCGCGCGGGCGCGGCAGGAGATGGAGCAGATCATCCGGGACGAGGGGGAACAGGCTGCCTACAAGGCGGGCATCCACGGCCTCCCCACCGAGATCCTGCGTTTGATGGGTCGGCTCCGCTTCCGCACCAGCTACGGCCAGAACGTCCTCGACCACTCGGTCGAATGTGCGGCCCTAGCCGCCATGATCGCGGCTGAGTTGAAGGCGGATGTCCAGATCGCCAAGCGGAGCGCCTTCCTCCACGACATCGGCAAAGCCGTCGACCATGAAGTCGAAGGGCCGCACGCCCTGATCGGAGCGGAGATCGCCCGGCGCGCGGGGTTGCACCCCAAGATCGTCAACGCCATCGCGGCTCACCACTACGATGAGGAACCGCAGAGTGTCGAGGCGATCATCACCATCGTGGCCGACTCGATCAGCGGCGGTCGGCCGGGAGCGCGGCGCGAATCGCTGGAGCAGTACATCAAGCGGCTCGAAGCGGTGGAGAGCGTGGCCTCCAGCTTCCCCGGGGTCGAGCGTTGCTTCGCCATCCAGGCGGGCCGCGAGGTGCGCATCGTAGTCAAGCCGGAAGAGCTCGACGACCTAGCCTCGCTCCGCCTCGCCCGCGATGTCGCCAAACGGATCGAGGAGACCTTGCAATACCCCGGCCAGATCAAGGTGACGGTGATCCGCGAGACTCGCTCGGTCGAGTTCGCGCGGTAGGATGGCCCTCCTCGACCTGCATCTCCACACTACCGCCTCGGACGGCGCGCTCCGCCCCGCCGAGCTGGTGGCGCGCTGCGCGGCAGCCGGCCTGCGCGTGATCGCCATTACCGACCACGACTCGACCGAGGGTGTCGCCGAGGCGCTGGCGGCCGCCGCTCCGCTCGGGATGACGGTCGTCCCGGGCGTTGAGCTGAACACCGATGCCAGCGCCGGCGAGGTCCACATCCTCGGCTACTTTGTGCCCCTGGAGGATACCGCCTTTCAGGAGGCGCTGCTCTCCGCGCGCGATGCACGCCTCGGGCGGGCCCGCCAGATGGTGGAACGCCTGCGGGCGCTGGGGATGCCGATCACCTTCGAGCGGGTGCGGGCACTCGCAGGCGAGGGCGCTGTGGGACGACCGCACGTTGCCCAGGCACTGCTGGAAGCGGGGTATGTCTCCTCGCTGGCCGAAGCGTTCGAGCGCTACCTGGGGCGGGATGGCCCGGCCTACGTCGAGGGGTCGCGCCCGACCCCGGTTCAGGCGGTGCAGCTCATCCGCGCCGCGGGGGGAATCCCCGTGCTCGCCCATCCGAGCTACGTTGCTGACCCGGAGGCGATGGTCGCCGAGCTGGTGCCGGCCGGGCTCGCAGGCGTGGAGGTGTACTACCGCGAGTATGGTCCGGCCGAGATCGAACGCTTCCGGGCCCTCGCCACCCGCTACGGCCTGCTGCTGACTGGTGGGACCGACTTTCACGGCACTGGGAACTGGCCGGAGGAGGAGCCGGGCACGGTTGAGGTTCCCTGGGAAGTCGCCGAGACGCTCTTCGCTGCCGCGGGGCGGCCGGTCCCAGCACGCTGAACCACGCGCGGGGTGCACCCTCAGCGCCGCGCGAGCGCCAACGCCAGCTCGACGGCTTCCGCGGCGGTTTCAGCGGGAACCATCCCGCTATCTGGTCCCGCGGCGGTCGCCAGCTGCCATGACTGGATGCCGATCACTGGCTTGCCGAGCTTGAGGGCAAGCGCGATCTCCGAGAGCGTGCCGTAGCGGCCGCCAATCGCGATCGCAGCAGCCGCGCTCTTGACCACCAGCACGTTACGCGCCTCGCCCATCCCGGTGACGATCGCGACATCGATATACGGGTTCGCATCGCTCGCACGATCGCCAGGGAGAATGCCGACCGTCCGCCCGCCGGCGGCTTTCGCGCCCCGACAGGCGGCTTCCATCACTCCCCCGAGCCCGCCGCAGACGACGATTACTCCTGCCTGCGCGAGCCGCCGACCGACCTCTTCGGCCAGGGCAGCCGTTTCCGCCGAGCAGACGCTTTCGCCGATCACCGCGATCGCAAACTCCGCCATGGCCACCTCCCAGGACGGGGCTCACCCTATGGTACAATCCGCGCGCGGCGCGCGGGCCTGCTGCGCGCTGGAGCAAACCCAGCCGGGAGCCGGGGTTGCCTCCCGCGCTCGCACGGCGGAGGTGCGGGTGGACGAGATCGTTCGGGTGCACGCCCGTGAGATCCTCGATTCGCGTGGCAACCCTACCCTCGAGGTCGAGGTCGAGCTTGCTGATGGGTCGCTCGGCCGGGCGGCAGTCCCCTCGGGCGCCAGCACCGGTGCCCACGAGGCGCACGAACTGCGTGATGGTGACCCGGCCCGCTACCGTGGCACTGGTGTTCGCACCGCCGTCCGCCACGTCAATGAGACGATCGCTGCGGCCATTCAGGGCCACCCTGCCACCAACCAGGCCGGCCTCGACCGGCTGCTGACCGCCCTGGACGGCAGTGCGAACAAGGGCCGCCTGGGGGCCAACGCCATCCTGGGCGTTTCCCTCGCCACTGCCGTGGCAGCAGCCCAGTGGAGCGCCCTCCCCCTCTACCGCTACCTCGGTGGCATTGACGCAACGACCTTGCCCGTCCCGCTGATGAACATCTTCAACGGTGGGCGCCACGCCGAGTGGGAATCGACCGACATCCAGGAGTTCATGGTCCTGCCCGTTGGGGTTGCCAGCTGGGCCGAAGCGCTGCGTGCTGGCGCCGAGATCTACGGTCAGCTGAAGGCGCTGCTCAAAGCGAAGGGCCTGCCGACCGCCGTCGGCGACGAAGGCGGGTTTGCGCCACCGGTACGCTCCAACCGGGAAGCGATCGAGCTGGTACTCGCCGCGGTCGAGCGGGCGGGCTACCAGCCAGGGAAGCAGGTGATGCTTGCCCTCGATGCTGCTGCCAGCGAGTTCTACGAGGATGGGCGCTACACCCTGCGCAAGGAGGGGAAGGTCCTCTCGGCGGCGGAACTGGTCTCCCTGTGGGAAGAGTGGTGCCGTCAGTACCCCATTCTCTCCCTCGAGGATGGCTTGGCGGAGGACGACTGGGAGGGCTGGCAGCTGCTCTGCGCGCGGCTGGGCGAGCGGGTCCAGCTGGTGGGCGACGACCTGCTGGTGACGAACCCGGCCCGGCTGAAGCGTGCGATCGCCGTGCGGGCGGCCAACGCCATCCTGGTCAAGGTCAACCAGATCGGCACGCTGAGCGAGACCCTAGAGGCGGTGACGCTGGCCCAGCGCGCCGGTTGGGCGGCCGTCATCTCCCATCGCTCCGGCGAAACAGAAGACACCTTCATTGCCGACCTTGCCGTGGCGACCGGGGCAGGACAGATCAAGGCAGGCGCCCCCGGTCGCAGCGAGCGCGTCGCGAAGTACAACCAGCTGCTACGGATCGAAGAGCAGCTGGGAAACAGCGCGCGCTACGCCGGCTGGGAGGCGTTCTCCCACCTCCGGAGGAACGAGCGATGACGACAAAAATCGGGATCAACGGCTTCGGCCGGATCGGGCGCCAGGTGCTGAAGGCCATCCTAGAGCAGCACGCCGACACGCTCGAGGTGGTCGCCATCAACGACATCACCGATACCCGCACCAACGCCCACCTCTTCAAGTACGACAGCAACTACGGCACCTATCCCGGCAGCGTCGAGGCCGGGTCAGACCAGATCACCATCGATGGACACCCGATCCGCGTCTTTGCCCAGCGCGACCCAGCGGCCATCCCCTGGCGAGAGGTCGGGGCCGAGATCGTCATCGAGTCCACCGGCCTGTTCGAGGATGCCGAGCAGGCGCGCAAGCATCTGACCGGGGGCGGCGCCAAGAAAGTGATCATCACCGCGCCGGCCAAGAACGAGGACCTGACGGTGGTCATGGGGGTGAACGACTCGGCCTACGACCCCGCGCGTCACCACATCGTCTCGAATGCCTCCTGTACCACGAACTGCCTGGCCCCGGTGGTCAAAGTGCTCCACGAATGCTTCGGCGTCGAGAAGGGGCTGATGACCACCATCCACTCCTACACCAACGACCAGCGCATCCTCGATGGGGTCCACCGAGACCTCCGGCGTGCGCGCGCCGCTGCCCTCAACCTGGTACCAACGACGACCGGTGCCGCCCGGGCGGTCGCCCTGGTGATGCCTGAGCTCAAAGGCAAGTTCCACGGTTTCGCGATCCGGGTTCCCACGCCCACGGTCTCGATCGTCGACTTCGTCGCTGAGCTTGCGCGTCCCGCGTCGGTGGAGGAGGTCAACGCCGCCCTCCGCGCGGCCAGCTGCAGCACTCTGAAAGGGATCCTCGCCTACACCGATGAGCCGCTGGTCAGCATGGACTTCAAAGGGCACTCGGCAAGTGCCATCGTTGATGGCCTGAGCACCATGGTGATCGGCGGCTCGCTGGTCAAGGTGGTCGCCTGGTACGACAACGAATGGGGCTACAGCTGCCGCGTCGCTGACCTCGCCGCGAAAATGGCCGCCGTCGGGCTGGGCGCCTAAAGCGCAGCCAGCCGCGCCTGGAGCTGGCGGATCCGCTCGCGATACCCTTCTTCGCTCAGGCGGCGCTGGCCGCGCTTGGGCCGCTCGCCGCGCAGGGTGTGCCACTTGCGGAAAGCCAGCTCGGTTGCCGTGTTGATGAACTCCCGCCGCAGCAGGAGCGCCACGAGGCCATCACGCCGCAACGTCTCCCAGAGGCTGCGCAGGCGTAGCCAGCTCGAGGCCAGGATGCGGTAGTCCTCGGGGGCGATCAGGCCGTTCTCGACCTCGGGGAGGAGCATCTGGCGGATGATGGCAGCTTCCCGGCTCCAGGTGACGATCACCAGGATGGTGATCGTGATCAGCCCTGGCCCGAGCAGGACGACCGACTGGAGGGGAGCAACCAGGCAGAGGTAAACCCAGCCAGACGTCTCCGCGGGCAGGAAAGCCGGAACAAGCGCTCCCGCGAGCAGGTTCCAGGCCGAATGCTGCAGCACCGCAAGGGCATAGCCCGCAAGCGGCGCCAGCACTTTCACCCAGACTGCGCGCGCCTCGCGTGCCAGGCCGAAGCCCGCCCCGAGGGTGGCAGTGTAGAGGGCGTGGGCGGTGCCGCCAAACACCGCTCGCAGGATGACCACGAGGGCAAGGTCCGCCAGGCCGCCTTCGGCGTACGACCGCCCGAAGTAGACGAGGTTCTCGGTCATCGCGAAGCCCAGGCCCACGACCGAGCCGTAGACGATCCCATCCAGCAGGTTGTCGAACTCCCGCCGAAAGAGCAGCATCAGGAGCAGGAGAAAGACCCCTTTAAACCCTTCCTCCACCGGTGGAGCGGCCAGCACCGCGGTGGCAACTGCGCCCGCATCCTCCCCCACGAAGCTCACTGCAATCACCGCTACCAGGGTGTTGAAGACGAAGGAGAAGACGATCGCAACGACCGCCCCCCAGAAGAAGGCGAAGGCCAGGAGCGCAGTCGGCTCGTGCTCATAGCGGTCGATCGCCAGCACGACGGCCAGGTAGACCGCAGCCGGCAGCACTGCCAACACGGCGCTGAGGCCGAGGCCAACCAGGTCCGGCACCTCGCTGACGATGATCAGGCCAGCGCAGAGGAGGCAGAGCGAGCCGAGGAGGGCGCTGCCCACGAGGATCGCCCCCCGGGCCCAGCAGGAAAGCCCCCCTGGCTCAGCCGGCAGGGGCAGTTCAGGCAGGACCGCCGAGCAATGGAGACAGAACGGTCGGTCAGCTGGCGTCTCCCGGCGGCAGCGGGGGCAGATCATGCCTGGCCCCCTGCACCAGCAGGGGGTCGCGCCGCGCCGCCCTGGCGGCCGTCAGCTCGCCAGTTGACGGAGCGGGAAGGGCGTGGTACGATACCCCAGAACAGACGTTCGTGGGAGGTGGGAGGGCGATGCGACTTTCGGAGCGACAACAGAAGATCCTCGCGTTCGTCCGTCAGTATACCGAGGAACAGGGCTATCCCCCCAGCATTCGCGATATCTGCCGCGGCTGTGGCATCAGCTCGACCTCGGTGGTGGACTACAACCTGCGCCTGCTGGAGCGAGAAGGGCTGCTCCGGCGCGACCCGGAGGTCTCGCGCGGCATCGACCTGCTCGATCGGCGGGCGGTCCAGCGCCGGCTGGTGCGCGTGCCGATCTTGGGGCAGATCGCCGCTGGGGCGCCGATCCCGGTTCCCACGGCCGAAAGCTGGCAAGCAGTGGACACCAGCGAAGCGCTCGAGCTGACCAGCGAGATGGTGCGAGAGCGGCCGGGGATCTACGCCCTGCGGGTCAAGGGCCAGTCGATGATCGACGCGCTGATCGACGATGGGGATATCGTGCTGCTGGAGCCGGTGCGGGAGGCGGAGGATGGCCAGATGGTGGCCGTCTGGATCAAGAGCCAGAACGAGACCACCCTCAAGAAGCTGTACCGGGAAGGGGAGCGGGTGCGCCTCCAGCCAGCCAACGCGACCATGCAGCCGCTCTATTACCCCGCGAGCGACGTCGAAGTCCAGGGACGCGTGGTCGGGGTCATCCGCGTCCTTCGCTGAGCGTCCGGGTCAACAGGAGCAGCGCCAGTTCCGGTGGGCGACGGCCCGTTTTGATCGCCTCGTCCGTCTCGAGCAGGGCATGGTGCAGGGCGCGTACCGATTCCGCGCTCAGGCGCCCGGCAAAGGCGTAGAGGTCGCGAAACAGCTCCTCCGGCTGATAGCCAAGCCCGGCCCGTTGCTTCACCTCGGCAGGGGAGAGCCCTGCCGCCGCCAGCTCTCGCACTAGCCACAGCTGCCGCACTCGTTGCTGGAGCAGCGCGAGGATGCCAAACGGGGATTCACCACTCGCGAGCAGGACGGTCAGCTGACGGGCTGCCTCCCGCTCCTGCCCAGCAAGGAGGGTATCGACCAGCCGGAAGACGCTCTCCTCGCGGGCAGCAGGCGTGAGCAGCGCGACCGTCGCGGCATCGACCGGTTCCTGGCCCGCCCAGAGCGCCAGCTTCTCGATCTCCTGCTCCAGAGTCCAGAGGTTCGGCCCGACGAGGGCCGCCAGCCGAGTGACCGCCTCCGGCTGGAGCTGGAGCTGGCGCTGCCGCGCCCGCCTCTGGATCCAGGCGACCAGCTCGCCCTCCCGGAGCAGCGAAAAGCGCTCGATCGTCGCTCCGGCAGCGTGAAGCGCGCTGAGCAGCAGGTTCCGCGCCGGCCGCAGGTCTCCCCCGACCAGAATGGCCACCGTCGTGGGTGGAGCCTCGCCGAGGGCGGCAACGAAGGCGTCCACCTCGGCCTGGCGGCGGGCCGATCGTGGCACCTCGTCAAAGCGCTCCAGCAAGCCAGTCACGATCACGAGCCGGCGGGCGCTCAAGAACGGCAGCACCTCGAGCTGGGCGCGCAGTTCACCGGGGGTCAGGCGCTCCCCTGCCACCACGCTCCGGTTGAACTCCGCCACTGCCGGGTCGAGGGTGCTTGTCAGGGCACGGAGGCGCTCGGCCACGCGGTACTCATCGCGACCGTAGAGGACGATGACGCCTGGCCCCAGCCGCTCAGCCATGATACCCTTGGAAGGTCGTCAGGAGGACAGCGATGACAATCGTCCGCACGTTCTGGCAGCTCCGCTCGCTCTTCTCCCAGGCCCGCCTGGTCTGGCGACTGGTGGGGGACCCGCGCGTACCTCTCCGGGCGAAGCTGGTTGCAGCCGGCGCCGGGCTGCTCCTCCTCTCCCCGCTCGATATCATCCCGGATGCCCTCCTTCCCCTGCTCGGCTTGGGCGTTGCCGACGACGTGACGGTGCTGCTCCTCGCCGCTGCCCTGCTCGTCGCCCTCTCTCCAAAGGAGGTGGTGGCTGAGCACCGCGCCCGCCTGCGCGGCGCCCGGCGATTGCCGCGTGAGACCACCTCCCTTCCCTTGGGGTTCCCCTCCTAGCCGTTAGAATAGAGAGCGAGCGGCGTACGGGCAATCGGCTAGCGCTGCTGGCCGTTCGGGAAGCTGCGCCGCACCGGGGATAACCAGGATGGACCTCATCTTTGCGGGCATCTTTCTGCTCGCGTCGCTGGTGGTAGCGGCGCTCTTTGTTCGTGGATTCCTTCGGCTGCTTCGTTTCGGCGCCCCGCCGGGCCCGGGGTCATCCGCCCAGCCATGATCCACTGGCCCATCGCCCCGTGCCGAACATAACCTCGGTCCGTCGGCTGCTGGCACTGGCCGGGGCGCTGCTGGTGCTGTTGGGAGTGGTGCTCCTGCCTCTGGTCGTGCCAGCGGTCCTGGCGGCTTGGGCCGGGCAGCTGCTCACCATCGCGGGCTGGACGGCGCTCGTGCTCGCTGCCGGGCCGTTCAGCGCTCGGCTCGTCCGCCCGGCCATCGTGCTCTCGGCCGTTCTCTCTGGCTTCATTGGCTTTGCCATCATCTTCGGGGTTCCGCTGCTCAGCGATGACACCCCGCGGACCCTCGGCCTGGTGGCGGTGTTGCTGGCACTGCTGACGCTTGGCTGGCTGTTCCGACAGGGCGTAGGGCGAGTGACGCTCGTGCTCACGGCCGCGTTGGCCGGGGTGGCGGCACTCGGTCAGCTCCTGATCTGGCTGGCGGCACTGCTCGGCCTGGGGAGCGCGCTGCTTCTCCCGCCACCCGGGCTCGACAATGCGACCCGCTGGACCACCCTCACCTTCTGCGCCCTGATCGCAGCCGTGCTCGGCGTGCGGCGCCTTGACCTGAGCTAGGGGTCGTCCCAGCGCAGCAAGCGCACCAATCCGTGTGTGCGGTCTTCTGAGCGCCGCTTCAGCCCATCGAGCAGCGCGATCACCGTCTCCTCGCGGGGATTGGCCGGGTGCGGCACGAACCAGACGCGTCGTCCGGCTACCAGCGTGCGAAGGTGCGCTTCCGTCGCCGGGTCCAGGGTTGCCCCGCCGGGGAGCACAAGTTCCTGGAAGTCGGGGAGGGCAAAGCGGTGAAGCAGTTCGCGGAAGCTCGGGTCGCCGAAAAGGAGCACGTCACTGGTACGGCCGTTCGCGCTTAGGAAGGTCGCTGCTGGAAGCCAGCGGAGGTCAGGGACGGTACCGCCACTCGGCAGGGAAAGATAATACTCGATGTAGGGGTGGGCATCCGTCATGATGGGGCCACGACCAGCGTAGAAGGCCAGCTCGGCCGGCCCACCGACAAACCAAATAAGGATTTCTCTTGCGGTGGTGTAGCATACCGCCGCGAGGTCCTGCTGTAGCTCTGGCTGTCGTCTGTCTA
>JAILZB010000121.1 GCA_023512725.1 Chloroflexota bacterium | reverse complement strand
CCCCGAGCCACCCCCGGCTGCCGCGGCCACCGCACCGGCCACCGGTGGCCAGCCGAGCGATCCGCCTCCGGTGGCGGTGTCCACCCCGCCCGCGCCGACTGCGGCAGCTGCGCCAGCGAACCGCTTCGCCCTCTCGCCCCAGGCGGTCACGCTGTTCAGGACCTGGGCGCGCCTCGGCCCGTCGAGCATCGCCGACGCTGCCCGGGCCGCTGGCCTGCCGGTCGATGTGGCGATGTCGGCTGCCCATGAGCTGGCCGACGCTGGGTGGCTGCGCCTGCTCGCCACCTCGCGCCCGGGAACGTCTCAGTCACGCTACCGCCCCGCTGGGCGCGTCCTGCCCCCTGAACCGGCCATCTGCAACTGGTGCGCCCGTGACTTCTGGCCAGCCGACCCAAGCGGTCGCTTTTGCAGCGCGGCCTGCAGTGCTGCCTGGCACGCGGCAGTGGCCTCAGCCGAACAGGGGTCAGCCGAGCAGGCGACAGCCGGATCAGACGGGGCGCTCGCCGCACGCGCCGCCCGCTGACCAGCTGGCGGGGCGTGCACTGCTGGGCGCGCCGGGGGATGTAAGTCGCGCAGGGGGTCGTGCGTTGAACAGGGTGGAAGTCGCTCGCGAGCGCCCCCACGCCGGGGCGACCGGGCGGACAAGCAAAACCGGTCAGTGACCGAAGGGAGGTGTGTGATGCGGATGCGACTGACACTGCTGGCGGTGCGGCTGGTGCCGGTGCTGGCCCTGCTTGGGACGGCTGCCGCGCTGCTCGAGCGATACGTGGGCGGCTACTACCTCTACTAGGCCGGGGGCGGGGCCAGGCGCACCCCGGCGCCAGGCAGCTGGTCGTCTCCCCAGCCGGCTGCCTGCTCTCCTCCTCCCGTCGGCTGGAGCGGGCATGCCCATGGTCGTCGCTGGGCGCCCGCTCCGGCGGCTTTTCAGCCGTGTGCTGCCATCCCGCTGTGATCCCTCCGGCGCCAGGTCAGGACGCGTCCTCGGCCTTGGCGGGCGTGGGCGTCACGCCGGCGACGCGGTCTTCGAAGCGGGCAAGGATGAAGAGCAGGGAGGACAGCCGGTTGAGGTAGGCCAGCGCCTGGGGGTTGTCGAAGGCGCCCTCGTGGGCAAGCCGGACGACGAGCCGTTCGGCGCGCCGCACGATGGTGCGTGCCAGGTCGAGCGCGGCCCCGCCGAGGCTGTCGCCGGGCAGGATGAAGTGGCGGCCGAGCGGGACGTCGGCAGCCAGGGCGTCGGTCTCGCGCTCGATGCGCGCGACGTGCTCGGCGGTGATGTGGTAGCGCTCTTGCTCGATGCCGGGGGCGAAGGCGAGCTCGGCCATCAGCAGGTAGAGGTCGCGCTGGACCTGGATGATCAGCGCCCTGGTGCGCTCGTGCTGGGCGAGGGCGCGTGCGAGGCCGAGGGCGGCGCTGGCTTCGTCGAGCGTGCCGTAGGCGTCGGGCTGTGGGTGATACTTGGCGACGCGGGTGCGGCCGCCGAGCAGGTCGGTGTAGCCCTCGTCGCCTTTACGGGTGTAGAACATGGGAGCCTCCCTCCGTTGGCCTGGCCCAAGGATAGCTGACGGCGTCAGGCGCCGTAGCCCGGCCCCGTTTGGGCGGTGAGGCCGAGCGCGCGCACGCCCTCAAGCGCGCCGTTGACGAGGAAGCCGATGTCGCTGCCGGCGGTGACGAAGCGGAAGCCCTGGGCTGCGCGCGCCTGGGCGTCGGGGATGGAGTAGGCGGCGAAGCCGGGGACTTTGCCGAGCTGGCGGCAGACGTCGAGCACGTGGGCGATGGCTTCGGCGTGGCGGGGGTCGTCGGCCGCGCGGCGGTAGTCGATGCCGAGGGAGAGGGCGAGGTCGGCGGGGCCGATCCAGCAGCCGTCGATGCCGTCGACAGCGAGGATCTCGTCGGCGTGCTCGACGGCGGTGATGGTCTCGATCTGGACGGCGACGAAGAGCTCGCGGTCGATCCAGTCGGGGTAGTCGGCGCCGTAGACGCGGGCGCGGCCCCAGCCGAGGGAGCGTGTGCCGCGGGGCGGGAAGTGGCAGGCGTCGGCGACGGCCTGGGCGTCGGCCCGGCTGTTGACGAGCGGCACGATGATGCCGAGTGCGCCGTCGTCGAGGGCACGGCCGATCAGCGTGTAGTCGTTGCGGGCGACGCGCACCATCGGGACGGCGGTGCCGTGGGTGAGGGCGACGAGGGTGTCGATGAGGCCGTCGGGGCCGAAGGTGCCGTGCTGCGTATCGATGAGGATGAAGTCGATGCCGCAACTGGCGAGCGCCTCGGCGACGAGCGGCGCGTAGAGTTGCAGCGTGTAGCCGAACGCTGGCTGGCCGGCGAGCATCTTACGCTTGGCCGTGTTTTCCCGCATACCTGCAATCCTTTCCCTCTGTGTGTGGCGGCTCGAGCGCCGCTGTGCTTCAGGCTACCGCATGGTTGCCGGAAGGAAAAGCCTGGGCTAGGCTTACCGGGGAATTGGGAGAACGGGCGGGGGCCGTTATGGCAGGAGTGGAGGTTGCGCAGCGTTCGCGCCGGGCGACGCGGCAGGCTGCTGCGCGGGGAGTGGGGCTGCCGCGGGCGTGGGCGCGCTGGTCGCTGCCGGCGGGGGCGCTGGTGGCGTGCCTGCTGGTGACGCTGGCGCTCTATGGCCGGGCGCTGGGCTTCTCCTTCTTTCTCGACGATGCCTACGACACGACGCGGACGCAGGAGCGGAGCTACTGGCAGTTGCTGACGCAGCCGCTGCCGAACGGGTATCCCTACTTCCGGCCGATCCCGTTCGTGCTCTGGAAGGCGACGTTCGATCTGCTTGGCCGCTACGACACGGTGCTCCTGCACGGGGTTTCGCTGCTGGGGCACGCGCTGGCTGGCTGGTGCGTGGTGTTGCTGCTGCGCCGGGCGGTGGGCTGGCGGTGGGCGCTGCTGCCGGGGGCGTTCTTCCTGGCGTTTCCCTGGAGCTACCAAGCGGTTACGATCTTTGGGGCGATGTGCCATCCGCTGTCGCTGCCGCAGGTGCTGGGGGCGCTGGTCTGCTGGCTGCGTGGGCGGGAGCGGGGATCAGCAGGCTGGCTGGCCGCGGCGGGCGTGCTGGCGGTGACGGCGCTGCTGACGCACGAGTCGGCGGTGCTGCTCGGGCCGGCGTTGCTGGCGATCGAGCTGTGGCGCTGGCGGAGCGGGCGTGCGCGGCGGCCGAGCGCGTGGCTGCTCCTGCCGCTGCTGGCGGAGGCGGGCTACCTGCTGGTCTGGTTCGTGGTCTTGCCCAAGCCGCGTGGCGACCACGTGGTGCTGCGGGACGTGCTCTGGAACAGCGCGTTTGGGCTGGAAGGCGTGGCGTTCCCGGTGACGCGCCAGCTCAGCTGGCTGGTGCCGCCGGCCGCGCTTGAGGCGCACCCGCTGCGCTGGGTGGTGGGGACGGGGCTGGCCGGGGTGTTGGCCGGGCTGCTGCTCCACCGGACGGGGCGGCAGGGCTGGCTGGGGCTGCTGGCGCTGGCCTGGGCGGCCGCGGCGTTTGCTCCGGCAGCGACGCGCCTCACGTTCCCCGGCTACGTCGTCAACAGCCCGCGCCTGCTCTACGCTGCCTCGCCGGGGATTGCGGCCTTCTGGGGACTGCTGCCGCGGGCGGTCTGGCGTGCCTGGGGCGAAGGCGTGGCGGTGACGCGCTGGCGGCAGGCCGCTGCGGTGGCCGCTCCGCTGGCGCTGGCGGCGGCAGTGCTCGCGCAGAGCGTGCAGTTCATTGCTATGCGCACCGACTGGTTTGCCGCGGCCTCGACGGTGGCCGAGGGGATCATCCGGCTCGGGGCGGCGCATCCCGGCGGCCAGCTGCTGCTGGTCAACGTACCGGCCTGGTTTGCGCGCGACCGCTACGAGTGGCCGATTGGCCGCTTTGGCGTGCAGGTCGAGCCGGAGTACGTGGGGCTAGAGCGGGTGGTGCTGGCCGGGGCGAACGTGCGGGCGACGGTGGAATCGCGGTCGCTGGCGCCGCCAGTGCACGCGTGGCGGCTGACGTTCGGTCCCCATGGCACGCCGATCGACCATCAGGCCATCGACCAGCGGTTGCGGGCGGGCGTTGCGCTGGGCGTCACCGAGTTCTTGCCGGACGGCATCGTCGTGCGGGAGCCGGGGCGGCTTCTCCCCGGCGGGGCGACGACTGCCACGCCGCTGGCGACCTTCGCCGATGCACTGGAACTGACTGAGGCGACGGCGCAGCGCACTGGCTCGCGGCTGGTGGTGCAGCTGCGCTGGCAGGCGCGCCAGCCGCTCGGCCGTGACGCGATGATCTGGCTGCGGGTGCGCGACGTTGCCGGGCGGGTTGTCGCCGAGCGGCGGGACTACGCGCTGGCGGGGATGAGCGCGCCGCGGCTGTGGCGGCTGGGCGACGCCGTCGAGGACTGGTGGCTGCTGCCGCTGCCAGCGGAGACGGCTGGGCCGCTGCAGGTCGAGCTGCAGCTGGTGGCCACGGCAGACTGGCGCCCGCTGCCGGGCACGCCGCGTCCGGTCGTGACGATTCCAGCGCCGTGAGCGCGGGCGCTACTCGATGAGGTAGCCGCGGGTGCGGAGGGCGTTGCGGGCGCGCTCGAGCGCCTCGAGGGAGCGGGCCTCGAGCGTGTGGACGTGGAGGCCGTCGGTCAGCTCGCTCAGCAGGTGGGCGCGTGTCCGGGAGACGGCGTCGAGGAACTGCTCGACGTCGGCGCGCGAGGCGAGGCGCAGGTTGCCGCGCAACTCGCCGTAGAGCGGGTGGTCGACGATGACGTCGATGACCTCGACGCCGGCATCGACGAGCGCGAACAGTTCGTCGGCCGTCTGGGCTGGCGTGTGCCGGACGGCGACCATCGCCCGCAGGCCGGTTGCCGGGGAGGCGAGCTGGTAGCCGCGGGGCGTGGCGGTGATGGCGGCGCCACGAGCCCGCAGGACAGCGATGTCCTGGACGATGATCTGGCGGCTGACGCCGAGCAGCGCAGCGAGTTCGCCGCCGGTGAGCGGCCGGTCGGCCTGGCGCAGGCAGTCGAGCAAGCGTGCGCGGCGTGCCTCAGGCGCGGCTGCCCGGTCGGGAGTGAGGGACGACGGTACGTGGGTCGTGGGCATCAGCGTGCTCCTTCGGCGGGCTGAGTGGCGGCTGCAGCAGCCGCGGCTGGCTCGACGGTGATGGCATCGACGGTCGTGAGGATGCCACGGAAGAGGAAGGCCGTCTGCCGGTTGGCGGCTTCGAGGTCGAAGGGATGCAAGGCAGAGGTGGCGTCGACCGGGATGATGACCTGGTACCAGCGCAGGGCTGCGCTCGCGGCGGTGTAGTGGACGCAGATGCTGGCGACGGTGCCGCAGATGACGAGGTGGGTGATGCCGCGGAGGCGCAGCTCGTGGTCGAGCGGCGTGCCGTAGAAGGCGTCGTAGCGGCGCTTGGGCAGCACGAGTTCGGTGGATTGGGGGGCGAGGGCATCGACGATCTGCCAGCCCCAGGTGCCAGCGAGGCAGTGCTCGCCCCAGATCGGGAACTCGGGATCGCCGGGGTAGTGGGTGTCCTGGGTGAAGACGGTGAAGAGGCCGTGGGCGCGGGCGAGCGCGAGCAGTTGCTGGATGCGGGGCACGGTGGCTGGGGCGTCGGGGACGAAGAGCGCGCCCTGCGGCTCGACGAAGTCGTTCTGCATGTCGACCACGATCAGGGCTGTCCGGGCAGGGTCGATCGCGACGTGGCTGGCCACCGGGTAGTCGGGAACCTCGACGACGCGTGCCATGGCGGACTCCTTTCGTTGCCGGTCGGTGGGCGCGGGCGTGCGGCCAGCAGATGCGGTCGTGCCCACCTGTGAGCTGACAAGACACCTGTCATGTCAGAGTGTACGGCAGGGCGTGCAGCGGTGGCAAGGCGTGCTGGGGGCAGCTAGGCTGCGGCCCAGCGTTCGAGCAGGGGGTCGAGCGCGGGGTGGAGGCCGTCCTGCATGACGATCACGCCGGACTCAGCCGCGAGCTGCTCAGCGGCCTCGGTCGCGCTCGAGCCCGCGACGGCCGGCAGGACGAGCGGCACAGCGCGGCGCAAGAGCGCAGCCCGGGTCAGCGCGCGCTCGACGTCGTGCTCGTCGACGACCGCCGAGACCTCGATGACCAGCCAGACCTCGCGCCCGTCGGTCAAGCGGCCGCGGGCGATCAGGTCGGTGTCGAGCAAGGCGCGGTAGGCGGCCGGGCCGAGGCGGTCGGCGAGTGGCTCGAGCAGCACACCAGGCTGGTCGGCGCGGAGCCGTCGGACCTGGTGGCCGAGGATCGAGGCGAGGCGATGGAGATAGAAGGTGTAGTGGAAGAAGCCACTGAGCACCCCAAGCCGGTCCTCGACTCGCTGGAAGCGGGCCTCCACCGCCTGGCGGAAGGCCCGGAGTTCTTCCACCAGGCTGGCGATCTGCTGCTCCGCCTGCTCCATACGCACAGTGAGAGCATCCATGCGCGCGGTGAGGCTCGCGATTTGCGCCTCGACGCGTTCCATGCGCTCGGTGAGGCTGGCGATCTGGGCCTCGACGCGTTCCATCCGCGCGGTGAGACTGGCAATCTGGGCTTCAACACGCTCCATGCGCTCGGTGAGGCTGGCGATCTGGGCCTCGACGCGTTCCATCCGCGCCGTCAGATTGGCGATCTGCTGCTCCGCCTGCTCCATACGCGCGGTCAGCGCGTCTATGCGTGCCGTGAGCGCTGCGATTTGGGCTTCGACGCGTTCCATCCGCGCAGTGAGGCTGGCAATCTGGGCTTCAACACGCTCCATGCGCTCGGTGAGAGCGTCCATGCGCGCAGCGAGCTGGGCCAGCCGCTGCTCGGTCACCGCCTGGCGGTCAGCGAGCTCGGCCATGCGCTCGGCGAGGGTGGCGAGCTGGCGCTCGGTGGCCTGTTGGGCGTCGAGGAGGGCGGCGATGGCCTGCGCCTGGGTGTCGGCGCGGGCTTCGAGGCGTTCGAGCCGCTCGTCGAGCCGGGCGAGGCCGGCCTCCGTCCGCTCCTGACGGGTCGCCAGGAAGGTGATGCGGTCGGCGAGTTCGGACGTACGGGCCGCGAGTTCCTCGATGCGCTGGGCAAGTTCAGCGAACCGCTGGTCGACGCGGGCCGGCAGGGCGAGCAACTCCTCGCTTAGCAGCTCGCGGCGCAGCGCCTCGCGCAGCTCAGGGTGCTCGCGCACCAGCCGCAGCAGTTGCTCGATCAGCTCGTGGTCGTCGTGGTGGGCTGCCACCGGCAGGCTCCTCTCGACCCAAGGATAGCTGGCATCTCAGCCGGGCGCAAGCGTTGCCCGTCACGACGGCCAACTGCGCTCGGCCGCAGCCCGGCGATGGTCGTGCCCCGACGGCGCCAGTGCTGGCAGTATTGGCGGTACAGCGGGGCAATGTCCTGCGGCGGCGCGGGGGCATGGTAGAATCGCGCCGGGCCTGGCGGCAGGCTGGGCTGAAGCTGGCGTGCAGGGTGCAGACGGAGAGGGTTGGTGGAGATGGCCAACACAGCAGAGCGGCCGTCGGTGTTGTGGGACCTCCTGGCCGGGGCCTGCATCGTGCTCGGGGCCTGGACGGTCGCAATGCCCTATGCGCTGCAGTTCTGGCTCTACCACGGAGTGCGGATCAACGACGTCGTCTGCGGCTTTTTGATCGTCGGCTGGGCGATCACCGAACTGGTGCTGTCGCCGACCTACCGCTGGTCGGGGCTGGCCAACGTGGTGCTTGGGCTGTGGCTGGCCGTGTCGCCGTTCGTCTTTGGGGCGACGGCCTCTGGGGCGGCGGTGTTCGGCAACATCGCCACCGGGCTGATCGTGGCTGTCCTGGCGCTGGGGAGCGTAGCGGGCGGCTGGCGCAACAACCATGCAATGGCCGGGCGCGCGTAACCTTTGGCGCGCTCGTTCGTTATAGAGAGTGGGAGCGCTGAGAGGGAGTGCTCCCCTCCGCTGCTGGCCGCAGGGTGGTGGCTGCGTGAGATGACGTGAGCGAACAGGCGCGGCCTGGTGCGTGGCAGTGGAGATCTCTTGACCGGGTGATGACCCTTCGCTAGACTGTGTGGTAGTGTGGACAACACACGTCTGGGGAAGGGGAAGGAAAGGAGGGTAGCTTAGCGGGTAAGGGGCATGGGATGAGACGCACGGTTGTGCGTCAGCGGGGTGTGACGTGGTGGTGACCGGCTGCCACGTCGATCCTTGTGTCGTTTCGCGCAGTGTGCGCCTGACGGCAGAAGGTTTGTGTGCATGAAGGGGGACGTATGACGAAGCGAGTACTCTATCTTCTGGCCGCGCTCGGCCTGATCGTCGGCGCCCTGGCGGGGCTGACGGCAGCGCCAGCGCCGGCACAGCAGGGCCCCCAGAACCCCGGGCAGAACGCGATCTTCTTCCCGTGGGTACCGAACGGGGAGACCCTGAACGGCACCGGGCCGTGGTACGGCACGGTGACGGTGCAGAACCTCAACAACGCGGAGATCACCGTTGACTTCCACAAGCCGGGCGATAGCTCGACCTCGACGCCGATCCTGTCGACGGTGCTCGAGCCGTTTGCGTCGAAGACGCTGTCGGCGGCCCAGCTGGGCATCAGCAGCCCGGGTGGTGCGCTGGTCGCGCTGGCTGAGTGCTCCGAGACGGTGACGATCACGCACGGCGCGCTTGACAGCACCGACACGGTGACGGCGCCGGTCGATACCGCGACGCCGAACATCGTCGTCAAGCAGGGCAGCACGACCTATGTCTCGGGCACCGACTACACGATCCAGAACCTGACGTCGACCGGCTTCCAGATCAACTGGAACACCGGCAACGTCAACGCTAACGAGCCAGCGCCGGGGTCGCAGTACAAGGTGAGCTTCAATCTGGCGCCTGGTGCCTGCCCGGCGATCGCTGGCGCGGAGAAGCACGTCGCGCCGTCGGCGTCGGCCTCGGCCCAGACCAGCTCGGCCCAGACGATCGTCTCGGGCTACACGGCGCTGCCGCTGTCGGACGTGACGCTGTCGCGCGGCCTGACGGTGCCGACCGACTACGACACGACGATCACGACGACCGGTCAGTGGAACTGGGTGCTGCCGATCGTCCAGACCAACAACGGCTGGGACTCGATCATCCACGTGACCAACGTCTCGCAGACCGACGCCTGCGGCGTGACGGTCATCTTCTACCCGCAGGGGACGAACCCGAGCGTGCCCAACAGCTTCACGACGACCTTGAACATGGGCCAGTCGGCAACGGTCGACCTGCTGGCGCTGGGCACCTTCCCGACCGGGCTGAACACCTGGGTCGGCTCGGCCTGGATTTCGTCGGACTGCGCGATCGTTGGGAACGTCGATCGCGTCAAGGCCTCGACCTCGATGGCGCTGACGAACGTCGTCCAGCCACGGGTGTCGTCGGCTCAGGGTGCGAGCGCGCAGACGGTCTACGCGCCGCTAATCTTCCAGACCTATAACGGCTGGAACACCGGCATCAACATCGCCAACCTGGGCGATTCCAGCAATAACGTGACGGTCACCTTCTACAACCAGGCTGGCACGGCGGTCGCGGCCCAGCAGGTGTCGATCGGTGCTCGGTCGATGACCTACGTCTACCGGCCGGAGTTCGCCAATGTCGGCATCGGCGGCATTGCCCAGGCGGTGATCAGCGGCACTGGCCCGCTGGCGGCAGTGGTCGATGAAGTCAAGTACATGGGCGCCAAGCCCGATGGCATGGGCCAGGCGATGAGCTACCTGGCGCAGACCGGCGGTGTGACCAACGACGGCCTGGCGCTGCCGCTGGTGCAGCGGGGCATGGGCGCGATGGCGCCGTATGGTGATACGAGCGGCATCAACCTCTTCAACGCTGGCACCACGCCGGCGACGGTTGCCGTGACGCTCTACGACCAGACGGGCGCGAAGGTGTCGCCGACCCTGACGGTGCCGTTCACGACGACGATCCCGAGCTATGGTGGCCTGACACTCTACATCGATAACTATCTCTCGTCAGTGCCGCTGGGCTTCCAGGGCTCGGCTGTCATTCAGATTGTCTCCGGTGGCCCGGTGGTTGGCGTGTCGAACGACGTCAACTACGCGGTGACGGGTGACGGCTCGGCCGCGTTCAACCTGGCGGTCGTGCCTGGCCTGTTCACGCCGCCGCCGGCCCCGACGCCGACACCGACGCCGCAGTATGCGCTGACGCTCGCGCCGACCTCTGCGACGAACCTGATCCAGCAAACCAACCAGCATACGGTGACCGCGACGTTGACGCTGGGTGGTCAGCCGCAGCAGGGCGTCAAGATCCTGTTCTTCGTCAGCGCTCAGGATGCGGGCGACACGGTTTCGCCGAGCTTCGATGCCGTGCCGACCAATAATAGCGGTCAGGCCAGCTTGACCTACACCTTCACCGACGGCAACGGTAACGGGCAGGGTGTGACCACGGTCGGCGCCTGCGCTGACTTGAACGGCAACAATGTCTGCGATAATGGTGAGCCGACTGCGTCGGTGCCTGCGGTCAAGTACTGGGTGTCGGCCCAGTTCGCCGCCGCCCTCAAGGCCGGCTTTGCGACTGCAACCGACGTTGATAATGACGTGCAGGACGGCACGGCTTCCGTGACGGTGATTGGTAACCAGAACGCGAGCCTGCCAGTCGTCTTCGTCATCACCCAGGGCACGGCGACGGCGTCGTTTGCGCCCTGCTCGCAGACGCCGCTGAAGACGCAGACGGCTACGACGGTGAGCGGTGGGTCGACCGGCTCGGTGCCGTTCTACGTCTGCAGTGGTGCCTCGAACGATACGTTCACGATCGCGGCCTACTGGGACAAGAACAACAACGGGCAGTACGACTCAGGTACTGACGTGCAGATCGGTAGCACTGTGACCATGGCAACGGCAACCGCGACGGCGACGAGCACGCCGACGCCGACGGCGACGGCGACGAGCACGCCGACGGCAACGGCCACGCCGACGGCAACGGCCACGCCGACGGCAACGGCCACGCCGACGGCGACGAGCACGCCGACGGCAACGGCCACGCCGACGGCAACGGCCACGCCGACGGCAACGGCCACGCCGACG
>JAILZB010000120.1 GCA_023512725.1 Chloroflexota bacterium | reverse complement strand
GGGGGGCGGGGGGGGGGGGGGGGGGGGGGGCGGGGGGGGGGGGGGGGGGGGGGGGGGGGGGGGGGGGGGGGGGGGGGCACGGCGCCGTCGGAGGCGTAAGCCTCAACATTCGAGGAGGCACTGCCCCCGTCGCGGTCGAGCATGACCGCAAAGGTAGCACTGCCATTGGCAGGGATCGGGTCGGTGCGCTGCTCGAGCTGGCTTGCAATCACCCGCCCCGTGGCATCCCGGAGCAGCGCTACCACCGCCCAGTTCCCGGTTGGCACGTCGGTCAGGTTGCGAACCTCACCCATCACCGTGCGAATACCACTGCCAACGGCCTTCACGTTCGTGGTCGTGAGCTGGTAGCCCGCTTCCAGCGTGGCAGCTCCCTGGGCCTCGCACTTGACGGCAGTCCAGAACGGCGGCACCTTCCGCGCGCTCCCCTGGAGGCGGAAGCCCATCTGCCCACCGACCGGCAGGAAGCTGGAAGCCGCCGCGCCCGTCCAGCTGGCCAGCTCCATCCCGTTCTTGTCGAGCCAGCGGACGGTCACTTGGGGAGCACTCGCCGCCGCACTACCACGGTTGGTGATCACTCCCGCTACGGCAAGATAGTCCGCATAGAAGAACTCGAAGGGATAGGCATCACACTCGACGGTCAGTTCGGGGGGCGACTGAACGAAGACGGAAGGGAGAAACGCTCTAACCTGAGAGGTGCTCTGCGCCTGGGTCAGGTGCCACGGGGAGAGGAGAAGCAGGGCCAGCAGGGCGGCCGTTAGCAGCGCAGCAAGGCCAACACTGGTGAGGTCCCGGCGGGTCACGCTGGTGATGATAGCACCGCGCTCAGCCAGGCTAGAGAGGTTGTTGGCGGAGCGCGCCACCGCTGCCCGAGCAGTCGGTCGGTCGCAGGTCTACTCAGGGTGGGGTATCATGATGGTAACGCATGAAAATCCTGCCGACCCAATCCTCAGCGCTGATGGATGGAAGCATGACCAGCGGTGGGCAGCCCGACCCCAAGCTCAACGAGGAGCACCTTACCCAGATGGTAGAGAGCTATCTGCGGGACCCGAGTTCGCTCGACGAAGCGACCCGGAGCCAGCTCGATACGATCGCGCGCGCAGGCCGGGCCGAGGAGGCCCCGCGGCGTGGAGGGGCGGCGACTGCCGCTGGCGTTACTCCTATGAGTGCGGCGGGAGCTGCCATGCTGGCGGAAGCGATCCGCCAGCATGGCCATCTGCTCGTGCCGCTCGACCCGTTTGGCATCAGCCCGAAGCTCGAGGTGCGGCTAGACCCCGAGAGCTTTGGCGTGACGGAAGCGGAGCTGCGGGCGCTCCCAGCCAGCATCATTCGCGGACCGCTCACCGAAGGGGCGCGCGATGCCGCCAGTGCAATCGCTGCCTTGCGCGAGGTCTACTGCACCCGGATCGGCTACGAGTTCGCCCATCTCGTCTCGACTGAGGAGCGCCAGTGGCTGGCGAACGTGATTGAAGCGGGCGAGTTTGCCCCCCGGCTGGACCGTGAAGAAGCCTGGCTGATGCTCGAGCGCTTGACACGAGTCGAGGTGTTCGAGCGCTTGCTCCACCGTGCCTTTGTCGGTCAGAAGCGGTTCTCCGGTGAGGGGCTGGATATCCTCGTCCCGATGGTGGACGATGCCGTCCGGCTGGCCGAGCAGGCGGGGATGGAGCACGTGGTGCTGGCGATGGCCCACCGCGGGCGGCTCGCGATGCGGACCTTCGTGACCGGGGTACCCTTTGCGGCCACCTTCCGGGCCTTTGCCGAGGCCGTCCGCGGCGGTGGTCAGCCCGAGGCCGAGCCGGGGGATGTTAAGTATCACCTCGGTGCCATCGGCCGGCGCAGCCCGGAGGCGGGCGGGCCGCTGGTACACCTGCGCCCGAACCCCAGCCACCTCGAGTTTGTCAATCCGGTGGCGGAAGGGTATGCCCGCGCCCTCCAGGACGACCGCGCCGAGCGGGGTGCGCCCCGAACCGACCCGGGGCGGGTGCTGCCGATCCTGATCCACGGCGATGCCGCCTTCCCTGGCCAGGGTGTCGTGGCGGAGACGCTCAACCTTGCCCGCCTGAGCGGCTATTCCACCGGGGGCACGCTCCACCTGATCGCCAACAATCAGATCGGCTTCACTACCGATCCCCAGGAAGGCCGCTCGACCCTCTACGCCTCGGATCTCGCGAAGGGGTTCGATATCCCTATCCTGCACGTCAGTGCGGACGACGTTGAGGCCTGTGCCGCCGCGATCTGGCTTGCCTTCGCCTTCCGCCAGCGCTTCAGGCGCGACATCCTGATCGACGTGGTCGGCTACCGCCGCTGGGGCCACAACGAGGGCGACGAACCAGCCTACACGCAACCGCTGCTCTACACCAAGATCGCCGCTCACCCCACCGTGCGGGAGCTCTGGGCGCGGACGATGGAGGAGCGCGGCTGGCTCCGCCCGGGCGAGGGTGACCAGCTGCTCGCCCAGGTCGATGCCGAGTTGCGTGCCAGCGCCGAACGAGGCGAAGCGGTCAGCCCTGCTCCCCCTGCACCGGAGCCACGCCGGGCGCAGAGCGAGACCATCGAGACCGCCGTTCCCCTCGAGACGCTGCGTGAGCTGAACGCCGAGATGCTGCAGCGGCCCGAGGGGTTTACGCCGATGCCCAAGCTGGAGCAGCAGCTGCAGCGCGTGCGCGGCTCGATCGAAGTAGGCAAGTTGGTCGATTGGGGACACGCCGAGGCGCTCGCTTTCGCGAGCATCCTTGCGGAGGGAACGCCGATCCGGTTAGCCGGTGAGGATAGCGAGCGGGGGACCTTCTCCCATCGCCACGCCGTTCTCCACGATGTCCAGACGGGGGCAAAGCTGGTGCCGCTCCAGCAGCTGCGGCAGGCTCGTGCGAGCTTTACCGTCATCAACAGCCCCCTCTCCGAGACCGCCACCCTGGGCTTTGAGTACGGCTACAGCGTGGGGGCACCCGAGGCGCTCGTAATCTGGGAAGCGCAGTACGGGGATTTCACCAACGTGGCGCAGCCGATTGTCGACCAGTTCATCGCGGCGGGCTGGGCGAAGTGGAAGGAGCGGAGCGCTCTGGTGCTGCTCTTGCCGCATGGCTATGAGGGGCAGGGCCCCGAACATTCCAGCGCCCGGATCGAGCGCTTCCTGCAGCTCGTTGCCGACGAGAACCTGCGGGTCGTCGTTCCCAGCACAGCCGACCAGTACTTTCACCTCTTGCGCCGCCAGGCCGTCTTGATTCGACGGGGTGAAGGTCGGCCGCTGGTGGTCTTCTCCCCCAAGAGCCTGCTCCGCAATCCGGCAGCGTCGGCCACCGTCGAGCGGCTCACGCGGGGTGGCTTCCAGCCCGTGCTCGACGATGCCGAAGCGACGGCCCGGCGGGAGGCTGTCTCACGGCTGGTGCTGTGTAGTGGCAAAGTAGCGATCGAGCTTTTGACGAGCCCGGCCCGCGCGGCCCATCCTGAGGTCGCCATCGTTCGGCTGGAGGAGATCGCCCCCTTCCCGACGGGGCAGCTGGCTCGCGTCCTCGCTCAGTACCCCCGCCTGCGCGAGGTGGTCTGGCTCCAGGAGGAGCCACGCAATATGGGCGCCTGGAGCTTCGTCGGGCCACGCCTCTGGACGCTGGCGCCACCGGGTGTGCGGGTGCGGTACCTCGGCCGGCGAGAGATGGCCAGCCCCGCCGAAGGCTCGGCACGCCGGCACGCCGTGGAGCAAGCGCGGATCCTCGCCGCGGTCTTTGCCAGCGAGCGTGAGTGAGCGGGTCCCCCTCGGCACCTTCTCGGTCGGAGCCGGCCGGCAGTTCCGGCTGGCGGTGGCAGTCGAGGAGCATGCCGGGAGCCTCGTGCTGACGGTCTTTGCTGCCCCAGCCGATGCTCCGGCGGAGGCGGTGCTGGAGAACGAGGCGCGCGCTCGCTACTCGATCTGGCTGATGCGGCTCGGTGACGAACCCTGGGTGCCGGTCGACCATGCCCAGGGGCTCGGCTCGGTTGCCACCGTCGATGGCGAGCCCTATCTCTATTGGCACGGCCGGGCGCCGGGCCTCCGGCCGTTCTCCTGAGCTCGCGCTTGCCGCCGCGGAAGCCACCCTTGTGCTCGGGTGGCCCTCCCTGGTAGAGTAGCATCCGAGCAGCTTCCAGGAGTGCGGGCGCACTCGGGAAGGGAGGACGAATGCGACGGTTCATCCTGGGGGCCCTTGCTGGCCTGCTCGGGCTGGCCTCACTGGCGGTGACACCAGCCCGCAGTGACGCCCAGGGGCTGGTTGTCCTGACACGGGTCTACGCCGAGATCTCGCGCAACGGCTGCCTGACCTACGTCTCCCAGTGGTCCGATGGCTCCTACATGATCGTGCCCTGGGTCTGCCCGTTCCCCATTGTGCCGCTACGCAATGATGCCCCCGTGCCGCTGGTACGCAGCTACACCGAGCGCGGGCGCGAGGGATGTATCTGGTACGTCGCCCTCTGGGCGGACGGGGTCTTCACCGGCGTACCGTGGGTCTGCCCCTTTGGGATAGCACCGCTCAAGCCCGGGACGGTACCACCCCCGCCCAGGATCGTGCCGCCGCTGGTGCCGGCTCCGACGGTTCCCCAGCCAGCGCCAGTCCTGCCGTACGGCGTCTTCGGCCCGTACTGAGCCGCGCCCTAGAGCGTTGACCGCCGACCGGGACGCACCAGGCGCCAGGTCGCTGCCAGCGTGGCCACGACCACAATCAGCCCGGCGGCACCCGCGATCATCCCCTGGAGGTCCTGCGGACTGAGCGCGGTGCCGCCGAGCGGGAGCACCACGCTTCTACTGTCACCCAGCACACTCCAGGCCCCGATGGCCGTGAGCAACAACGCGAACAGGGTCCCGGCAACCACCCCGAAGACGACCAGCGGGCGGATGATTGCTTCTGCTCGCCCCGTCTCCCCCCGTGGGGGCTTCCCTTCGTCGGCGAGGAAGCGCGGCGGCGCGGCAGCAGCACCTAGCGCCCCTTGCCAGAGATAGGTCAGGACGGGTTCACGGGCCACGAATTTCACCGGGAGGCCGCTCGCGCTCAGATCCGGGGGAGGTGTCGCGGGGTCACACTCCAGTACGAACTCGACCTCGCCCGACCGCAGCGTGCGGTTGACGAGACGGCGGACCCCCGCCCAGTGGCGCAGGGTGCGCTCAGCCTCCTGAACCGCTGCCAGGCCTGCCGGCCGCTGCAGGATCAGCCGCGTCAGGACGCGCTCCGCTGCGGGCGTTTCTGGCCCTGGAGGCAGCGCGGGTGCCGGCCCCGCGGGAAGGGTGAGCTCCACCGGTTCGCTTGCCGCGGTGGGGAGCGGCAACGGCTCGCTCCTGGCCGGCACGTCCAGATGCGCCAGCAGGTCGATTAGACCCCCGCGGAGGTCATCGGCAACCAGAAGCAGGGTGGTGCTCTCTTCCCACTGCCCCGCCGCGAGGGCCTGCTGGATATACCAGCCCAGGCCTTCCTGGTCACGCAAATAGAGGTCGACGAGGTTGGCGATGGTCGCGATCGCGGCGTAAGTCGGAGGGATGGCGGGGAGCGGCGTCACTCCCGCAGCTTGCAGCGCCCGCTCAATCTGGAGCTGGACGGGAACGTCACTCGTCATGACCATGCTGGACTCCGTCATCCGAATGGTACCGCATGCTCGGAGGAGGCTGCTGCGCGACCAGCCGGTGGCCGTCGCTCGACCCAGCCGGCCAGGGCAGCATCGCCAAGGGCATCGAACCCGTCAGCCAGCACCCGCCGACCCGTGCCCAACTCGTACAGTCCTACAATCATGCGGTATCTCCCTGGCGGGAGGGTGCTTGGCACACTCAGCGTGACCCGCTCAAGGATATACTCTCCCTCCTGCCAGCGGCTGGTCGGATAGCTGGCAGCGAGCGGCTGGCTATCGTGCTGGGCAACGACCTGGTTGCTCGCGTCGAGCAGCTGGACGAATTCGGTGAGGGGAACGCTGGTCGGCCCACGGGCCTGCCAGAGTAGCTCGACCCTCAGCACGCGGGCATCGAACTGTTCCGGAAATGAGACCCCGACCAGGCTGCCCGCCTCGCGGAAGCGGACATCGAGGGGACGTTCGGGGGCAAGTTGGAGCGTGCCAGCCACCAGGGTCAGGATAGCCCAGGGCTGGCCGGCTGGCTCGTGGACCACGAAGGCAGGCCGGACGAGGGGGAACAGTTCGTTGAGCGCTGCTTCGCTGGTGCGGTCGCTCTCGATCAGCAGGCCGTAGGCGGCCGGGCCAGCAGAGGGAAGCACGATCCCAGCGCGACCATCGTAGCCGCGCAGGTCCGCCCGGCGGCTCGCGTAGACCAATGTTGGGTGGTCGCCCGGCACCGGCGAGACATACACCGGCAGCGAGGGCGGAAGCGGACGCATCGCGACCCCAAGGGTAAAGATTCCGGCATCGAATGCGGTATAGGTTCCGAGCTCATTCGCCCACACTTCGAAATACGTCCGGAGCGTTCCCTGGGATGAAAAGAGGACTACCCCCACCGCGAGCGCCCCACTGACCACGGTTGCCCGCCGGCCGACGCGCTGACCGATCGTCGCAAGAGTAGCCACCCCGAGCCCAGCTAGGGCAGCAGCTGGAGGAAGGGCGCCAATGGCACGCCCGAAGTGGGGCGCATAGGTGCTGAGGGCGGAGGGCAGGAGCATCACCAGCAGCCAGAACAGGGCAAACGCCCCCGCCCAGCCGCGTCGTCCCCCTAGGGCCGCTCCGACGCCGAGCAGAAAGCAGGCAGCCATCACTGGGTCGAAGACCGGTCGGCCGGGCAGGTTCGTCCGCAGGTTCTGGTCCCCCGCGAGGATGAACATGCCCAGAGTGCGCAGCGGGTTCTCCAAGAGCGAGCCGGGGTCGCCCGGGCCAAAGCGTGGGTCGGACACTGCTGGCTCGCCCGCGAGGACCTGGTTCATCCGCCCGGAGAAGGCGAGAGGGTTCTGCAGGAAGTAACTGAGAAGCGGTGCCAGGGCAAGCCCGAGAACCAGCGGGAGCCAGAGCGC
This sequence comes from Chloroflexota bacterium, assembly GCA_023512725.1. Classification (GTDB taxonomy): domain Bacteria; phylum Chloroflexota; class Dehalococcoidia; order SpSt-223; family SpSt-223; genus JANWZD01. The sequence goes on along the minus strand of JAILZB010000120.1, from coordinate 4,134 downwards.
TGCTCGCCAGCGAGCTCGTGCCAGTGGCGGTCGCACTACCACCAGCCCTACCACGGCTCCAAGCAGCAGCAAGGGCAGCGCTCGTGCTGCCGTGTAGGTGTACCCACAGGCAGCGAAGCCGAGGCCGGCCAGGGCGAAATCGCGCCGTCGCCCTCGCTGGATTCCGCGACAGAGCAGCCAGATGGCCAGGCATTCCACCAGCGGCAGCAGGGTAAAGCGCAAGGCCGTGCGGGTGACGGTCAGGTGCCAGAGGGTGAGGGGGAGGATGGCGCTGGCAGCGAGGGCGGCCAGCCGGCCAAAGAGGATGCGCGTGACGAGGTAGGTTGCTGGAACAGTCAGGGCACCGACCACGCCAGCCGTCGCTCGCAGGACCGTTGGTTCAGCGCCAAACAGCGCCTGGCTGACGGCCAGCAACCAGATGAAGAGCGGTTCGCGGCCGAAGTTTCCAGGAAAGAAGACGGGCAGGGTGTGATCGCGCAGCATCGCTAGCGCGTCCAGCCCTTCGTAGGCTTCGTCGTAGAACAACCCGGGGGGAATTTCGTCCAGCCAGAGCAGCCGCGCCGCGAGCGCGGCGAGGGTAAGGGCAACAACGAGCGCTCCCTCGACCCAGCGGGGGATCCTCGGGGTGGGCACTGCTAGCATGGCGGCCGAGCGGGAGGAGGAGCGTGGGCCCCCACGCGCACACGCTCCCGCGGCACCCCGGTGACGAAAGGGCGGTGATCGGCCGTGCGCGGAAGGGGCAGCAGGGAGCGCAATCCTCCCTAGCTGACCACGCTCGTGGCGGTGCTCACCGGCTTGAACACCGGGTAGACCGGCCCAGCCTTGAGCATCCGGCTGGGCAGCTCCTTACCGAGGACCCCCTGGAGCCAGCGGGCAGCCTCGATCAAGGCCTCGAGGTCGATTCCTGTCTCGATCCCCATCCCGGTCAGGAGGTGGACGAGGTCCTCTAGGCAGATATTGCCCCCGGCCCGCGGGGCGAAGGGACAGCCGCCCGTCCCACCGAGCGACGCATCGTGCCGCAGCACTCCCAGATCAAGCGCGGCCAGGACGTTCGCGAAACCGGTGCTGCGCGTATCGTGGAAGTGGGTGCCCAGCGTCACGTCGGGGTAGCTTCGCTGGATGGTAGTGATCACCGCGATGACCTGCTTGGGGGTCCCCATCCCGACGGTATCGGCAACGGTGATGGCGCGTACCCCGCAGGCATAGTAGTGGTCGACGCAGTGCATCACGGCGGCGACAGGTGTTGGGCCGACGAAGGGGTCGCCGAAGGAACCACCGATCACCGCCTCGATAGCGACGCCATCCTGGCGCGCTCGTTCGACGATCGTGCGGTGGTCCGCTAGGGATTCGTCGATCGTCCGGCGGAAGTTCGCCTCGTGGAGGGGCGCTGAGGCAGCTACCACCAGACGGACGGAGCTGACCCCAGCGGCGAGGGCATTCTCATATCCCTTGAGATTTGGCACGAGGCCGTGGTAGCGGACCTGCGGCTGGCGACGGACAGCCTGGAACACCTCGCCCGCGCCGGCCATCTGGGGCACCGCCTTGGGGGAGACGAACGAGCCGAACTCGATCTCCGGCACCCCAGCGGCGGTCACCCGCTCGACGAGCTCGGCGCGCTGGGCAGGGGTCAGGATCTCCGGCTCATTCTGGAGGCCATCGCGGGGGCTCACGTCGATCAGGGTGACACGGGGTGGGAAGTTCATATGATCCCTCGGGCCCGGTAATCGTCCAGCTCCTGGGGCGTCAACCCGACGACGTTCAGGAAGACCTCCTCGTTATGCACGCCCGGCCGCGCGGGGCCCGTCCAACGCACTTGACCGGGGGTCGCGCAGAGCTTCGGCATCACGCCAGGCATCGGGATCTTGCCCAGCTCCGGGTCCTCAACCTCGATGATCGACTCGCGCTCCCAGAAGTAGGGGTCTTCGTAGATCTCCTTGGCGCTGTAGATCGGCGCAGCGGGCACCCCTGCCTCTTCCAGCATCTTGTCCAGCTCGGCGGAGGTGTAGTTCTTCGCCCAGTCGGCAATCCACTGGTCGAGCTGGTCACGGTCCTCCCAGCGCCCTTCGTGGCTCATGTACTTGGGGTTGTTGGCCACCTCGGGCATCCCCATCAGGGTGAACAGCCGCTTGAAGACGTTATCCGCGTTGGCCGCGATCACCATCCAGATGCCGTCCTTGGCCTGGTAGATGTTCGAGGGGGCCACGCCCGGCAGCACCGAGCCCTGGCGCTGGCGGATGTAGCCCGTCAGGGCATACTCGGGGATGGCCCCTTCGGTCATGGCAAAGACCGCCTCGGTGATCGAGACATCGACCTCTTGCCCTTTGCCGCCGTTGAGCTCACGCGCCCGCAGGGCGAGCAAGCCTCCGATCACGGCCTGGAGCGAGCCAAGTGAATCTTCGAGCGAGAGGCCAACGCGGGTCGGCGGTCGGTCGGGGTAGCCGGTGAGGAAGCGCAAGCCGCCCATCGCGCCCGCAGCCGAGCCGAAGCCAGCGCGGTTGCGGTAGCGGCCCGTCTGCCCATAGCCGGAGACGTGGATCATGATCAAGCCAGGGTTCCGCTTACTCAGTTCAGCGTAGCCGCAGCCCCACTTCTCCATCGTGCCCGGGCGGAAATTCTCCACCACGATATCGGCCTTATCGATCAGCCGGCGGGCGAGCTCCTGCCCCTCAGGCAGGCGCATGTTGATCGTCACCACCTTCTTGTTGCGTGATTGGATAGGCCAGACTAATGCCCGCCCCTTGTACTTCGCCGGCCCCCAGTCTCGCATCGGGTCCGGCGCATCGGGCGCCTCGACCTTGATCACTTCTGCTCCGAAGTCACCGAAAAAGCGGGTGCTGAAGGGGCCAGCCAGGAGGCTGCCGAATTCGACGACCCGGATCCCTTCCAAGGGAAGCTTGAGTTCGCCAGCGGAGCCGTTCCGGTTGTTCATCGTCCGTCGTTCCTTCGTGGTTTAGTGGGAGGTCGCCAGCGGGGCCGCACCGACCTCCAGGGTCTCCTGCGGCGAGGTGAAGAGCGGGAGCCGTTCCAGGTAGGCAAGCGCCTCGGCCAGCGAGACGACATCCCCGTACTTCGCCTGGATGTCGAACAAGTTTGCCTCGTGGGGACCTACCGCCCGGTCGCCAACGGCCTCACGCACCACAATGGTGCGAAAGCCATGCTGGACGCCATCGACGGCCGTGGCCCGCACGCAGCCACTGGTCGTCACCCCCGAGATGATGACGGTATCGCAGCGCTGGCCGGTGAGGAGCGAGGCGAGGTTGGTGCCGAAGAAGCCACTGGCGAACTTCTTGACGATGACATGCTCGCCCCGTTCGGGGGCCAGACGGGGATCGATGGCCGTCCAGGGCGAGCCAGCTTCCAGATGCGCCAGCGCGGGCACCTTCTTGATGAACCAGCCGGCATCGCGGAAGCCGTGGTCGTAGATGACGGTCGTGAAGACGATCGGGAGCCGCTTGGCCCGTGCCGCCACGAGCAGCTGGCGGGCTGCCTCGACTTCCCGATCGTAGCTAGACCCAAGCGGGCAAGCTGGGTCCGTAAAGCCCACAATCCAGTCGATCAGCACGAGGGCCGGTCGTTCCCCAAAGCCGACCTGCCGGCTAAATCCCTTGCGCTGATACTCGGCTGCCGTCGCTGCATCGGTCATGGTCGCCTCCCCCGGCAGGCTAGTGCCGCCGTGTGTTCACCGGGTGCGATTGTACCAGGTTTCCGGCGCACCTTCGGTCACGGCGCATCGTGGAGCAGGGTAGCCGCAGCCGCATCGATCAGCCAGAGCGGGAGGGTCGCACCCCCCCGGATGAGCTGGGCCGGCCAGCGGGAGGGGTCCTCGGGTCCTTCGAGAGCGGCGGCCACAGCCGCGGCTTTCTCAGCGCCCGTGACCAGGACGATGACCTCGCGCGCGGCGTTGATGAGGCGCGGCGTAAAGGTCAGGCGGGGCAGGGTGGGCGAGGAGCCAGCCGCGCCGTGTGCTGGTGGCGCGCCAGCAACCACCAGGCGCTCACCAGCATCCAGCTGGGGCGAAGAGGGAAAGAGCGAGGCGGTGTGGCCATCCACCCCGAGGCCAAGCAGGACGACGTCGAGCACGGGGACCTGCGGCGGCGGGGCCGCGCAGAGCACGCGGAGGGTTGCTTCGTAGGC
>JAILZB010000119.1 GCA_023512725.1 Chloroflexota bacterium | reverse complement strand
GTCCACGACACCATCGTCGTCTTCGATCGGATCCGGGAGAACCTGAAACGCCACGGCTCGGCCAACTTCCCGCTGGTTGTGAACCACTCCATCATGCAGACGATCGGGCGTTCGATCAACACCTCGATCACGGCGGTGCTCGCCCTCCTGGCGCTCTACCTCTTTGGGGGAACACCCACCCGACCGTTCGTGCTGGCGCTGATGATCGGGATCATCTCCGGAACGTACAGCTCGATATTCAATGCCGCCCAGCTGCTGGTGACCTGGGAGCTGGGAGATATCCCTCGCCTGGTGCGCCGCCTGCGCGGTCAGCGTCCCGAGCCGCAACCGGCCTAGCTCGCTGCACAGGCTCCAACGAGAGGGGAGGCGTGCCGTGCCCGAGGCACTCATCTGGGTGAACGGGCAGCTCGTGACCGCTGGCACGCCAGCGCTCGACCCGCGCGACCGGGGGTTTCTCCTCGCCGATGGTCTCTACGAAGTGGTCCGTGTCCGCCGGGGGAGGGCGGTGGCACTGCCACTCCACCTGGCGCGCCTCGCCCAGGGGGCGGCGCTGCTGGCCCTTCCCCTACCTCCCGGGCTGGAAGCGGCGGTGATGGAGACGATCGCGGCGAACCAGCTGGAGGAGGGGATGGTCCGGCTCGTCGTCAGCCGGGGGGTGGCAAGCCAGCGCGGGCTGCTGCCAGCCGGTGACGAAAGCCCGACGGTCGTCATCCAGGCCATGAGCTATCGCCCCCCCAGCCCGGAACTCTATCAGCGCGGTGTTGCCGCGATTGTCAGCTCCCTCCGCCGCAACGAGCGCTCACCCCTTACTCAGGTCAAATCGCTCGCCGCCACGGAGCAGGTGCTTGCCCGGATGGAAGCGGTACGCCAGGGCTACCCGGAGGCGATCCTGCTCAACACGCGCGGCCGGGTTGCGGGTGCCACGGCCGCTAACCTTTTTGCCGTCGTCGATGGCACCGTGCTGACGCCCCCGGCTGCAGAAGGGGCCCTGCCGGGCATTCTGCGCCAGCGCCTGCTCAGCGAGGTTGCCCCCGCCTGCGGTGTCCCGGCAACGTCGGCTCCGCTTCCGCTCGCACGGCTGATCGCCGCGCAGGAAGCCTTCCTGACCAGCGTCTTGATCGGCATCCTGCCCCTGACGAACCTCGCCGGCCAGCCGATCGGGCGCGGTCAGCCCGGGCCGGTCACCCGGCAACTGGCTGCCACGCTCGCCGATAATGACTGCCACCCACTTGGGTGAGCACTGCCCTCTCAGCGCAAACTGTTGCTCGCGGCTGCGCAGCGCGCGGGGGCTTTCTGGGTGGAGGCGTCCGTCGTGTTAGCGCAGGTGGGCCTGGAGCATCCAGCGCTGCTTTTCGAGCCCGCGCGCGATCTCGAGGTAGATATCCTGGGTTGCGAGGTCAGCGTCGGACGCCTCGATCTCCTTGCGGATCTGCTCGTCAGCGACCCGCGCACACTCGACCAGGTGGCGGAGCAGGGCCTGCCCGTCATGCTCATCCTGCGGGTAGGGTGGCAGTTGGGTAGCCGCAGCCGCCGCCTCAAGCGTCCCGTGCGCTGCGCCACCGAGCTGCACGGCGCGCTCGGCCACCAGGTCGCCCCACTCGCGGGCCTGGCTGGCGAACTCATCAAACATCTCGTGCAGCTGATAGAAGGTGGTCCCGACCACGTTCCAGTGAGCCTGCTTGTAGTCGAGCGCAAGATCCGTCAGGTTGGCGAGTGCCTGGTTCAGGCCGGCGATCAGCTTCTCGGCCTGCTGCTTGCTCAGACCAGCAACCGCCTGTGCAAGGTTAGCCTGGGCGGTCGTCATGATGTCTCCCTCCAAAGGTGCCAGAATAATGATGTCTCTCCAGCAAGTATCCGCCTGCCCGGCAGCGACCGTCAAGGATCCGCTCGCTGCCTTGGGGAGTGAGAGCATGAACAGGTCGCCCTCCGGCGGGTAGCACGAAGGAGGTACTCGGGTCGTGTGCTCCCCCCGCGGGGCGCGCAACAGGGCACTGGCCGAGTGTCGCGGACTGCTGGCGGGGGTGTTCGCTCGCCTACCGGGTGCTACCTACCGAGGTCCGGCCGCTGAGCCGGGTCCCCCGCCAGCCAGGTGTGCACCCGTGCAGCCAGGTCGTCGAGCAGCTGCTCTCGCTGCGCGAGATCAAGCTCAGTGAGAGCAGGAAGGTGGATCCAGGGACGAGCGGTGGTCTCTTTGCCCGGCCCTACCTGGATGAGCGGTCGGTCGGGGTGGTGGAATCCTTCGACGAAGATCACCGCTGGTGACGGCGTGAGGAGCTCGGTGGCGGTCGCGAGGAGTGCAAGGAGCCGATCGAGCGTGGGGGCCACGGTGAGGCGGAGGACGAGCTGCTCCGGCCCGGCTACCAGCACGGCGCGGGCGCCCGCCTGGGCAAGGCGGTCGCTATCGCTGCCCGGACGGTCGAAGGTGAAGCCATGGGCGGCGTGTTTGATGGCAGCAGCCGCGATCCCAGCAGCCTGGAACCGTTGCAGCAGCCCTTCGATGGCAGTGGTCTTCCCGCTGCCCGAGGCGCCGGTCACACCCACCACGAGCGGCGCTGGGAGAACCGGGGGAATGCTCAGGTCGGCGCGGTCTTCTGGCTGGCGCAGGCAGAGCACAGGAACACACGAGCCGTCCCGTAACGGCGGGGTTCCCGCTGGCAGCAGCACCAGGCTGTTGGCCCGGGCGATCTCGCTCAGCGTGCCGCCCGTCTCCAGAACTGCCACGGTGGGTGGGTCACTGCCGAGCGTGGCCCAGAGCGCCCGCAGGTGCGTGCCTGTGCGCTCACGGGCACCCGCGAGCGGTACCCGTACGAGCGGTCGTACCGTCCAACGGTGGCCGCCGAGGCGACGCAGGAGGGGACGCACGAGCAGGTGATAGGTGGCGAGGCAGGCAGCAGGGCTTCCCGACAGCCCGATCACCCAGCTGGAGCCCACTCGACCAGCGAAGAACGGGCCGCCCGGTTTGAGGGTGAGCCGCCCCACGATGGGCTGCGCTCCCAGCTCCTGCCAGGTCGGGGGCACCTGGTCCTGCGCTCCAACCGAGACGCCACCGGTGCTCAGGATGACATCGTAGGAGCGTGTCAGCGCTTGCCGGAAGGCAGCAGCGAGCACCTCGGGCCGGTCGGGGAACGTGCCCAGGAGCTCCACCGCGCAGCCGGCCTCCCGCAACTCGGCGGCGAGCAGAGGCCCATTCAGGTTGCGGGTGCGTCCGGGTGGCAGTGGGCCGCTATCCTCGGTCAGTTCATCCCCGGTTGAGAGGAGCGCTACCCGCGGCCGTCGGTAGACCTCCAGGCTGGCGAGGCCGCAGGCGATCAGGGCCCCGAGGATACCAGGGTGGACAATCTCTCCGGGCCTCAGGAGCAGCGTTCCGGGGAGAAGATCTTCCCCGGGCTCAGCGACGTTCGGCTTGGGCGACGGAGATGCGCTCACTAGGATGAACGCTCCCTGGCGCTGCACCTGCTCGAGGGGGAGCACTCGGTCGCCACGCTGCGGCAGCGCGCCCCCCGTGGGGATAGACCAGGCTTCTCCCCGCGCTGGCCCGCTGGCGGGTGGCTCGCCCATCCGGACGCTGCCGGTAACCCGCAGGCGGATGGGCTGCTCGGGCGTGGCAGTGGCGAGGTCCTCCGTCCAGACCACGTACCCGTCCATCGCTGCCCGCCGAAAATGGGGGACGGGCTCCCAGCAGGTCACCTCCTGGGCGGCCACCCGGTCTACTGCGGCTGGCAGCGGCACTGTCTCGCTCCCCACTGGCGCTGCCGCAGCCAGGAGCTCGCGCAAGGCACGCTGCGGGTCGGTCGTCATCGCGTGCTTCCCCACTGATGGTACGATGGAATGCGCGGTGGAAGGTGCTAGCGGGGTCGTGCTTGCCGGCGGTCAGAGCCGGCGAATGGGTCGGCCAAAAGCGCTGCTTCCCTTCGCAACAGGGACACTGCTGGAGTGGGTCGTCCGGCGCGTGAGGCTGGTGTGTGCTGAGGTCGTGGTGGTCGCCCGCGAGGGGGTGGTCTCTCCCGGCCTTACGGTCGTGACCGACCGGTTCGCTGATGCCGGACCACTCGCCGGTCTCCACGCCGGCCTGCTTGCCGTCCACGGAGAGGACTGTCTCGTGGTGGCCTGCGACCTCCCCTTTGTGCAGCCTCCCCTCCTCCAGATGCTCCGCGAGCAGCTTGCGGGGTGGGATGCCGTCGTGCCGCTCGTGGCTGGGCACCCTGAGCCGCTCTGCGCGGCCTACCGGCGGACAGTCGCTCTTCCTGCCGAGGCGCTCCTCCTGGTAGGAGGCGGCTCGCTCCGTGAGCTGCTCGCTCGCCTTCGAGTGCGCTTCCTGGGAGAAGACGTCCTGCGCGCAGCGGACCCAGAGCTGGTAAGCTTCTTCAACCTGAATACCCCGGCAGACTATCAGCTGGCTCTTCAACGGCTCGCGGCAGAAGCGGAGCACGAGAGCCGCTCCTCCCCACTGTAGACGTTGAAGCGGTCATCCCGCAGGAAGCCCACGAGCGTCATCCCAAAGGTCTGGGCAACCGCGATCGCCAGGCTGCTCGGGGCTGAGATGGCACAGAACACCGGAATGCCCACCACCACTGCTTTCTGGACCAGCTCGTAGCTCGCTCTCCCGCTGACGAGCAGGATGGTGTCACCGAGCGGTAGCCTTCCAGCGAGGAATGCCCAGCCCACCAACTTGTCCAGGGCATTATGACGCCCCACGTCCTCGCGGAGCGCCAGAAGTTCGCCCTGGAAGGTGAAGAGTGCTGCAGCGTGCAGCCCACCCGTCCGCGCGAACAACCCCTGGGCAGCCCGAAGCTGCTCCGGCAAGCGACGGAGGACCGCATCCTCCACTGGCTGCCCGCTCGCGATAACCGTGCAACCGCGTTGCTGGAGCGCTTCCAGGCTCGCCTTGCCGCAGACGCCGCAGGCACTGGTAGTGAAGAAGTGGCGTTCCAGAGGAGCGAGCGGAGGAAGCTGGGTCGTCCGGAGCCGCACGTTCACGATGTTGTACTGCTGCCGTCCGTCCAGGCTGGAGTCGACACAGTACGAGATGCTGGCGAGCTGAGAACGGTCGGTCAAGATGCCTTCGCCGAAGAGGAACCCCGCTGCCAGCTCGAAATCGTTGCCCGGCGTGCGCATCGTCACGGCCACGCTTTGCCGCTGCTCGCCCGCAAGGAGTCGGATCTCCAGCGGTTCTTCGGTGACCACCACGTCGCTCCGCACCTCGCTGCGGTCGCCGCGGACTATCCGGACGGGGAGGCGCACCGTCGCGCCCGGGCGCTCAGGAGCCCATATGGGTCGTTCGTTCATGGCCGCACCGCTGGCGCGGCGGATGTTGCCACCTCGACCCGGCGCACGGTGGCCACCACCGCTTTATAAGCGGGGATCTTGACCTGCGGCGAGCGCGCGGTGGGGTCCACCAGCACGTTGCCCTCGGGCCAGTAGATCTGCACTGTGCCCGGGTGCACCTCCGCTGCGAAGGCGCGGCCACGGAACTGCCCATACGCGTTGACCAGGTCGACCGCCTCGCCCTCCCGCAGGCCGAAGCGGCGCAGGTCGTTGGGGTGCATCAGGACGGCATCGCGCGGTGCCTCCGTGATAGGGTCAGTATCTTCCTGGACAATGCTGTTGAACTGCTTCCCCCGCCGAGTGGCGACCAGCACCTGGTCGGGGCCCAGCGAGGGGATGGGGAGGGGCACCGCGCAGAAATGAGCCCGCCCGTCCGCGGTCGGGAAGCGCCAATCCTGGCAGAGGAGCGGACCCCCATACTGGAAGCTCTCTCCTCCCTGGCGCAAGTGCTGGATCCCGTCGTAGAAGGGGATGCAGCGGGCGATCTCCTCCCGGAGTTCAGCCGTCGTGCGGTAGGAGAGGCGGTCGGCGTACTGGGGGCGAACGCGCCGGGCTAGTTCGAGATAGACCTCCCACTCAGGTCGCGCTTCGCCGATCCGCGGTCCTGGGATCTCGGGACTGAGGACGACGCGCCGCTCGGTGGTGGTCTCGGTGACTCCACCCGGCATCTCGTAGCGGGTGGCCGCCGGCAGCAGGAGAACCGTCTCGCCAGGTTCCAGCAGCATCTGGGAGGAGAGCACGATATCGAAGTGGACGCGGAGGGAAATCCGCTTCAGGGCCTCCTCGACTCCGCGCGGGTCAGGTAGCACCTCGTTGAACCCGCCGCCGCTGGCAACCAGCACGTCGATCTTCCCCTCGCGGGCCGCTTCGATCATCTCGGCGGTCGTGAGGCCGGGCTGGTCGGGGACGGGGAAGCCCCAAAGCTCCTCCAGCCGGCGGGCATTCTCCGGTGTGATCGGGAGCCCAGCCGGGAAAGCGGTGGCATACGCGCCCATCTCTGCCCCACCCTGGACCCCAGAATGGCCGCGGATAGGCATGAGCCCGCAGCCCGGCCGGCCGACGAACCCCTTTAGGAGCGCCAGGTTGATGATGGCGTGGACGTTCGCCTCTCCCTGCTCGTGCTGGGTGATGCCCATCCCCCAGACGAAGACTGCTCGCTCGGCCCGACCGACCATCTCGGCGAAGGCGTACATCTCCTCGCGCGAGAGCCCGCTGCCCTGCTCGAGCGCCTCCCAGCTCGCTGCCTCGACCAGCCCGGCAAAATGCTCGAAGCCGGTGGTGTGCTCTTCGATAAAGCGCCGGTCGACCCAGCCTTCCCGCAGGAGGTGCTTGGCAGCACCAGTCAGAAAGGCGATATCCCCGCCGACCCGGACGAGGAAGAAGCGGTCGGTCATCCGGGTGCCAAAGAGGGCGCTTTCGAGGTCTGAAGGGACGAAGTAGCGCTCCATCGCGGGCTCGCGGTAGGGGTTGACCACGGCCACCCGCGTCCCCGCCTTGCGGGCATAGTAGAGGTACTTCATTACCACCGGCTGGTTATTGGCGACATTCGAGCCGAGGAAGACCACCAGGTCGGTGCCAATGAGGTCGCGGTAGGAACAGGTGGTGGCGGCCACGCCCAGGGAGGCTTTCAGCGCAAATGTGCTCGGAGAGTGACAGATGCGGGCGGCGTTATCCAGGTTATTCGTTCCGATAGCCCGGACCGCCTTCTGAAGGGCATAGTAGTTCTCGTTCGGCTCGCCGCGGCTCGTCAGGTAGAAATAGGTCCGGTCGGGGTCGGTGCGACGGATAGCAGCGGCGATCTCCTCCAGCGCCTCATCCCAGCAGATGCGCCGGAAGCCGCGCTCTCCCCGCGCTCGTCGCAGGGGGTAGGGCAAGCGACCGAGCGCGCGAAGCTCGCGCGAGCGCTTCTCCTGCAACAGGCCAACGTCTTCCAGCAGGCGGATGTCCAGCGCGGGCTGAGTGTTGAGGCGGAGGAGGCGCAAGCGGACGTTACAGAGATGGATGTTCTCCATCGTCCAGTCGTGCAGACCGCGGGTACCCAGGGCGCAGCCATCGCAGACGCCATCCCGCAAGATGCGCCAGGCGTACTCCAGGTTGTCGGCATTCTCCCGGAGGGCGCGAAAGACCTCGAGGAAGTTCCTGGGTGAGCGCAGCGGGATGGGGCTCGCCCAAAGCGAGGGCTGCCAGCCGCGCGCCGGCGGCCGCACCGGGTCGATCGGGGCCGGAGGCTGGAGCGCGGCCCGTGCCAGCGTCCCGAGTATCTGCGCGGCGTGTCGCCAGCTCGCTCCGCTCACTGGTGCTCCCTCCTGGCCATTGTACACCGCATTCCCTGGCTACCGGGGCTATCGTGCGGGGTCGCACTGCTCCGAACGGCACTTGCGCGGCAGCCTTTGCTTACGAACGCGGGCTCACGTGCCGTCCTCGCAGCGGGCTTAGTCGCTCGGCGTTGGCCGGGGGAGCAAGCGGCAGGAAGGTTGCCAACTGATCGTTGGATTGTGCAGTGTGCTATAGTGTCGTTCCAGCGCCTCTCAACTCCCCTTGCGAGGCGTGGCATGGGCTCTTCGCGTGGCTCGCACTTCCTCTGCTCGATCGGGACCTCCGACTACCCCCTGACGACCTACACCCTGAACGACCGGCAGCACACTACCGCCCCGGTGGCCACCGCTGTCCTGCTTGAGCTGAAGGGTGCGCGGGCTTCGGTGCTCGTGACCCGCGAGGCACAGGAAAGGTGGTACCAGTCGCTAGCGGCTGAGCTTGAGCACGCTGGCCTCGGGGTGGAGCCGGTCGTGGTGCAGCCGGTCGAGAACGAAAGTCAGCTGCTCGCGGTGGTCCACACCCTGATCGGGTGCATCGCGGAAGGCGAGCGCGTCGTCCTCGACGTGACCTTCTCGCTCCGCCATCTCCCCTTTGTGTATTTCACGGCGCTGACCTACCTGGTAGCCTACCGCTCGGTAGAGATCGGCGGCCTCTACTACGGGGCATCGGAAATCACCCTCCGCGATGGGGCAGGAGCACCCATCTCGCCGATCATCGACCTCACCCTACTGTTTAGTCTGGTGCGCTGGTACCATGCGGTGCAGGCAGCGCGCGAGAGCGGTTGGCTGGTCACCCTCGTCCGTCAGCTGAACGAGGAGCTGGGGCGGCTCTTCCAGCGGCAGCAACCGCACCTTGACCTGACACGAGTGAAAACCCCACTCCGGACCCTCGCTGATGCGCTTGCCAGCGGCCTTCCCCTCGAGACTGGCCTGGCAGCCCAGCAGGTGTCCAACCAGTTACGGCAGCTGGAGATGCGCACTCCGGCGGGAATGGTAGAACTGTCGGTGGACCATCTGAAGGACTGGATCGAAGATTGGGTGCTCTCGGTATCGCCTTATCACAGTAGCCTGGAAGCCGCCAAGAGGTGGATCGCCCTCAACGAGGATGAACTCCGCAGCCAGCTCCGCCTGGTCCGCTGGTACTTGAAGCGAGGAGACCTTCCGAAAGGGTGGCTCTTGTTGCGCGAATGGCTGGTGAGCTTCGTGCTGCTGCGGGTTGGGAATGCTGCTCACTGGCTCCAGCAGGAGCAGCGCGAGCGCGCTCTCCGCCTCCTCCGTAGCTGGGCAGTGCGCGCCGACCCGAACGTAGGCCTCCCGCTGGGGCCGGTTGAGCAGCGGGTCGCAAGCCTCTGGCAGCAACTCTCCGAGAAGCGAAATCGCATCGCCCATGCCGGCATGACGACGCAGTGGGTCAGCCTCTCGAAGGATGAGCTTACGAACCTGGTTCGCGAGTGCGAGGATGTGCTGGAGAAGAGTTCAGGCTGGGCCCCTGCTCTTCCGCCCGTTAGCACCCTCCTCGTCACGCCCCTGGGGCTTTCTCCCGGCGTGCTCTACTCGGCCCTCAAGCTTCTCCAACCGGCGAGCCTGATGGTGGTGACCTCGGCCACCGCAGCTCCCCGCCTCGAGGAGGCGATTGAGCAGGCAGGAGCCAGGGACCTCCCCCTTCTGGTGCGCCAACTCGACGACCCGTACCTCGGCTTTCGCCAGGTCGATCAGCTGATCGACCCCGAGGTCGATCGTGCCCTCATCAACGCGCGCCAGGTCGTGCTCAACCTGACGGGTGGAACGACTGTGCTCCAGTATGCTGTCGAGCGAATCGGCCGGCGGGCGCAGCAGCTTGGCCTCCCCCTCCGCAAGGTAGCCCTGGTGGACCGCCGCCCGCTCGCGGAACAGCAGGCCCATCCCTACGTCGTCGGGGATGCGATCGAGCTGGAAGCGGAGGACCCGCCAGGGGAGTAAGCTGGCGTTAGCTGGCGGCCTGCTCGGGCCGTCATAATCCCGCGCACCCCAACAACCTGCCCGTGCCAGCCCGCGGGCACGAGGAGAGACGGTGATCATCGCGCGCAGCCCGCTTCGGATCACGCTGGGCGGCGGCGGCACTGACCTGCCGTCGTACTACCGGCGCTTCGGTGGCTTTCTCATTGCCGCGGCCATCGATAAATACGTCTACGTCACCGTGATGCGCCCCTTCACCGAAGGGATCTTCCTCAAGTACTCCCAGCTCGAACGCTGCCAGACGATTGACGAAGTCCAACACCCCATCATTCGGGAGGCGCTCCGGCTGCTGGAATTTCGTACCCCCCAGATCGAGATCACGACGCTGGCCGATATCCCCGCCGGCACGGGCCTGGGGTCGTCGGGCAGCTTCACCACCGCGCTCCTCAAGGCACTCTATCTTCACCGCCGGCGCCTGCTGCTCCAACAGGAACTGGCCGAGCTCGCCTGCCACCTCGAGATCGAGCGCCTCAAGCGCCCGATCGGCAAGCAGGACCAGTACATCGCGGCCTACGGCGGTATCACCTGCTTCGAGTTCCATCCTGACGAGCGCGTAACGGCGACCCCCCTCCAGATCTCGCACGACACCTTGATGGACCTGGAAGACCACCTGCTGCTGTTCTTCACCGGCTTTGAGCGTGGCGCGGAGCACGTCCTGCGCGACCAGGACCAGCGCACCGCTGCCGACGACCCGGCGATGCTGGAGAACTTGCACTATATCAAAGAGCTGGGGCTGCGCAGCAAAGCAGCGCTGGAAGCCGGTCGGACCGAGGAATTCGGCGCGCTGATGCACGAACACTGGGAGCAGAAGCGGCGGCGCTCCTCTGGCATGACCAACTCCCGGATCGATGAGTGGTACGAGGTCGGGCGGCGCTGTGGAGCCATCGGTGGCAAACTGGTCGGGGCAGGTGGTGGTGGCTTTCTCCTCTTCTACGCGCGCGATCGGAACCGGCTACGCGAGGCGATGGCACGCTGCGGCCTGGAGGAACTGCGCTTTCGCTTCGATTTTGAAGGCACCAAGGTCCTTCTCTAGCTGCTTAGCTGCTCGACGAAGTGGACGAGGGTCCGGACGCCGATGCCCGTGCCACCGCTGGTGGTATAGCCCTTCGTCTGCTCGGCGCGCGCTGTGCCGGCAATGTCGAGGTGAACCCAGGGCGTCTCTCTGACCATCTGCTTGAGGAACATTGCTGCTGTTACGGCGCCAGCTGGCCGACCGCCAACGTTCTTGACATCGGCGATCTCGGATTTGATCTGCTCGGCGTACTCCTCGTCGAGCGGCATCGGCCAGAGCTTCTCGCCGCTGCGCTCCCCCGCGCGTAAGAGCGCCTGCAGAGTGGCTTCGTCGTTACTGAATACCCCCGTGCGCACCCGACCGAGTGCAACTGTCATGGCGCCAGTGAGGGTGGCCAGGTCGACGAGGGGGCGGAGACCCAGCTCCTGGGCGTAGGCGAGCGCATCGGCCAGGATCAGTCGTCCTTCGGCATCGGTGTTGATCACCTCGATCGTCTTGCCGTGCATCGTGCGGACGACGTCGCCAGGCCGCTGGGCGCGCCCACCAGGCATGTTCTCGGTGGCCGGGATGATGCCGACAACCGCGCGGCGCGGACGCAGCTGCGCAATCGCGGCGAGCGCCCCGATCACCGCTGCCCCACCCGACATATCGGTCTTCATGAGTTCCATCCCCTCGGCTGGCTTGAGCGAGAGCCCGCCGCTATCGAAGGTGATCCCATTCCCGATCAGGC
>JAILZB010000012.1 GCA_023512725.1 Chloroflexota bacterium | reverse complement strand
CGCGATACTGTCCGATCGAATACCATGCCGCGTGATCCACTCACTCTTTCCAGGGCGTTAGTCTCTCAGGCTGCTAGTCATATCTGTCAATACTTCGTGGCGCATCGCGCCGACGGAGAGCATGACGCCGGAGGAGATTGTGTCCCTATTCGGAATGGACCCCAGGCTGTACGACCTATACCTGCTTGACAGTTCGCAGGCACTTCCGCAGGCCCAACCTATATCCCTTCACCGGGGTGAGAGGTTCGAGGCACAACGAAAGGCTCAGGCCGGTGAACAAGGCCCTTACCCGATGACGCTAGAGCAAGAGGCTGACGCGCTTCGGGCCAGCGGCCTGCCGGCTCGGCTCATAGTGGCCGCAGGGCAGCGCTATGTGCTGATCTCAGATATCCCAATTCCGAGCCCGCCCTGGTCCCGCTCTCGAACCGATATACTCATCGCGATCCCCGCCGGCTACACAGGCTTCCCTTCCCCCGTTCCGCTCGATGGATTCCGGGTGGAATGGCCGATCGAGTGGAACGGTGGGATCCATCCCCGTATCCATGCACCGGGCGAGAACGTCGTCGAGGTAGAAGGGCGGAAGTGGCGTCTAGTCTCCTGGCACTACCGGAATGATGCATCCTGGAGGTTCGGCGTAGACCGGTTGGCTACCCACATAGACCACTGCCGCGGCTTCTTCTTGAGCCGGGGGATCATGTAGCATGAACGTGCGAGTAGAGCAAAGGGTCTGGAACTTGCTCTGGGGACATCTTAAGCACGCGTTCTCGAGCCAGCATGCTCCCGAGTTCGGAGCGCTAGCTTTGCTTGGGTTGAGTGGCCATCCGAAACGACCGGCGCTGCTGCTTGCGGACGCGGTAGAGCCGGACCATCGATCGTTCGAGTTCCAGAGTCGGGACACGCTAATATTCTCAAGTAGATATCTCAGGCGCGCGGTCCTCGAGGCGCGGAAGCGGGGTTTGAAAGGCATTGCCATCTTGCATACTCACCCCACCGCGGCCGATCGAGTGGATTTCTCCGCCTTCGATAACACCGACGAACCTGACCTCGTGGCTAATCTCAGGGAATTACTGCCGGGCGCTTGGGTTATGTCGATGGTCTGTGGGGAGCGTAGCCTAAAGGCCCGTGTCTGGCCTCCGAACGGGAACTCGCCAAAGCCGGTGGATCGTTTATGGATCGTTGGCGATCACATTGTCGAACGAAGCCTACAGGGTGAACCTCCTCCGCCGGCACCTCCACCTGCGGCGATGTTTGACAGGGCGCTCGAACTTACTGATGCGGGCGCGCAAGCGCGTCTGAGACGTCTGCGTGTAGGAGTGGTAGGGGCGGGCGGTACAGGTTCTCTCGTTGCAGAGCTACTGGTGCGGGCAGGCGTGGGTCAAGTTGTGCTTATAGATGACGAGAAGGTCGAGGAAGTCAACCTGAATCGCGTACTCCACGCACGCAGCAGGATGTGTGCAGGGGACGGCTAAAGGTCGATCTGCTGAAGGAACACCTCGACGAGCTAGGTCTGGATACCTGCATAGAGACGCTGCCAAAGCGCATCGACGATTCGGAGGGTTTGGCTGAGCTTAGGGGAGTGGATGTCCTCTTCGGGTGCGTCGATCGTCACTGGCCGCGGTACATTCTGTCGCGGTTAGCTGTTCAGTATGTACTTCCCGTTATCGACCTGGGGACGGAGATCGCCGCCACGGATGGGCGCGTGGACGCGGTAAATGCCCGGGTTTCGTATTTGTCCGCGGGTCGGCCGTGCTTGGTATGTAGTGGGATCGTCTCTCCTCGTCAAGTGCGGTTGGAGAGTCTATCTCCGGTCGAACGCGAGCAAGAGCTAAGTCTGGGTTATGCGAACTTCCCAATGAGGCAACCTGCCGTCATGGACCTGAACATGCGGGCGGCTGGCTTGGCGGTTCTGTTGCTGCGGCACCTCCTCCAGCCATTCATGCGGGAGCCGCTACCTGTTCACTTTCGCGAAAGCGTGGCGACGGCGTCGATCAAGTCTGACAACGCTGCTAGGGATAATAGGCCATGCCCGTATTGTGAGGTTGGGGCTTTTCGGGGGTCAGGGGATTGGGGGCCACCCGTCCTGTGAGGTGAGTAAGGGCCTGCTTGCGTTCCTCTGTTACCCGCCGGGGTAGATGGTGCCCTTGGCCACAAGGAACGCGCCGGAGTCAGGGTGGGCGGCTCCGCGGCCGCAGCGGGATCTTGCCGCGCGGTGCAAGCAGGTCGAGTCGGCCACGGCTACGGAATGCGTCCGGCTCGAACACTTGTCACCCAGGTCTCCCGGCGCACGTACATGCGATCCGTGTACCTCAGGTATTCGCCTGTCTGCACCCGCTTGACCCAGTAGTGGTTAGCAAGGTACCAGGCGACGGTGTCCTGAAGCGCTTCCTGGTGTGCGCGGACAGGAGCCCAGCCGAGCTCGACCTCGGCCCGAGTTGGATCAATCGCGTAGCGGCGGTCGTGGCCCGGCCGGTCCGGTACGAAGGTGAAGAGATCGTCGGGACGCTCCAGAAGCCGGAGGAGGTCCCGTACGAGGTCGAGGTTGGCGCGCTCCGAGCGCGCGCCGAAGTTGTAGACCTCGCCGGGGCGACCGTGGCGGAGCGCCAGGTCGATGCCCCGGCAATGATCCTCCACATAGATCCAGTCCCGAACGTTCTGGCCGTCCCCATAAACCGGCACCGGCTTCCCTTCCAGCGCGAAGGTGATCGCCAGCGGGATCAGCTTCTCCGGGAACTGGTACGGCCCGAAGTTGTTCGAGCAGCGGGTGATGATGGCCGGGAAGCCGTAGGTCTGGACGTAGCTCCGCACCAGCATGTCCGCAGCCGCCTTCGAGGCCGCGTAGGGGCTGTTGGGCCGGAGCGGGCTCTCCTCGGTGAAGGGCGGGTCGTCCGGGCCGAGCGAGCCGTACGCCTCGTCCGTCGAGATCTGTATCGCTTGACCCTGTGCTGGCGGCTCGCCTCGAGCAGCACGTGCGTCCCTAGCACGTTCGTCCGCAGGAAGGGTGCCGCGTCCTCGATGCTCCGGTCCACGTGCGACTCCGCCGCGAAGTGGACCACCGCCTCCACCGGTCCCCCGAACCGCTCCTCGCAGAGGCGGAAGGCGCGCTCCACGTCGGCCGGCTCCGCCACGTCCCCCTGGATGAAGGCGTACCGCGGGTCGTCGGCCACGTCGGCCAAGTTCTCCAGGTTCCCCGCGTAGGTCAGCTTGTCGAGGTTGACGATGCGCGCCTCGGGGTCGTGGGCGAGCTCGTAGCGGATGAAGTTGGACCCGATGAAGCCGGCGCCGCCGGTGACCAGAAGGCGCATGCCGCCACCCCTTCCTCGGAGCCGGAGACGGGAAGGGGATTCGCGCCAACCGTGGCGAATCCTGGTGCCCGTGATGCGCGCGCGGATTCTCTTGACGGGCGGCACGGGCCAGCTGGGGAGCGAGATCCGGCGGCTCCTGACGGCGGGCCCGGAGCCGGCGGGCGGCCTCCGGCTGGTGGCGCCCGCCCGGGCGGAGCTCGACCTGGCCGAGCCGGGCGCCGTCGGGCGCTTCCTGGACGACTCGGAGCCGGAGCTGGTGCTCCACGCCGGCGCCTACACGGCGGTGGAGCGGGCGGAGTCGGAAGCCGGGCTCGCCTTCCGCGTCAACCGGGACGGCACGGCGGCGATCGCTTCCTGGTGTGCTCGGCGCCGGGTGCCGCTGCTCTACGTGAGCACCGACTTCGTCTTCGACGGCCAACCGCCGCCGGGCCGCGACCCCGCCGCCTGGCGCGCCGAGGGCTACGAGCCGGAGGACACGCCGCACCCGCTTAACGTCTACGGCGCCTCGAAGCTCGCGGGCGAGGAGGCTGTCCGGGCGAGCGGCGCGCCTGCCTGGATCCTCCGTACCTCCTGGGTCTTCGGCGTCCGCGGCGCCAACTTCCCGAACAGCATCCTGCGCGCGGCGGCCGCCGCCCGCCTGCTCCGCGTCGTCGACGACCAGTGGGGCCGGCCCACCTTCGCCCGCGACCTCGCCCGGGTGGTGCTGGGCGTGGCCGGCCTCCTGCCGGGCCGCGGCCCTGCGCCCTACGGGACGCTCCATGCCGCCAACGCGGGCGTCACCTCCTGGTACGCCTTCGCGTGGGAGATCCTGGGCCGCGCCGGCTGGGAGGTGGCGGTCGAGCCGATCGCCAGCGCCGACTACCCTTCGAAGGCGCGCCGGCCGGCTTTCTCGGCGCTCTCCACGTGCTCGATCGAGGCACTCGGGCTGGGCATGCGCCCCTGGCAGGAGGCGCTGGAGGAGTTTCTCGCGGAGCTCAGGGTGACGGAGCCGGAGCTCTTTCCCCGGGGACGGGGCACTTCGTGAGAGCACAGTGTTTCCTGAGGCAGGCCTGAGACCGTCGAGAACCCATTCCCGGAGGCGAGGACATTGATCGAGGGCGTCAAGGTGAAGCAGCTGGTCCGCCATCCCGACGACCGGGGCTTCTTCGAGGAGATCCTGCGGGCGGACGAGGGGCTCCTGAGGAAGTTCGGCCAGGCGAGCCTCTCCAAGACCTACCCGGGCGTCATCAAGGCCTTCCACTACCACGAGAAGCAGGACGACCTCTGGTTCTTCCCGGTGGGGAACGCGCAGGTGGTGCTCTACGACCGGCGCCCGGGTTCACCGACGCACGGGGAGACCGATGTCTTTTACATGGGAGAGGACAACCCGCTCCTCCTCCTGATCCCGGTGGGCGTGGCGCACGGCTACCGGACGCTGGGCGAGAAGCCGGCGCTGATCGTCTACTTCACGACGGAGCCGTACAACCGCGAGGCGCCGGACGAGCACCGCATCCCGTACGACGATCCCGCCATCGGTTTCGATTGGCGGACGAAGATGCGCTGAGGGCCGCGAGCATGATGGCGCCGAACAGTACACTCGCACCGGAAAGCCGACCATCGGGACTGTAGCTGACCCATAACTGCGCCGAGCAAAGGTTGGTACCGAGATGGACTTCGAACTACTCGTGCGCTATGCGGTGCCAGGAACGTTGGCCTTGTTGCCCGTGGCCGTACTTACTTCTTTCGATTCTCATTTCGCCGCCAAGGCGGCGACTCTGCTCGGTATAATGGGCGCCGCGTCACTGCTGCCCTTGGGGTACGTCATCCACCAGGTTTGGTTCATGGTATTCTCAATGCGCGGTGGCTATGTCACGGAGCGCCGCCCAAATCTAGCATACTTGCTAAATAGCTATCGCGCTCAAGATCAGGACGCCAAATCGCAGTTGTCGATCCGACATGTCTATTATGCTTGGGAGACATGGGTATACGGCCCTGACGCGCCTGAGCGCCATCTGCAGCGTGCCAGAAGACTCTGGCAGCTTTATCACGGGCTATCGTCCTCAGTCTTAGGCGCTTTGTTAGGCATCGCTGCAAACCTCCTCTTCATTCTGCTTGGCGCAGCGGAATCACCAGCCATCGCGGGAGCGGTATCCGTCGGCGAGGCAGTCCTGGCAATCATTCTATGGCAACGTGGTCGGTCGATTCGTGCAGAAGTTGACAACTGGGAGCTCTTGATGGTCGTTGAGGACGTGAGTTCGCGATCGGCGTCGCAGTTGCTTGCAAGGGTGAACAAGTTCTTGGAAATCGAGGGTCAGATCCGGCGATAAGTAGGCCGCTGGTAGTGAACTCAGCCACCGGTCGGGCTCGCAACCCATGGGGTGAGCCGCGGGCGGCGCGGCCCAGCCGTGTTGAGCGCGTTGGAGGTATTAGCTCCGCGAGGTTATGGATGACCGCGTGCCAGGAGTCGGCAGGGAAACAGCTCACGACCTCGTCGATCCGCACCCGCCGCACCCCGCCGCACCCGCCCCGCCATGACCAGGACCACCCGCCCCAGAAAGGGCTCCGCCTCCGCCACCTCGGGCGTCGCCAGCAGGCGGAGGTTGAGGGCGGGGCCGGGCCGAACCTCCCCGACGGGGGCGGAGCGACTTCCACGGGTGGAGGCGAGCCAGGATGGACGAACTGTCTGCGATCCCCGCTTCACCGCACTACGCCGTGATCTTCACCTCTCTCCGCACCGGGGGGGACCGCGGTTACGCGGAGATGGCGGACGAGATGTTGGAGCTGGCGCGCCGGCAGCCCGGCTTCCTCGGGGTCGAAAGCGTGCGGGACGCGAGCGGCTTCGGGATCACCGTCTCCTACTGGGAATCGGAGGAAGCCATCCGGAACTGGCGGGAGAACGCGCGGCACCGCCTCGCCCAGCGACTCGGGCGCGAGCTCTGGTACCGGTCGTACGCGGTGCGGGTGTGCAAGGTCGAACGAGGGTATACGTTCGGCGAGTGACCAAGCCGGCCCCAACGGGGGAGACACGCAGCCCTCCGGCCGTTGGATTCGTCGGCCGGGTAGGTCCGACCAGTCGTACCAGGCCGCATCCCCGGAGTTTCAATTCACCTCCGTCACGTTGGAGACGCCGCCGGCGGGTCCGAGGGGGCTGACCGGGGCGGGCGCGAGGCCCACGGTGCGCCGCCTGACCGGGAGGCCCACCTCCCCCGGCACGGCGTGAGCCCGGAGGCAGTCGACGAAGTACTGGAGAACCGGGAGTCTCCGCCTCTCTGGCTCCGACCCGGAGGTGACGCCTGCCGCCCAGGGACGAGCGAGCTCCCGTCCCGGCGTCCGCCCCTCAGCTCCGCGCCGCCATCAGCCGCTGAACCAGGACGGCCGCTTCCGCCCGCGTGAGGTTCGCCCGGGGACGGAAGCTCCCGTCCGGGAAGCCTTGCAGCAGCCCGAGCCGGACGGCCTCCTCCACGCCCTCCAAGGCCCAAGGGGCGATTGCGCCGCTGTCCCGGAAGCGCAGCGAGCTCCCCGCAGGCGCCTGCGGCGTCCCCGCGCCCGCGCCCGGGACGGCCGGGGCGGCCGGAGCCCCCGCCTGGGCCCCGTTCAGCTGCGCGGCGCGGAGGAGAAGGAGCGCCGCTTCCTGGCGCGTCACGGGCCGCTCGGGGAGGGCGAGGCCGTCCGCGCCGAGGAGGAGCTTCCGCTGCCAGGCGGCTTCGAGCCAGGGCGCGTACCAGCTTCCTCGGGTGACGTCGGGGAAAGGGGGCTGGCCGGCGGCCGGACCGGTCCCCTGGGCCACCAGCAGCATCTTGACCAGCTCCGCCCGCGTCACCGGGGCCACGGGCCGGAAGCTTCCGTCAGGCAGCCCGTCCACGACGCCCAGCGCCGCCAGCTCGCGGATCGCGCCGTAGGCCCAGAAGGAGGCCGGCACGTCGCGGAACGACTGCACCGTGGCCGCCGGCGGCGAAGGGGGCGCGGGCGGCGCCAAGGACGTCGTCAGCAGCGAGAGGTCGCTCACGAAGAGCGTCCCCTGCAGCGCCCGGCTGGGGCTCGCGACCAGGAAGTCCAGGAACTTCAGCCGGACCGGGAACTGGAAACCGGCCGGGAAGGCGACGCGGATCATCCGCCAGCCGCTGAAGTCGAGGGTGGCGGGGTAGAGCGTCTGGACGCGGCCCCGCGCGTCCTCCAGCGAGACGGCGAGACGCAGGCCGCTCGCGTCGCCCCGCACCCAGAGGCCGACGGCCACCGGCCGCCGCCCTCCCCCGGGCGCCCGGAAGAAGACGTCCTTCTTCGGCCAGAAAACCAGCTGCCGCGTGCCCGGGCCGGGCTGGATCCGGTAGTCGAAGCGGAGCGAACCGCTGTCGCCGGGGTGCGCCTTCTCCGGCGACGAAGCGAGTTTCGCCTCGAGGCCGACGAGGCGCGTCTGCCACGCCTCCGCCCGGTCCATCGGCTCGACCACGTGCGCCTCCTCGCCGACGCTCAGGTCGAGGCCGGCCGTCGCGCCGCCGGCCGTGGCGGTGATCCGCACCAGCCCGGTCCGCCCGGAGGCCGCGGTGAAGAGGCCGTCCGGCGAGACGCTCCCGAGCGCGCCGTCGCTCACCGACCAGCGGGCCGCGGAGGCCGGCAGCTCCACCGGCTGGCCGCCGGGCCCGGTGGCGCGGAGCTCCAGCCGCACCTTCTCACCCGGGGCGACGTAAGTCCGGCCGCCGGGCGGAAGCAGGCTGAGGCTCGCCAGGCGCGCCACCACCGTCAGCGGCACGGAGCCGGTGGCGCCCGACGGCGCCCGCGCGGTCAGGCGCCCGCTTCCTGGCGCCCGCGCGACGAGCTGCCCGCCCGCCACGTCCGCGAGGCCCGAGGGCGCGACGCTCCAGGTGAAGTCGCTGTGTACCGGGTTCTGCACGGTGTCGAAGGCGGCGGCCGGGAGCGGCACGGTCGTCCCGACCAGCACCGTCAGCGGCTGCCCGCCGTGGACCAGGACGCTCCGCGCGGGGCCGGCGGGCCCGCTGCCCAGGGCCGAGTAGACGAAGAGGCCGTTGGCCACGGGCCGCTCGTGGCCGTCCGAGGGCGAGTTGACCAGGCTGGCGGTGAACTGGCCCGGCAGGCGCACCACCATGGTGCTCGAGCCGCCGCTGTCGAAGAGCATGGCGTTCCAGGCGCCCAGCGCCCGGAGGAGCTGCCCCATCTGGGCATGGGTGAGGCCGATGCTCCGGGCGGGCTGCCGCCCGTCCACCACCACCAGGAAGACCCGCCTTCCGTCGGCGCTGACGCCGATCGCGGTCAGCGGGTTCCGCTGGTTGACCTCGTTCGGCGCGGGCGGGTGGGGGTCCGTCCAGAGCGCCCCGTCGCGGACCACCTGCGGGCCGCCGCCCAGCGCGTCGCGCAGGTCCGGGATCGGCGTCCCGTCCGCGCGCAGGAGCGCTTCCTCGATCTGCAGGGTGGCGCCCGGCGCCAGCTGGGCGAGCCAGTCCGCCGCCGGGCCGGCCGTGGCCACGAGCGCTTCCTGGCCGCTGAGCGCAGGAAGCCCGCTGACGCCCCGCTCGACGCGCACCAGCTGGAACGCGCCCGGCCGGCCGGGCTCCGCTCCCCCGACCGGCTCCAGGTAGGCCACCGTCATGGGCGGCAGGCCCTCCAGCGGCGCCCCCAGGCGCGGCGTGACCAGGGTGAGCCGGTCGCCGCGGATGTCGCGACTCTGGTTGACGGCCCCGATCGCCATCGAGGCCGGCTGCGCCCCGCTCGGGACGGCGCCGCTCCCGGGGCCCGCGGGCGGGGGAGCGGTTCCGGGCGCGGGGGCGTACGTGGTCCCGACCACGGTCGGCTGGCCCGAGAAGGTGAGCGGCCCCATCCAGAGCTGCTGCGAGCGCGTGATGACCAGGGCGGCCCAATTCGGATAAGGGCTCTGCCAGATCTCGCCGTCGATGGCCAGGGCGCTGATCGGCTGCCAGGTGCTGTCGGGGACGAAGAAGTCCCCGTTGACGCCGGCGACGGCGCCCGTGCGGAGCGCCATGGAGCTCACCGTCTCGCCCGCCCGGGTGACCAGCCTGTCCTGGGCCTGCACCACGCCCAGCCGCACGTTGGGATTGCCCAGGTCGAGCCGCAGGAAGTACCCCTGCACCGGCCCGGCCGCCGTCTGGAACGCCTCGCTGGCGTACTCGACGCCCGCGGTGACGGTGAACGCCGAGCCCGCTTGCACCGAGCGGACGGCGGGCCAGTTGCCGAGCGCCGCCCAGCTGGCCGCTCCCACCGTTGCTCCGGCAGCCGCGGCCTCCGCGCCTTCCGCCCCGGCGGGCGCCGGCGGGAGGAGAGCCCCGAGGACCGCGGCGCCCGAGAGGAGCGCCGCGAGGATCGCGACCGCCGCCCGTCGCCTCGACGTGCCTCTCGACCTGCCTGGCACGGGCATTGCTTCCGAATCCCACCGCCCCTGCCGCGTGCTCCGGCTGGAGATTGCGCGCCCGGTGGCCCAGCCACGTCTTTCCCCTCTTCGGGTGGGCTGGAAGGAAGCTCTGGTTAGCTTGGGATAGCCTTCCCCCCGCGCGGGTTCGACCCTCTCCTGCCCGCGGAACTGTCACCGAACTGTAAAGCTGGGGTCGCCCTCAGGAAAGCCGTGGATCAAGCGGTCCACGATGGGCGCAGGGCATGAGACTACAATGGGCGCAGGGGGTGGCGCCGGGTGGCGATCCGGCTGGATCTGGCCCGCCGCGTGTCCGACGAAGAGCTTCTCCTCCTTGCCGAGCGCAACCCGGGCTACCAGTTCGAGCGGTCGGCGAAGGGAGAGTTGGTGGTCTCGCCGACGGGGGGCGAGAGCGGGCGGCGGAGCGTGGCGGTCGCCGGGCAGTTGTGGGTATGGAATCGTCGCACCGGCCTGGGCGTCGCCTTCGGCTCCTCCACGGGGTTCGACCTCCCGGACGGCTCGTGCCTCTCCCCGGACGCCTCATGGGTGAGCCGCGGCCGATGGGAGGAACTCTCACCGGACGAGAGGAAGGGCTTCGCTCCCCTCTGCCCTGACGCGGTCTTCGAGGTGCGCTCGCCGTCGAACACGCCGGCCGAGTTGCGGGCAAAGATGCGCGCCTACCTGGCCAACGGCGCCCGGCTCGCCGTCCTGATCGATCCGGAGAGCCGGACGGTCGAGGTCTGGCGTCCCGGCCGGGAGCCCGAGCGGTACGAGGACCCGGAGAGCGTCGCGCTCGACCCGGAGCTGCCGGGATTCATCCTGGAGCTGGAGCCGGTCTTCGATGGATGAGGGACGAGCGAGGAAGGAGGAGGGCCAGCCGTGGCCTCGTGGGAACGGGTGCTCGAGGAGAACCGCTCGCGATACCTGGAGGACTTCCTTGAGCTCCTGCGCATCCCGAGCGTCTCGGCCCTGCCGGAGCACGCGGGTGACGTGCGCCGCGCGGCCGAGTGGACGGCCCGCCGCCTCCGGGCAGCAGGACTGGAGAAGGTGCAGGTCCTGGAGACGGGCGGGCACCCGGTGGTCTACGCGGAGTGGCTTCACGCCGAGGGGAAGCCGACGGTCCTTCTCTACGGCCACTTCGACGTGCAGCCGGTCGATCCCGTGGAACGCTGGACGAGCCCGCCCTTCGAGCCGACGATCCGCGACGGCCGGGTCTACGCCCGGGGCGCCTCCGACAACAAGGGCAACTTCGTCCTGGCCATCTTCGCCGTCGAGGCGATGCTCCGCGTGGAGGGACGCCTGCCGCTCAACGTCAAGTTCCTCCTCGAAGGACAGGAAGAGATCGGCAGCCCGCAGCTTCCTGCGTTCGTCGCCTCGCACGCCGAGCTCCTCGCCTGCGACCTGGCGATCAGCACCGATGGGGCCCACTGGTCCGAGGAGCTGCCCTCGCTCTCGGTGGGCTCGCGCGGCCTCTGCGCGCTCCAGATCGACGTCACCGGTGCCGGCCGCGATCTTCACTCCGGCATCTACGGGGGCACCGTGCAGAATCCGATCCACGCCCTGGTGACGCTCCTCGGCACCCTGCGCAGCCCGGAGGGGAAGGTCCTGGTCGAAGGCTTCTACGACTCGGTGAGGCCCCTCTCGGCGGAAGAGCGGGAGACGTTCGCGCGCATCCCCCACGACGACGAGGCGTACGCGCGCGAGCTCGGCGTGCCGGCCACCTTCGGCGAGCCGGGCTTCGGCACCCTGGAGCGGGCCTGGGTCCGCCCGACGCTCGAGATCAACGGGATCTGGGGCGGATTCCAGGGAGAGGGTCTCAAGACCGTCATCCCCAGCGAGGCGCACGCGAAGATCTCCTGCCGCCTGGTCCCGGACCAGGATCCGGACGAGATCCTCGAGCGCATCCGCCGGCACGCGGAGCGGCACGCGCCGCCGGGCGTCCGGGTGGAGGTGCGCGACTTCCCGGGTCGTGCCCGGCCGTACGTGGTGCCCGCCGATCTGCCTGCGCTGCGCGTCGCCCGCGAGGTCGTGGGCGAGATCTACGGCAAGGAGCCGGTGCTCGTCTGCACGGGTGGCACCGTGCCGGTGCTGGACCTCTTCCGCACGCACCTCGGCGTCCACACCGTCACGGTGGCCTTCGGCGTGGAGGACGAGCGCTTCCACGCTCCCGACGAGTTCTACCGGCTGGCCAACTTCGACCGCGGGCAGCGGGGGTACGCCCGCCTGCTGGAGCGGCTGGCCGAGGTGCCGTGGAGGGGCTGACCTCCGCCTCGTGGCCGGTGCGCGGCCTGGCGCGGCCGCAGGCGAAGCGAGCGAGGTGGCGGCGTTGAGCGCGGGGCGACGCGAGCCGGGCGGCGACGAGCTTCCGCTTCTCGCCCTGACCATGGGCGATCCGGCCGGGATCGGGCCGGAGATCTGCCTGGCGGCCGCGGCCGACCCGCAGGTCCGCGCCGTCGCCCGGCCGCTGGTGTTGGGCGACCTGGGCGTACTGGAACGCGCCCTGGCCGCCGTCCGCGGTCGCACCGTGCCCGCCGGCCTCCGGCTCCGGGCGGTCGAGCGGCCGGAGGACGCCCGCTTCCCGGCGGACGCCGTCGAGGTGATCGATCTCGCCAACGTGCCCGCCGAAGCCTTCGCATGGGGCGTCGTCCGCGCCGACTTCGGGCGGGCGAGCTACCAGTACCTCGAGCACGCCACCCGCCTGGCTCTGGCGGGGGAGGTGGACGCCGTCGTCACCGCCCCCATCCACAAGGAAGCCTGGCGCCTGGCCGGCATCCCGGCCATCGGCCACACGGAGGCGCTTCAGGCGCTCTCCGGCGCCCGCGACAGCGTCACCCTCTTCGTCGTGCGCAACCTGCGCACGTTCTTCTACACGCGCCACCTCCCGCTGGAGGAAGCGATCCACCGCATCCGGGAGGCGGGTCCCGAGGGGCTGGCGCGCTTCCTCGTGAAGGTGGACCGGCTCCTCGCGGAACTGGGCGTCGAGCCGCGGCGGATCGCGGTCGCCGCCCTCAACCCGCACGCCGGCGAGCACGGCCTTCTCGGGCGGGAGGAGCAGGAGGTGATCGAACCCGCGGTCGCCCGCGCGCGCCAGGAAGGGATCGACGCCCACGGCCCGGTCCCCGCCGACGCCGTCTACCACCAGCGCTCCAGGGGCGCTGGGACGCGGTCATCTCGCTCACCCACGACCAGGGGCACATCGCGACGAAGACGCTCGACTTCGAGCGGACCGTCAGCCTCACCCTCGGCCTGCCCTTCCTTCGCACGAGCCCCGATCACGGCACCGCCTTCGACATCGCCGGAAAGGGGATGGCCAGCCCGGTGAGCATGGCGGAGGCGGCGCTGGTGGCGGCCCGGTACCGGCCGCGACGGGGCACGGCCCCGGCTGCGCGCGGCGCTCGGCCCCGCGCGGGCGGCAGCGCCGGCGGCGACGGCCGAGAAGGGTCGGAAGGAGCGTGACAGGTAACGCCTGGAACGCGGCGCGCGTCGGATGCGTCAAAAAGGTGGCAGAAGCGTGAGACCGCCCGCTCCGGCTCGCGCGGGGTCCGAACCGGGCGATGGCCGGTGCGGTCCGCGGGTGCGCAAGCTGCAGGCAGCGTACTGAGCCTGTTCCTGGCGCGCGCAGGGGGGAGGCGGTTGGCGGCCGTGACGGACTGCAACCGCCGAAACCGTGTATGCATCGTTCACGCAGGAGCGCCAGGGGCGCTGGCCGAGGAGGTCGACGGCATCCTGGCCAGTTTCATGCCGACATCCCGGCCGGCCCGGGTCACGGCCGTCCGCTTCCGGACCGCCGCGGTGGTGGCCGCCGGGTGACGCACCGGCAGCTTCCTCCGCGCACGTAGACTCGCGGGCGGAAGGGGTGTGGGGTCGTGAACGACGCCGAAAGGCGGGCCGCCGCGGCTCGCGCGGAGGCCGACCAGGCCCGGGCCGAGGCCGAGGAGCTGGAGCGGCTGGCGGCCCGAGTGGGGCCCGGGAGGCCCAGGGCCCGCGCCCGGTCAGGGGATTTCTGAAGGCCATCCTGGCCCAGGAGGACTGCCGGGAGCAGGCCGCGATCACGCGCCGCGCCCGGAGGCCTTCGAGGAGGAAGCCCACGCGGCCGAAGCAGAAACCCGAGGGGAGTGACCTTCCCGACAGCGCGCGCTAGCTTTGGGAGCACCCAGAGGAGTACCCGGAACGGGGGCAGCGCCCCCTAGTGGAGGGGGAAAACCTTACTCCGAATGGCTCGCGCCGACGGCGGGCACGGCTTGGCCGGGCCCGGCCTGGACCCAATGTCGGGTGGGCTGGACCCTCCACGCGACCTGCCGCGACTCCATGTCTCTCGAGTTTCTGGTTGACCGGTCACACCAAAGGCTTCCGCACCCAGGCCGCCTCACCTGTGTCACAGGTTCGCCTAAATCGCACCTGCGCGCCCCCGGCCAGCCACTGCATGCGGGCAGCGCGGCTCCCTGGCTCCGCGCTGGCCTTCGAGCTGGCGTCCGGGCAACAGCCCCATCACGCACGACAGCCCTCCCCGACCTTGCGAGTTAGGCAATTCCACCGCCTATCTCGCCTGACGATAGGAGCTCTCAGCGCCTGACTCCAAGGTAACCAGCTCACAAAGAGATAACTACGTATTCAACTCTTTCACCACCACTCAGGCGCGCAACTTGCCGAACGTAAGCGGCAATCTGATCCTCAGCAAGGCGAGCCTTGTCCTGATCCAAGTGCCAGATAGAGCTTGCCTGAGCCACACCTAATCCATTGAACGAGGTGCCCAACAGCAAGCCGCTGCCCTCTGTGATCCAGTAACGGTCATGAATAGGAAGCCTTCCCTCTGACCCAACACCAGCGATCACAATCCTGGTAAAGGGAGGATCCTGAGCGAAGGTACGATGCCACGCCTGCCTATAGCGCTCCCGCAACGACAGTTCAGCGCCGTCCATGCGTTGCGCGGCTCGGCTCGTGAGAATCGTCACATCGCACACGGGGACTACTCGCGCCACCAGAGCAAGTGCCTCTAAGTCATCCTCTCTAAAATATTGGTCGCAAATCCATAACCACTCCGGTTGCTCCTGCTCCAACCATTCCTGAATATAGTTGAGAGCCGTGGCTCTCTCGCCTGGCCGTATCCAGATCCCCTCGTCTGGCAGCCGTCCTTCGACAAACCGTTTGACCTTGTACCTATCGCTTGCATTCCGAGCCGACACAGCTCTTGTGAAGTCAGCTGCCAGTACGCATGCCTGGAACATGGATCCAAGAATCATGCTGCCTTCTGGAGTGTTTCGATAGGTTCTGCCTATGCTTTCGATTACAGCGGCCATTCCAGGATACGCGTATTCTGCCGGTAGAGACGCCGTTTTTCGCATGACCCATTCCGCACGATCCTTCGTGAGGACTGCTACCCGACCGGACAGTAACGCGCCTAGATACTGCCGCCCCACTATCTCCCAATGTCGTGGAAGCTGGACGCCTTGCCCGATTTGGTCGGGCGGGGTGCGAGGGTCAGCCAATCGCCGCCCAGCATCGCTGAGGCGCACCTCTTCTTGTAGCTCTTCGCGAATCTGCTTGCGCGCCTCGTCGTCATCTAACGCGGCAGCAACTGTGGTGGACAGCTCGGGATCAACTCTGTACACGGAATCGACAACATGTCGGAGCGCTGAACGGCGTGACCACGTGTCATCGATCTGGGCCAAGGTAGCTATGCCGGAACGGAGACAACGTTGCGCGAGCTGGCGGTCTAGACCAGCGGCCGTTCTCAAGAGCGCGGCGAGCCGGTGGACGCGTTCGCTGGGGTCGGGGACATCGGCGCAGAGGTCTATCGCTTCGGTCAATGCGTGCCGGACGTGGCCTCCCCCACCCGCCTCAGCCACGAGCGCAAATACGTATGGTCGGTCAGCGGCGTTGTCAACTCTACGTGCTCGTTCGAATAAACGCTGCCATTCCGGATCACGAGCGCGCGCAAGGCGAAGGAGCTGGGCCTCGCAGGCTATTTTCCAACCTTCGTGGGCGATGTAACGGTTGTCGGGCAGCTTCTGATCAATGACCTCCCGTAGGGCGCGGAGCAACTCGCTAGATTGGTCGCGAGTGAGGCGTGCCGCACGCTTTGGGGAGACGGCGTCTACGAGCAGCTTGATGACATCGTAGAGTGCGTAGTCGCTGTCAACGTTGGGGAGCAATTTCAGAACCGGGAGGACGTCCTCCCAGCGAACGTCGACGTCTGGGGGATGGCCGTCGAAGTGGGATACTTCCCACGGTACTTGTTTGCGTAGGAGCGCGATGGCCGACCCCAGTACCATCCAGTCGCGGAGGCGGGCTGGGGCGGTTTCGATGAAGCTTAGTGCCGTAAGGGGCTCTGTGATATATATCGCGGGGAAGGACGTACTGAGCGCCCTGTAAAACGCGCCGCGGTCGCGGTTGTGGAGGCCTCGCATTCGGGGAAGAACCTGTTCAAGGACAACCCGCCTTGCGGCAGCGGGACGGCCCCAACAGTGCATGCGGAGGGCGTATTCGGCCCACAAATCTGCCTGCAGTGCGGTGTCCGGGACAGCGTCTATAAGTGTCGCGAGGCGGGCTTCTTCCTCAGTGCGTTTGTCGCTGTCGGCGTTCGGGAGGAGGGCTAGTACGCGGATGGCCAAGACGACAAAGGTGAGGTACACTGCGGCTGTGTAGCCGCCCTCGACCTCGAGTGCGTCCCTTTCTGCTTCGGCGCCGCGTAGGAATGCTTCAGCGTCTTGGGGCGCTACCTGTGCAAGCTCGCTAGCGAGCATGAATCGTACGCTAACGCGCTCCCAGACAGACTCCATACTTTCTAGTGGATCGTGAAGGTGAGCGAGGCACGTGGAAGCTGCCTCAGTATCGCCAAGCGTGGCCGCCCAGCGGGCAAGGCGGCTTAGAGCGAGGCAACGTTCGTCGTAAGCCTCGATCTGCTGTGCCCATGGCTGTAGCGCTGCGCGGGCTTGGCGCAGGAACCGCCGGACGTCGTCGCGTAAAGCGGCATCGCTAACGCCTCTGCTCGCGCTAAGGAAGCGCGACGTAATGGCTGCGATCGCATGAGCGACAGTCTCATCCCTTGAGGTTGTGTCCTCGATGCGGTGAAGGAGGCTGTCGAGAGCCATCCAATCCACGCGGAGGCTGTGAGCGCGCAAGAGGGCGAGAGCAGTGTCGTGGTATGCCCTGTCGCGGCGGGCAGGACTATTCAGTCTGACCGCGATAAGGGTGATCGCCATGGCGGGGTCGACTCTTGCCAATGCGCGCAGGGCCGGGGCTAGCGCCGCGTATTGGTCCGCGGTTGAGCGCAAGACCTCCTCAATCGCAGCCTTCAGCTCACGATCAACTAGGCTGGGAAGGCCCTCCGTGCTCTCGAGGTAATCGCGCATGCCGCAGGTGTCGAGGTACTCCTTCATGTATGCAAAGGCGCGTGCCCGCACCACCGGGTCCGTCTGCTCGCTGATGTCCATCCAAAGGGCTACGAGGGCTTCTCGGCCGAGAGTTGCATCCCGACGCAGCTTTGCGGCTGCAAGAGAAAGGTCTAGGCGTAGCAGTTCCTCGGTGGGACCTATAGCTTGGACCGCGCTCCTCGCGGCTTCCAGACGTTCAATGAGCCGTTGTGCACACGCAGAATCATCGACAAAGGGTACGGGTTCGGCAAGGCGACGCAACACTCTGGCCGTCGGCGTGTAACTTCCGGCGCCCACAATCACATCGAGACCGTGATTGACAATGACGGCAGCCTCCGGATGCCGCCGATTGGCCCGAAGCCAGAACGTGAGAAGATCGAGCCGCGCTTCAACGTCGTCGAGGGCAGCACACCACTTCATAACCTCCTCAGGAGGCTTCTGCCTGAGCACATCCTCGCTCCTCGCGGCGAGAAGTGCCAAGATGCTGGCGATTGATTCCGGGAGGTCAGAGGGCGACGACATGGCCGCGGTTCCGAGAACCGCGTTGCGCGTGGTCGTCGGGTCCGCTCTTCGCAGCAACTTCGTAGCAAGGTCGGGCGAGATGTAGAAGAGATCCTCGGTAACGTCAGCCAGTCGCTCCCCATACAACGATGGGTCTATCTGGTCCACAAGCTGCCTAATTTCATCTGCAACTCGCCAGTCTACTTCCTTGCCCTCTTCCCTCTGCCGACGGCCGAGAATGGCAAGCAATTCGAGACGGGTCTCACGCAGCACCTCGCGATGGGCGAGAGCTAACGCTGCCTCCACCTGGCCCAGTGCTACTCGGGCCCGGACCTCGGCGCGCGCGACGTCGCCACCCACACCGGTTTCCAATGCCGAATGCACCAAGGCCAGGTGAAGTAGTTGGCTGCTGTCGCCCAGTTGGGTCGCAGCTTCGATTCCCTCCTCTACACCACGGCGAATAGTCACTAGAGAGTGTCCTCTCCGTAGAATGTCGGCGAGGTACGCTGGCGACAGCATATGGAGAACGTCGCGAAGCCTACCCGATCGCCGGAGATGGATGACTTGTTGGGTGGTTGCGGGAGACGTCGTATCACCGAGAAGGAACAGGGCGTACTTTTGCCTTGTCGCATCCGCTTTATGCCTCAGGTGCTGCCTCACCATGTCCCGGATGGTTCGTGAAGAGAAGCGCACCTCGCCCGTGGAGGTTATGGTCACAAAGGTTACGGCACGTAGTGCCGACTCGACTGCATATGGTGAAGTACCGAGCAGAGTGGCAAGGTCTGCGGACGTGTGCCTTCGCTCTATGAAGGCCATGCTGGCCAGACAGTCTTCTAATATATCGTCGCGAGGCATGAACTCCCACTCCGCTGCGAAGAGTTGCTCCAGTAGCCAGCGTTCGGGATGCGTGTTGGTGTGCAGGGCAATGTTGGCGAGTAGCGCGCTGACGCGTTCTGGCGTTCCGTTCTTGAGGAGGCGGATCGCGCTGGAAAGAACTTCTGGCCACCCGTGGGCGATGCGATGCAGTAGTTCGGCAGTGTGGCTATCGAAACCTGCGTCGGAAAGCAGTTTGTGTGCTTCGGGTGCGCTGAGCTGGGTGAGTGGTAGGACCCGTGGGGCAACTGGAAGTGGGATGTCGGCGCGTCGAGCGGAGAGTATGATGTGAAAAGGCATCCGCAACGGAAGGAGCTGAAGTGCTGCGGATAGCAACGGCTGCTCGTCTTGGAGACAGTCGAGGCCGTCTAAAATAAAGTGGTACGGGAACCGCTTATTCTGAGACCGCCTGCTCAGGTCGCGGTAGAGCAGCTGGAGCTCGCCGTCGAACCCGGCTGCGTCGGTGGTTTCTTTCCCGAGGATCCTGGTCACTTGTTGAATCAAGGATGTGCGGAGTGGTGTGGGGTCGTAAGTATAGCGGTCAGGCTCGTCGAGAAATAGCGCGATGGTTTGCTCGCGGTTGGTGCGGAAAAATTGGGAGAGCAGAGTGGATTTCCCGATTCCCGGCGGTCCTACGACGAGGTCGACGCGTGTGGCGGATGGCGATATATCTTGTGTGAGGGTCGCCAAGAGGGCGTCTCGTTGTAGTTCCGGAAGGGGCGGGTCGGGAAGTCCGTACACGAAGGCTGCGGTGCCCGTGGTCATCTGGTACAGCACCACCTCGGTGAGTTGTGGGATGTTGCTGGCGTAGTTTCGACGGCATGGGTCCGTTCCCTTCAGGGGGCGTGTGGGTGCACTGAAAGCCGGATGGCGGCAGGTGGCTGCTCAGCCGGCGCATGTTGAGCAGGGGCAGTGTTTCAGGAATGCTGGCGGGGTAGTGGGGGGCGCGTCTGTTTTCACGCTTAGCGCTGTTGTCAGCGGCGGACCCAAGGTGTCCCGGGACCGCCGGGTAAGAGTTGGGCCACCCCCAGCCAGGACACCTCTCGCATCCGGCCAGCAAGGAGCGGGAGGTAGCGGCGAAGCAGTGCTGGGAGGTGTTGGCATGATTGGGGTGAAGCCGGTCCGGCCGCCTGTGTCAACGCCGGCTTAGAACCGACCCACTTGGCGCCGGTTGGAAACTGACGCACCCTTGACCTCTAGCTCCTCTCCGTCCGCTGTGGCTCTTTCACCTCCTGGTGCGAAAGTGATCCGCTGAAGAGACCGGCACGCCGCTTCTCGCGAAGCCGATGCCGCCCTCGCGAGGAGGTGCGGGGATGGCCGAGACGGGTTGCAACCGCGCGGGCCTCTGCACGCGTCTTTCACGCGGGAACGCCAGGGGCGGAGCCGGCCGAGGAGGACGACGGCTTCCTGGCCGGTTTCCTGCCGGCATCCCGCCTGGCCGCCTCAGGGCCGCAGGCTTCCAAACTGCCACGGTAGCGGCCGCTCGGAGACGGACCGGCAACTTCCTTGGCGCACCTACACTCGTCGGCGGAGGGGGTGTCAGGACGTGAACGACGCCGAAAGACGGGCCGCCGCAGCTCGCGCGAAGGCCGACCAAGCCCGGGCCGAGGCCGAGGAGCTGGAGCGGCTGGCGGCCGAGTGGGCCCGCGAGGCCCAGGGGCCCCGTCCCGTACGGGGGTTTATGAAGGCTATCCTGGCCGAGGAGTACTGCCGGGAGCAGGCCGCGATCAAGCGCGCCGAGGCCGAAGCGTTGGAGGAGGAAGCCCGCGCGGCCGAGGCGGAAGCCCGGGGGGAGTGACCTGCCGGCGCTCGAAGAAGCCCGCGCCCTTTGTGCCCGCACTGGGACGTCTCGTCCCCTCCCCGGAGGAAGCGGCAGCCGAGCTCCGGTGATCCGCTCCTGCAGCCCGTTATAGTCGGTCGACCCACCGTCGAGCGCATGAAGGAAAATCTTGCTAAATGTAGGTTGCTCGCAGACATGGCGGTGATCGCCCCGGCTGATGGATGTTAGCGGGAGAGAGTCATCGGCCGTCTCCCTTCTACCTTCTGCAGCGCGTTCGTGCGCACGGCCTCGGGGTGCCATCGCTACCGGCGACACCGGGGGTGAGGAGCGTGGAGAAGAAAGGGATCCCGGAGTTCGCCTCCCTCAATGAGATGGCGCGCTTCTTCGACGAGCACAGTGCGGCCGAGCTGGAACTCGAGCCGGAAGACCTCAGGTACGAGCCCAAGCGCTCCGTGTTCTCCGTGCGGTTCGACCGGGAGGACATGATCGCCATCGGCCGCCTCTCCCGACGCTACGGCATGGACCGGTCGACCTTCGTCCGGTTCGTCGTCAAGCGCTTCCTGCGCC
Source organism: Chloroflexota bacterium (assembly GCA_023512725.1). Lineage (GTDB taxonomy): Bacteria > Chloroflexota > Dehalococcoidia > SpSt-223 > SpSt-223 > JANWZD01. The sequence continues at coordinate 14,331 of JAILZB010000012.1, read as the reverse complement.
AGGCCACGCAACATGGGGAGGCACCGACGCGCGGGTGACGCCTGGCGCGCAAATGCGAAGGGAAGGCATCGAGAATGAGCGGCCGCTCGAACCGGGCTCTCGCGTTGCCCGGGCTGAAGCGTCGCTCGGCGGCCAACCGAGTTGCTGGAGAACTGGCGGCAGATGCAGCAAGGTCAGCCGCCGCCGTACAGTTGGTAGGGGGTGTCGTGGTGCCCGCCATCGAGCTGCATGCGGTTGTGGGCGCCTGGCCCATCGGCACGGCTGGCCTCTTGTTGCTTTTCGAGGACGGCCCTCGGGTTGCGGACCTCTCCACCCTCGCAGAGAAGGGTGGTCTCTTCGCGGCCCTGCGGGATCCGGCCTTCTTCCGCCAGGTGCGTGTGGATCCCGAAGCCGGTACCGTCGTCTGGCCGAACGGTCTCGATTTGGCGCCGGAGGTGCTTCACGAGCAAAGCGAGCCGGTGCCTGAGGATATGTTCGAGCCTCTGCTGGCGCGGGCCCGCCGCCGCACCGTATCCTAGTCTCTCGCACGCGGCCTTCGCCTTCCGTGCAAACCGCCTCAGCGACACCATCGATCATCGTGCATTGGCCAGCGCCCACTCGATCGGGGAGCACCGGGGATCCTCGTGCAGGTTGGCTTCTGGCCGCTCTGCACGCCGGGTCTCCTTGCGGGTCTTCCCGTCAGCGAGAGGAGGTCCGTGGCATCTGCGGAAGCAAGCCATTAGCACAACCATGATCGCTTGAGGGGGAGGGGCGGCACGGATGCCCGCACGCCAGATGACGCAGGAGCCCCGTTGGCGCGAGACGTTCCAGGCGCAGGTCGAGAGCAAGGTGCAGGACCGGGTACCGGGAGATGGACGAACGCATCGATCGCGAGGTGCCCGGCTTCGTCCGCTGGCTGGTCCGGCCGCTGGCGCACGGGATGCGCGCGAGCCGGCAGGCGGCGGACGCGAGGAAGGGCGCCTCGGGCGAGCAGGCGGGCAACCTCGCGCTCCGCTGGGTGCTTCCTCGCGAGTGGATCCTCATCCCGGACGTCGTCCTCCCCGTCGGGGACGGCATGTGGACGCAGCTGGACCACGTGGCCGTCGGCCCGACCGGCGTCTGGGTGATCGAGACCAAGGCCTGGCGCGGCGTCATCCGCGGGGAGCGCGACCAGTGGCGCCGGATCGAAGGAAGGAGCTGGCGCCGCCTCGAGAGCCCGACCCGCCAGAACGCCCACCACGTGCGGGTGATGGAGGCTTGGCTGGCGCGCAGCCTGCCGGAGGCGAGGGTGCCGGTGCATGGCGCCGTGCTCTTCACCGACGCCGACCGGCTGACGGTGCGCGACTGCAGCCAGCCGGTCTTCCAGGGCGCGCTCCCCATGGCGGTGCACCTGCGCACGGCGAAGACGGAGCAGCCGGTCCCCGAAGGCGTCCGGGAGGCGATCGCCCAAAGGATCTGCACCTCGCCCGAGCTGCCGCGGGAGTCGTCCGGCCCGGGCCGGCCGTAGACAAACCGCGAATCCGTCCTTTCGCAGCGGCGGCCGTTCCCCGGCCGCTGAGAGCCGGCTGGGCGCCGGCGCCGCTTCCTTCGCTGTTCGCCAGGAATGCGCAGGGCAAGGGCCGCGGGTGGGGTTGCGAGCGTGTACACCCAGGCGAGACGCCGCGCCCAGCGGCGCGCCATCGTCGCCAATATGGGCATCTGGGCATCGTCGCCCTCAGCTTGACCACGGACGGCCTTACGGCTGACGTGCTGCAGCTGTACCCGACGCAGGTAATCGGCCTGAGCGGCGCGGAGCTGGGCGCGGCACTGGGTCTGGCAGGCCTTGGCGCAGCTGTCGGCCTGGCAGGGAGTGCGCTGGCGGTGCGGTGGGGCAAGAGACGGCTCATGCAGGCCGGTTATGCGGGAATGCTTTCCGGACTGGCGGGCTTGGACCTGCTTCCGCGGCTCTTTCCGCCCGGCAGCCTCGGCGCCTTCCTGGGCATGGCTGCGATGGTCTTTCTGGCGGAGTGCTCGGTGGCAGGAAGCTGGCCGGTGGCCTGGCACGCCTGGATGCCGGAGATCACCGCACCGACCGAGCGTGGCGCCTTCCTGGGATGGATGCGGCTGGCGAGCCAGTTGTTCAACGCCGCCATGCTGGCTATCGGGTCGAGCTCACACCGGGACTGCACGACTGTGGCGTGGACCTTCTCGCCTGCGTGCGAGCCGGCGACTCCTCGCGCACCGCGATCAGTCGGAGGCTTGACTTAGTCAAGTGACTTAGTCTAGTCTGGGACCACGGAGGTGCAGGCCTTGGCGACTATGGTCAACGTCCACGAGGCGAAGACGCAGCTCTCCCGCCTGCTGGTCCGGGTCAGCCGGGGAGAGGAGATCATCATCGCCAAGAGCGGCAAGCCAGTCGCAAAGCTGAGCCCGCTGGACGTGGCGAAGCCCCGTCTTCCGGGGAGTGCCCGGGGGCGGCTGCAGCTGCGCGAGGACTTCGACGCGCCGCTGCCGGAAGACGTTCTCGAAACGTTCGACCGTTGAACCATGAGGGTCCTGCTGGACACGCACGCCTTCCTCTGGTGGATCTTGGACGATCCCAGGCTTCCGGCGAGCGCGCGAGAGATCATCGCCGATCCGTCCAACACGGTGCTTTTCAGCACGGCCAGTGCCTGGGAGATCGCGATCCAGGCGCACCTCGGCAGGCTCACGCTCTCGCCGGCAGATGAGGACCTGGAACGGTTCGTCGCCCGGCAGGTGGAGGCGAACCGCTTCCAGGTCCTGCCCGTCCAGCTGACCCATGCCCTGCGCGTGCACTCGCTGCCCCTCTACCACCGGGACCCGTTCGACCGGCTGCTGGTGGCCCAGGCCGAGGTGGAGGCATTGCCGATCCTGACGCGGGATCCTGAGATCCGCCGGTACGGCGTCGAGGCCCTGTGGTGAGCAGGGAGCTCCGGCCTGGACGGCGGGACCGACCGTGCGCCCGAATGGCGCCGCTCCGGGGTGTAGGCGACCAGGTCCTGTGGCGGCGTTTTGCCCGCCGCCCATGGCGGTGCACGGTCGGTGCGGTCAGCCCGCTGACGGTGGATGGCCCCGGGGTCGTCTTCTGAGCCGCCGCTGGCGGACGATTTCATGCCCGCTGCGGCGCGCAGAGCTGGACCAGGCGGAGCGCCGCCCCGACCAGCGACACCGGGGGTGAGGGGCGTGGAGAGGAAGGGGATTCCGGAGTTCGCCTCCCTCGATGATCGGCCGCCTCTGGTGGACACGTTTTCGACTTCGTCGCTCCTGAGGGCGGGGCGGATCAGCCTCCGGCGAGGTGGCGGAGGTAGACGGCCTTGCGGCCCGCCGCCTCCGCGAGTCTCCGGTCGTTGGTGAGAAGGCGGACGCTCTCCTGCTGGGCCCGGCAAACGAGGAAGGCATCGGTGAACAACCCTTCCCCGGCGGCTTGACGTTCGAGAGCCGCGGTGACGCATTCGTGCTCCTCGCACTCCACCTCTTCGGCCTGGACGAGCGTCAGCAAAGCGTCCGCAGCCTGCTTCGGGTCGAGTCCGAACAGGTCCGAGTACTGCAGCACGCTGAGCGTCTCCAGGACGACGACCGGAGAGAGGAGAAGCCGCTCCCCGGCGTCCAACCGCTCCGCAAGGAAGCGGTCGAGCGCATCATAGAGGGCCCGGAGATGGGACTCCGCCTGGGGCCCGAGGGCTGGTCGAGGACAGCGGCGGAGACCACCCTGCGACGGCGGGAGACCACCGCCTCCAGCACGGTGTCCGGGATCCGCTGGCCGCTCCGGCCCGTCCTGGTCATCGGTGGAGACTACCATGGGCACAGGAGGTGGCGGCGCGTGGCGATCCGGCTGGACTTGGCCCGCCGGGTGTCCGACGAAGAGCTTCTCCTCCTTTCCGAGCGCAACCCCGGCTACCAGTTCGAGCGTACGGCGAAGGGGGAGTTGGTGGTGTCGCCGACGGGGGGCGAGAGCGGGCGGCGGAGCATGGCGGTCGCCGGGCAGTTGTGGGCGTGGAATCGTCGGACCGGCCTGGGCGTCGCCTTCGACTCCTTGACGGGGTTCGACCTCCCGGACGGCTCGTGCCTCTCCCCGGACGCCGCATGGGTGAGCCACGGCCGATGGGAGGAGCTCTCGCCGGACGAGAGGAAGGGCTTCGTCCCCCTCTGCCCGGATGCGGTCTTCGAGGTGCGCTCGCCGTCGAACAGGCCGGCCGACTTGCGGGGGAAGATGCGTGCCTACCTCGCCAACGGCGCCCGGCTCGCCGTCCTGATCGACCCGGAGAGCCGCGCGGTCGAGGTCTGGCGTCCCGGCCGGGAGCCCGAGCGGTACGAGAACCCGAGCAGCGTCGCGCTTGACCAGGAGCTGCCGGGATTCACCCTGGAGCTCGAGCCGGTCTTCGATTGAGCGGCGGCTAGCGGGACCCGATCCTCCACCAGCTCCGGGCAGAGTTCGCCCGGATCGCACCACGGCCGAAGGATGGGCACACGAGGACGGTCTCCGTGCTCAACAACCCTGGAGGCGGAAGTGGATCGAGTGAAGAACCGCCCGCCGCTGATATCATTCTGATTGCATGATCGAAGGCCATTGGCTAGGCTGCCTCCCGGGAGGGTGGATCGTGCGGCAGCTTCTGATCCGGGACGTGCCCGAAGATGTGGCGGCGGCGCTGCGGGAAGAGGCCGAGGAGCGGCACACGAGCCTCAACAGCGTGGCTCTGGAAGCGGTGAGGGAGTTCGCGGAGCGGCGCCGGCGCCGCAAGGAATTGGAGCGGCTCCTGCCCGCCTTCGACGCGCTTCGCCTGGCGATCCTCGAGCGGCGCGGCGGCGCCCCCACCACCGAGACCGCGCTCCTGGTCCGGGAGGATCGGGCGCGTTGACGCGGTGGGTGGTCGACGCCTCGGTGGTGGTCCCCTGGGCCGTCCCCGAACCCGGCTCGGAACCCGCGCTCAGAATCCGGGACGCGTTCGCGCGAGGCCGCTTGGAGCTTCTGGCGCCCGGGCTGCTGGTGGCCGAGGCGGCGAACGCGATCTGGAAGAAGGGCCGCCTGCGGGGGGAGCTGACCGACCAGGAAGCCCGCCAAGCGCTGGCCCTCCTGCTGGCCGCCCTGCCCGAGCTCGTTCCGGACGCCCCTCTGGCAACCCAGGCGCTCGATCTCGCGCTCACCTACCGGCACCCCGTCTACGATTGTCTCTACGTCGCGCTGGCCCTGCGCGAGCGCTGCCCGCTGGTGACCGCCGACGCCGCGCTGCGCGCGGCCTTTGCGCCCACGCTGGGACGGCTGGTCCTCTCCCCGGAGGAAGCGGCATCGGAATTGCGCTGACTCCGCGGGCTCCTGTCCGGTGAAGATCCCGCGCCCCGGCTACAATGGGGGCACCTCCGCCGGAGCCGTGCACCCGGCCGCCTGGCGCGGCGACCGGACGCACGGCTCCGGCCCAGGGGAGGGAGTGGCCGTGGCAGCCGGCAAGAGCCGGGATCTGGACTTCGAGGCGCTGGTAGCCGGTCTCTTGGCCTCCCTCGGCTACCGCGTCGAGCTCGCCCCCGGCGGGGACGAGGGTGGCGCCGTCGTGCTCGCCTATGCGCCCGGCGATGACCGGCGCCCCCGCTTCCTCGTGCGCTGCGCGGAGAACGGGTACTACCCGGCGGGCGTCCAGGCCGTCCGGGCGGTCTCCGCGGCGCGCGCCCGGACCGGGGCGCGCCAGGGCGTGCTCGCGGTCAGCCTGGGCGTCACGCGCGAGGCCGAGCGGGCGGCTGCGGAGCTGGGCGTCCTGGTCTGCCGTCTCGACCCGGAGCGGCCGCGCCTGGAGGGCATCCCGCCGGCCGGGGAGCCCCTCCGCCCTCCCGTCGCCTGGCCGGCCATCGAGCACCTCGAGGCGGCCGCGGCCGAACCGGCCGGCGGCGCGCCCGCCTTCCGCGCGGCCCCGCGCGGAGGGACGGCGCCGCCCCGGCGCCGCGCGGCCTTCCCCTGGCAGAGGCCGGCGCTCTGGGCCTCGCTCGCCCTGGTCGTCGCCCTGGCGCTCTGGACGTGGCACGCGCGTCCGTGGCTCCCGGCGGCTTCGGTCTCCGCGCCGGCGACGGCGGGCGCCCCGGCCGCGCTCTCCACGAGCGCTGCAGGGCAGGTGCCCGCCCCGGCGCCCGATCCGCCCACCGGCCTCAGCGTGGTCGCCGTCGGCGACGACTCGGTCCAGCTCTCCTGGAACGACGCCCGGGGGGCCGATCGCTACATCGTGCTGCGCGACGGCCAGCCCGTCGCCACCGTGCGCGATCCGCACTTCACGGACCGGGGTCTCCCCGGCGACCACGTCTTCCAGTACGCGGTCGAGGCCGAGGGAGCCGGCGGGGTGAGCCCGCCCAGCTCGTCGGTCTCGGCCCACACCACCGTCCCGTGGAGCGCGCTCCACGCGCGCTATGCCGACTCCGTGGTGGTCGTGCGCACCTATCCGTCCTGGCTGGGTCCACTCGGCGGGACGATCGGCGGCACGGGCTGGTTTGCGCCCGGGGGCTACGTGGTGACGGCCTGGCACGTCGTCCAGAAGGCGCACTACGTGATCGAGGTGACGCTCCAGGAAGACGGCCCGGGGGCGAGCAGCGGCTTCCACGGCCAGACCTACCGCGCCCATCTCGTCGCCGCGGACCCGGCGCACGACCTGGCCCTCCTCGCGCTGGACAACGGCTGGTCGGGCCCCGCCCTGCCCGTCGGCGACTCCTCGCGGCTCGAACCCGCCCAGCCCGTGGCCATCCTCGGCCACCCGGGCCTGGAGGCGGAGACGCTGACCAGCGGTCAGGTGCTGGGCGTCCACCAGACGGTTTCCGTCCAGGGGTACGGCACGATCCCGGACATGTTCTCCATCGACGCCGGCTCCGTCGGCGGCAACTCCGGCAGCCCGGTGCTCGACCACTACGGGCGCGTGGTCGGCGTGGTGGAGGGGGGCATGCCGAACAACGGCAACCAGGCGGTGGCGGTGCCGGTCGGCTACGTGGTCCTGCTGATGCGGAGCACCGGCCGCGGGAGCTGAAGGCCGGGGCGGCTGCGGCCGGCCGTCGTTTCATCCGTCGGTCGCACGGGCGTACTTCCTCCGCAGATGCTCGGCGGGTCCGCACGGTTTCGTCGTATTCGTGGGCACTCGCACCGTTTCCCGTCGCCACCGTGCGCGCGGCGTGGGTGGGTCGTCGCGGGCCAGCGATCCGGGAATCTGGATGTCTTTACTCCCGGGTGCCTCCCGCCGGGGTGACCGGATTTTCACCCCGCGCAGCGCGCGGCTCGCTCCAGGAAGCCCTCCCCCTCGGCCCCCGTTCCCCTCCTCCGCCCCCCGGCGGACCCCCGCGGGTTTTCGCCAGGCGGCATACCGCTGGGCCGGCCGGAACGCCTCCGCGGGTAAAGACATCTAGGAATCCGCATCGCTGGCATCGCCACGATCATCGCGCATCGCTCGGCTGGCGGCGCCGGTTTCCACGGGCGACAACCCGGCTGATGTACGATATGCGCAGGCCCCTCCGAGCATCCGCGCAGGGAGTGGGGGAGGGCACTTCGCGAGCTGGAACGAACGCCCGGCGCGAGCCCGCGCAGCGCCCACCCGCACCTTGTCACTCCCCGGAGAGCGCCTCCTCGAAGAGGCGGCGGACTTCCTCGCGCGTGATCTCCTTGGGGGCGAGGCCGATCAGCCGCTGCTGCGCCATCGTCCCCTCCGTCAGCCGCTCCAGGTCGGCCCGGCCGAAGCCGATCTCGCCGAGCGTCAGCGGGATGCCCAGCGTCGAAAGAAGGTCCATGTAGTAGTCGAAGAGGCGCTCGCCCACCTGCGCGGCGTCGCCCGCCGGCAGCTCCAGCGCCTCCGCCACCTGCGCGAAGCGGTCCGGGTCGAAGCGCGCCAGGTAGCGGAAGACGTAGGCCGCCGGGATGGCCGTGCTGATCCCGTGCGGGCTGAGCGGGTAGCCGAAGTCGTAGTCGGCCGGGTGCCAGCCGCGCACCAGCCCCGCGATGGGGTAGCCCATGGCGTGGGGCACGTGCACGCCCGCGTGGCCGAAGCCGATGCCGGCCACGCTCGCCGCCAGCGCCATGTAGTAGCGCGCCTCCAGGTCGTGCGGCCGGGCGACGGCGCGCCGCAGGAAGCGGTGCACCCAGCGGATCGCCTCCAGGGCGAAGATGTCGCCCACCGGCGTCGCCCCCGCGTAGACCGGCCGCTCCGCCGGCCGCGCCACCCGCGGCCGGCTGGTGTAGGGCCGCGCCGTGAACGACTCGATGGCGTGGTTGAGCACGTCCAGCCCCGCCGAGGCGGTCACCATGGGCGGCAGCGAGAGCGTGTTGAGCGGGTCGACCACGGCCACGTCCGGCCGCAGGTAGGGGTGGCTGATCCCCGTCTTCACGCGGAGCGCCGTGATGTCCAGGATGGCGACGCCGGTGCTCTCGCTCCCCGTCCCCGCCGTCGTCGGCACGGCCACGTGCGGCTTCAGCCGCCCCCCGGGCGGGAGCCCCTTCCCCACCGGCTTGTTGACGTAGTCCATCAGCTCCGCCGGGTAGGAAGTGAGCAGGTTGAGCATCTTGGCGGTGTCGATGGTGGAGCCCCCGCCCACGGAGACGACGCCGTCGAAGCGCTTCTCGCGCACTTCCTGGTAGGCCTCCAGCACCGCCTCGTCCTCGGGCTCGACGCGGACGCGCGTGCAGAGCTCGCTCTCGACGCCCTCCGCCGCCAGCGACTCCAGCACCGTGCCGAGCGTCTCCGAGCCCTCCAGGCGGGGGCCGACCACCACCAGCGCCCTGCGGATGCCGAGGCGCCTCGCCTCGTAGCCCACTTCCCGGGTCGCGCCCAGGCCCACCTTCAGGTCGGGCACGTTGAGGGTGAAGACGGTGTCGGTCAGCGGCGAGCTGGCGATATCCGTAGGCCGCACGGGCGACCCTCCTTCCTCGCGCTCCTCAGGGCAGCGGGTTGGGCGCCGCCGGGTACTTGCTCCAGAGCTCCGGGTCGTGGCTGAGGACGAGCCTCGCCTGGCGCGCCCGCTCCATCACCTTCAGCTTGCGGATGTAGGCGTGCCACTCCTCGGCGTCGCCCAGGAGCCAGCCCTTCGCCTCCAGCCGGTACTCGTCCGGGATGTGGAGGTAGTCGCCGGTGAAGGTGTACCAGCGCCCCGGCGCCGTCTGGACGTGCATCACTTGGTGGCCGGCCGTGTGCCCGCCGGTCTTCTCCAGCCAGACGCCCTCCAGGAGCTCGAAGCGGTCGTCCTGGATGGGCGCCCAGCGCGCGCCGCGCAGCCGCTCCAGGTCGGTGAAGTCGTAGGCGCCGCCCTTCCCCTGCCAGAGCATGTAGAGCGCCGCCTCCAGCTCGCGCTTCTGGACGATGATGGGGATGTCGTGCGCGAGGAAGGGCCCCAGCTGCCCCACGTGGTCGAAGTGCAGGTGCGAGATGACGATGAACCGGACGTCCTCCGGCCGGAGCCCGATCCGTCCCAGCTGCTCCTCGATCCGGTTCTCCTCGGAGAAGCGGACCACGGGGAAGGCCGAGACGACGCCGGGGTCGTGGGTCTGGTTGGCGTCGGGCGCCACGCCCGCGTCGAAGAGGACGACCCCGTCGGGGTGGCGGACGACCACCGCCGTCACCGGGATCTCCACCCACTTCCTCGGCGGGTTCCGGTCGGCCGCCGTGGCGGCGCCGCCCGCCGCGCCCGGAAGGAACCAGCCGCAGTCGCCGCCCAGCCAGCCCAGGTCGAGCAGGTAGAGCTCCTCCGCCCGCATCGGACCGCCTCCTCCCGGCGCCGGCGCCCCTGCCGCGGTGTCGCGGTCGGCGCCCGGCGGCGTCGCGGGGCCCTCCGGCACCGCGGGGCCCGCCGGCGCAGGTGATGGTTCCACCGTGCGCATTCGGCTTTCAGGAAGCGCTCTCCTCCGGCGGCGGGCGCCGCCCGGGCGAAGTTGTACGCCTTCCCTCGACACGACGCGCGGGTCTCCCCGCGAAGGGTCCGGCCGCTTCCGCCCCAGATGACGCCATGATGGCGTCCGTGCCACCATGACGTCATTTCGTGCGGTCATTTCGTGCGGTGCCCGCCGGGAGACCCTGCGCCGCTTCCCGCTCGAACTCCGAGGCCCGCACCGGCCCCCGCCCGAACTCCGAGGCCCGCGCCGCTCTCCGCTGGAAGGAACCGCCGCCCGTCCCGCGAACTTCATTTACCGAAGAAAGGCCCCGGCGGGCTCGCGCGCGGAGCCGGTGGGCAGGGGCGGCCGCGGCCCGGGGGACCTGCATGCGGCATGCGACGGGAAGGGGGTAGCTTCCATGAGGCCTATCCGGTCGCTCGCGGCCGGCGCCCTGACCCTCCTGATGGTCGGGCTGGCCGCGGGATGCGGCGGCGGGACGGGCGGCCAGCAGGGCGCCGCGCCCGCGGGCGGCAGCGGCGGCAGCACGAGCAGCTCTTCGGCCAAGCAGATCGAGATCTTCAGCTGGTGGACGGCGGGTGGCGAGGCCGACGGGCTGAAGGCGCTCATCGATCTCTTCCAGAAGCAGGATCCCGGCGTCCAGGTGATCAACGAGGCGGTGGCCGGCGGCGCCGGCTCCAACGCCAAGGCGGTCCTGGCCAACCGCATGAGCGCCGGCAATCCGCCCGACACCTTCCAGGTCCACGCCGGTGAGGAGCTGATGGCCTGGGTCAACGCCGGCAAGATGCAGCCCCTGGACTCCCTCTACCAGCAGCAGAGCTGGAACGACGTCTTCCCCAAGCAGCTCATCGACATGCTGAGCAAAAACGGGCACGTCTACGCGGTGCCCGTCGACATCCACCGCGGCAACGTCCTCTGGTACAACAAGAAGATCTTCGACCAGTACAACCTGAAGCCGCCCACCACCTTCCAGGAGTTCTTCCAGGTGGCCGACGCGCTCAAGGCGCACGGCGTGACGCCGCTGGCGCTGGCGGACAAGGACCAGTGGGAGGCGACCATGCTCTGGGAGGACGTCCTCCTGGGCGTGCTCGGCCCGGAGAAGTATGACGCCCTCTGGAAGGGGCAGCTCCCCTTCGACGATCCGGGCGTCCGCCAGGCCACCCAGACCTTCGTCCAGATGCTGGACTACGTCAACCCGAACCACGCGGCGCTGGAGTGGCAGGACGGTTCGCAGATGGTGGCCGACGGCAAGGCGGCCATGAACGTGATGGGCGACTGGGCCAAGGGCTACTTCACCACCAGCCTCCACCTCCAGCCGGGCGTCGACTTCGGCTGGACCACGACGCCGGGCACCGCCCAGGACTTCATGGTCGTCTCCGACGCCTTCGGGCTGCCGGTGGGCGCCAAGCACCCCCAGGAAGTGACCGACTTCCTCAAGGTGCTCGGTTCCAAGGCGGGGCAGGACGCCTTCAACCCGCTGAAGGGCTCCATCCCGGCGCGGACCGACGGCGACCCGAGCAAGTACGATACCTATAGCCAGCAGGCCATGCAGGACTTCAAGGTGGACGCGCTGACCCCGAGCCTGGCGCACGGCTCGGCCGCCAGCCCGGCCTTCCTGACAGCGGCCAACCAGGCGGTCAACATCCTGGTCAGCACGAAGAACGTGGACCAGTTCCTCCAGGCGCTGAAGACGGCCGCGCAGGAGAACGGGATCCGCTGAGCGGAAGGCGGGTGGGGGGCCGGCCGCGAGGCCGGCCCCCCGCGGGAGCAGGGGGGAAGGCCATGACAGAGCCGGGACGGCGGACGCCCCCGGCGGGATCGCTCCGGCCGGGGAGGCGGGCGGAGAGGCTCTGGCCCGTGCTGACGCTGCTGCCCTCGCTGGCCGCCGTCGGCCTCTTCGTCTACGGCTTCATCGGCTGGACGGTGGCCGTCTCGCTGAGCAACTGGAACAGCCTCCTGGCCAACCTCTCCTTTGCCGGGCTGCGCAACTACGCGCGCCTGCTGGGCGACTTCCGCTTCCAGTCGGACGTGCGCAACATGGTGGTCTTCACGCTCCTCTTCATCCTGGCCTGCACCGCCGTCGGGCTGGCGCTGGCGCTCCTGGTCGACCAGCGGATCCGCGCCGAGCGCCTCTTCGAGAACGTCTTCCTGTTCCCCATGGCCATCGCCTTCATCGTCACCGGCGTGGCCTGGCGCTGGCTCTTGGACCCCTCCACGGGCGTCAACCTGCTGCTCCAGCGGCTGGGCGTCCGCCACCCGCCGCTCTGGTACGTGGACACGCGCGTGGTGCCCGCCCTCCACCTGGGCCAGATCCAGGTGGGCCTGCCGCTGGCGCTGATCGCGCTGGTCGTCGCCGCCGTCTGGCAGATGTCCAGCTTCTCCATGGCGCTCTACCTGGCCGGCCTGCGCGCCATCCCCGACGAGCTGAAGGAAGCGGCGCAGGTGGACGGCGCCGGCCCCTGGGCGACCTTCTGGCGCGTCACCTTCCCCCAGCTGCGCGCCATCACCGTCGCCAATGTGGTCATCCTGGCCCACGTCTCGCTGAAGATCTTCGACCTGGTCTACGCCATGACCGGCCCCGGGGCGATGTTCGTCACCGACATGCTGAGCATGAACATGTTCACCACCACCTTCCAGGCCAACCAGTTCGCCCAGGGGGCGGCCATCGCCGTGGTCATGCTCCTCCTGGTGGCGCTCTTCATGGTCCCCTACCTGGTCTCCTCGCTGCGGGGGGAGTCGGCGGGATGAGGCGGGGGAGCCCCTTCCGGCTGCGGCGCTTCCTGGTCTACGCGGCGCTGGTGGCGGCCGCCGCCTTCTACCTGACGCCCGTCTACGTCCTCGTGCTCACCAGCCTGAAGCCGACGGCGGAGGTGAGCGTGGCCCGCATGTGGTCGCTGCCGCACGCCTGGGATCTCTCCAGCTACGCGGCGGCCTGGGCGCAGCTGGCGCCCAACCTGCGCAACAGCCTCCTCATCGCCGTGCCGGCGACGCTCCTCTCGGCGCTGGTGGGCGCGGTCAACGGCTACGCCTTCTCCAAGTGGCGCTTCCGCGGCGACCGCCTGCTCTTCGGGCTGCTCCTCTTCGGCATGTTCATCCCCTACCAGAGCGTGCTGATCCCGCTCCTGCGCCTCCTGCAGGGCCTCGGCCTCTACAACACGCTCTCGGGGCTGGTGCTGGTCCACGTCATCTACGGCATCCCCATCACGACGCTCATGTTCCGGAACTGGATGGTCAACATCCCCGGCGAGCTGGTGGAGGCGGGGCGGATCGACGGCGCCGGCTACTGGGCGATCTTCCGGCGCCTGATCCTGCCGCTCTCGCTGCCCGGCTTCGTGGTGGTGGGGATCTGGCAGTTCACGCAGATCTGGAACGAGTTCCTCTTCGCGGTCACCATCACCAACCCGCCCAACCAGCCGGTGATGGTCGCCCTGCAGAACCTGGCCGGCAGCCAGATCGTCCAGTGGAACGTGCAGATGGCGGGCGCCGTCCTGGCGGCCGCGCCCACGCTGCTGGTCTACGTCCTCCTCAGCCGCTGGTTCGTGCGCGGCCTCCTGGCGGGCTCGCTCAAGGCCTGAGGCCGGGGGGCCGGGGTGGCCCGGGTGGGGCCGGGGTGGCCCGGGTGGGGCCCGGGTGGGGCCCGGGTGGGGCCCGGGTGGGGCCCGGAGCGGGCATAGTCTCCCGGAAGTCGTCGCACGATCTGACGTCATGACGTCAGATCTGGCGTCATGACGTCCTTTCCGGAAGCGACCCCCGGGAGACTCCCGCGCTCTCTCCATGACCCGCACGGGTACCACGATCCTTCACGCACGTCGCCCGATGGAGCCTGCTGCTCTTCGTGCTGATGGCCGCCTTCATCCTCGCCCGTCTCCTGCAGCACCCCCTGCCGGGTGTAGAGATGGCGCCAACCTTCTGGATCACGCTGGGTCCGGTGGGCGTCGGCACGACCGGCCTGATGGGGCTGGCCGAGACGAGCCGCGCGCTCGGTCTCGTCCCGGAGATGGGGACGCTGAACCTGCTGGCCATGCTCCTCTGGGGCTTCGGCTTCTGGGCGCTGGGGGTGGCGCTCGCCGTCTCGTTTCACCACCTGCTTCACGGGGGAATCCCCTTCTCCCTCTCCTTCTGGGCGTTCACCTTCCCGATGGCGGCCTACACGCTGAGCACCCTGCGCGTGGCCGCGCTGCTGCAGGCGCCCGGCCTGGCGGGCTACGCCTTCGTGCTGACGCTGCTGCTGACGGGCCTCTGGCTGGCGGCGGCGCGCGGGACGCTGGCGGGACTGGTGCGGGGCGGCCTCTTCGCGGCGCCGGCGGGACGGAGCCCGTGGGGGCCGTCGGGGGCGCGGGCGGCTTCCTGAGCCGGGGCGCTGCACGTACGGGCGCGCGGCGCCGCGTGCGGGCGCGCGCCCCCGGGGTGCGCGAGGGTCTCCGGGGCGAGGGTGCACGAAATGCCAGCTGTGATCGATGTCAAGCCGGTCCGGCCGCCGGGCTCTTCTCAAGCAGCTGCTGATGTTCGCCTTGGGCGAG
>JAILZB010000118.1 GCA_023512725.1 Chloroflexota bacterium | reverse complement strand
CCTTGAAGCGCTTGAGGTCCCCTTCGATCCGCCGCTTGGCCACCCCGAGGGCATCACCGACATTCTCGATGAGGCCTTCCGGGTCGTAGGTCATCTGAAGGGCTACCCGGGTCTTTTGGGGCTCGAGGTAGTGGAAGGTCACCACGCCCGCGTTCGGCGCACCGCTCTCCGCCGTCCAGGCAATCCGCGGGTCCGGGATCTGCTCCGTGATCCGCGCTGCCCACATCTTCTCTTTCTCCGCAAGCTGGGCGCCCCAGAAGAGCCGGTTGTCGCTCAGCTGGCGAACCTCTTCTATCCCTTCCATGAAGCGGGCAAACTCTCGACCTGAGTCCACTGGTTGTAGGCCGTGTGCACCGGCACGTCGACATCGATGCTGCTGATGACCTCGCTCATGCTGACACCTCGCTGGCCGAATCTCCTACCAGCAGCCTGTCGCTCCTGGTAAGAAACTGTAACCAGTGGAGTGTGAATGCTCCGTGCACAATGGCGCGCCCGCCGTGAGCGCTCGCTGAGGACCGCCGGGCCGGCCGCTATACTACCCGCGCGGAGGAGCGCATGGAGCAGCTGGTCTATCTGAACGGTGAGGTCCTTCCCTATGACCAGGCCCGCGTGCCGGTGGAGGACCGCGGGTTTCAGTTCGGGGATGGGATCTACGAGGTCATCCGGATCTACGCGGGCCGCCCCTTTACCTTCGAAGAGCATTTCGAGCGGCTCCGCCGCTCAGCAGCCGAGATCCGGCTCCCTCTCGACATCGCGCGCCTCAAAGCCGATGCCCTGGCCCTGATCACGCAGCAGGGGCTGGCCGAGGCGACCCTCTACCTCCAGGCGACCCGGGGGGCCGCCCTCCGTGCCCATGCCTTCCCCACAACGAGCCAGCCGACGGTCGTGATGCTCGTCCGCCCAGCCCAGCCGCCGGACGAAGCGCTCCTGCGTACCGGCGTGCGCTGCCTGACGGTGCCCGACGACCGCTGGGCGCGCTGCCACATCAAGAGCACGAACCTGCTCTCGAACGTGCTCGCGAAGCAACAGGCGGTGGAAGCTGGCTGCTACGAGGCGATCTATCTGCGCGACGGTTATATGACCGAGGGCGCCAGCACCAATAGCTGGGCCGTGTTCGACGGCGTGCTCTGGACCGCGCCCAAGTCGAACTACTTACTGGGGGGGATCACCCGCGAAGTGCTGCTTCAGCTGGCCCGCGAGGATAGCATCCCCGTGCGCGAAGAGCCCGTGGCAGCTCACCAGCTTCCCCATGCCGACGAGTTCATGATCTCGTCGACCACTTCGGAGCTGCTTCCCGTCGTGGAACTGGACGGCCGACCGGTTGGGAACGGTCGGCCCGGCCCCCTCTGGCAGCGCCTCTTCACTCGCTTCCAGCAGCGGATTACCGCCGAGTGCGGCCGCGGCCTCGCCCGTATCCCCTGAAACGCCAAACGAGCCTGCCCCTCCGGGGAAGCTGCCATCCAGCTTGCCCGCTCAGGCTGCGCGAGAGGCCCCCAGCCCCGCAAGCTCCAGCAGGGCCGGCGCGACCTCGTCGATCGGGACAACCCGGTCCGCCCCGCCCCGCTCGACCGTCGCCCGTGGCATCCCATAGACGACGCAGCTCGCCTCGTCCTGGGCTACCACCCACCCCCCAGCGCGTCGGATCTGAAGCGCCCCCTCGGCACCATCACTTCCCATCCCCGTCAAGACGGCGGCAGTCACCCGGGCGCCAAAATGGGCCGCGAGCGCTTCGAACGTTACGTCAACTGCCGGCCGGACGCCGTGCATCCGCGGCCCCTGGTGCAACCCGACCCGCCCTGCGCGGTCCAGCGTGAGGTGATAGTCGCCGGGTGCCACGAGCGCCAGTCCGGCCGTCAGCCGGTCGCCCGGTTCCGCCTCTTTGACCCGGAAGGCCGAGAGCTGGTCCAGCCGGGTCGCGAGCGACTTCGTGAAGAGGGGTGGCATGTGCTGGACGATCACGAGCGCCGCATCAATCCCGGCTGGCAAGCGCGGCACCACCCGCACCAGTGCTGCAGGTCCACCGGTCGAGGCGCCGAGGGCAAAGATGACTCGTGGCAACCCGCTCTCGCGCGCTGGGAGCGGGGCTTTCCCGGCACTCGCCGGCGCGGCGGGCAGCGGGCGTCGGCCCAGTCGGCTGCGTTCAACGCGCGCAGCACTCTTGACCTTGGCGAGTAAGGTCTCGGCAACGTTCTGGATATCGAGCGAGACGGAGCCGGAGGGCTTCGGCACGAAGTCATACGCCCCGAGTTCCAGGGCGCGGATAGTGGTGGTGCTGCCTTCCTGGGTCAGCGCGCTCAGCATCACGACTGGAAGCGGGTGCTGAGCCATCAGCCGCTCCAGCACGCTCAGGCCGTCCAGACGTGGCATCTCGACATCGAGGGTCAGGACGTCCGGCTGCTCACGCGCAACCAGCTCGAGCGCTTCCTCCCCGTCGCGCGCTGCGCCTACCACCGTGATCTCAGGATCTGCGGTGAGCAGCTTAGTAACCATGTGGCGCATGAAGGCGGAATCGTCGGCGATCAGGACCCGGATCATGGCTAGGCGATCAGCCGCTCGACGGCAGCGAGCACCCGTTCCGGCTGGAACGGCTTGACAACAAAGTCTTTCGCTCCCGCTTTGATCGCTTCGAGCACGATCGCTTGCTGGCCCATCGCCGTCACCATCGCCACACGGGCGTCCGGGTCGAGCGCCTTGATCGCCCGCAGCGCTTCCAGCCCGTCCATCTCCGGCATGGTGATATCCATCAGGACCGCCGCCGGACGCTCACTCTGGTACCGCTCCACCGCCTCGCGGCCGTTGGTCGCCTCGACCACCTGGAACCCGTGGTCGATGAGCAACTTGGCACAGCGAACGCGCATGAACTGGGCATCATCCACGATGAGGATCTTGGTCATCCGCTCTCTCCGCCTGCTCTCACTGTCCATTTCGGCAGGAGCACCCCGGTTCTCTAGAGCGCACGCTCCCCCTGGCCGATGGTCCGCACGAGCACGCGCCCATCGCGGACAAACAGCTGCACGGTTCGCCCCACCGTCCCACCGGTATCCTCGGCTGCCAGAGGTAGCCGCTCGCGCGCTAGCGCCGCGCGCACGGCTTGGATATTGCGCTCCCCCACCTGCAACGCCGGCGCCGCACCCGGCAGGGCGAGCACCGCCGCTCCCCCAACGATCTTGACGACCAGCCGCCCACGTACTGCCCCACGCTTGCTCGCCTCAGCTAGCAGCAACGGCACGCCGGTATCGGCGAAGCGGGCGGGGCTCGTTGGCGCGGCGCCGTTCGCTTCTGGGAGGAGCACGTGGAGCATCCCGGCCACCCCCGTCATCGGGTCGTGGATGCAGACCGCCACGCACGAGCCCAGGCCGTAAGCGATCAGCACTTCCTGCGGGTCCTGCGAGACTTTCAGCTCGCCCAACCCAACCGGGACTATCCGTACCATCACCGGCGTGCTGCCAGCTCAAGCAACGTGGTGAGCGAAGCGGCCTCCGGCATCACCAGCAGCAGCCCCTCAACCTGCTCGCCCGCAATGGTGAAGTGGGTGTGAAAGACCAGCGCCTCGCTCGCGCCGTGGCTCACCTGGGCAAGCACACCATCCAGCAGCGAGCCGGCCATGTCGATCGCCTGGGCCGGGGGCGTCGTCAGCAGCCGGATCTCGAGACTATCCGCCAGCCGGTTGAGGAAGGCGCCGACGGTCACATTCCCCAGTTCGGCAAGCGCTGAAGCTCCCACCGGGTCGAGCACGGTGACCGCGTCGGCTGGCTCTCCGAGCAGGAAAGCGACCATGCGATAGGCCGCCTCCACCCGCAGCACCAGTAGCAGGTGCCCGGCCAGGTCACCCGTCATCAGCAGGTAGACGGCGACCGCTTCGACCTCCGGCCCGCCAACCAGCTCCGCGACCTGACCGAGCGCAACCCGCGCGATGGCGGGTGTCTCGATCGTTACCGGCAGGCCAACCATCTCGCCCAGGCTGGTCGCCGCCTGGGCCATTGCGGCATCGACCAGCCGCTGGAGGGTCGCCAGCTCACGCTCCCTCAGGATCGCCGCAACGTTGGTCATCGCCCCCTCTCGTGCTGTGCTTTCACCCCTGTCAGGCGGCTGCCCCACGCTCCCGGACCGCGCGCTTGACCAGCCCGGGCACATCGAGCACCAAGCCCACGCGTCCATCGCCCAGGATCATGGCTCCGCCCACCCCTTCGATGGTGCCAAACAGTTCGCCCAGCGGCTTGATCACAATCTCCTGCCCCCCGAGCAGGCGGTCGACCACCAGTCCGACCTGGCGATCGCCCCAGCGCACGGCCAGCACAAACAGCCAGTCCGCCGCTGGTGCCGGCGGCAGGCCGAAGACCTCGCGCAAGCGCAGGAGCGGCAGCACCATCCCGCGGAGCTGGACGGTCTCGGCCCGGCGCACCCGCCGGATCTCACTCGGGCGGACGCGCAAGGTCTCTACCACGGCGACCAACGGTACTGCGCAGACGCTCTCGCCCACCCCCACCAGCATCACCGGGATGATGGCGAGCGTCAGCGGCACGCGGATGGTGAAAGTCGTGCCAACCCCGCGCTGGGTGGCGATCGTGATCGAGCCGTTCAGCTTTTCGATGTTGGCCCGCACGATATCCATCCCGACGCCACGCCCGGAGACATCGGTCACCCGTTCGGCGGTCGAAAGGCCAGCGGCGAAGATCAACTCGATCGCCTCCCCCTCGCTCATCCGCTCAGCCGCCTCTTTGGTGAGCAGCCCACGTTCGACGGCTTTCGCCTTCAGGCGCGCAGCATCGATCCCGCGCCCATCGTCCTGCACCTGAATGACGATCTCGTTCTCCCCCTCGCTGAGATAGGCGGCCAGGCGCACCCGGCCGGCGCGCGGCTTGCCCGCGGCCAGGCGCTCCTCGGGGGGCTCCACAGCGTGGTCCACTGCATTCCGCAGCAGGTGCAAGAGCGGGTCCCCAATCTGCTCGATGACCGAGCGGTCCAGTTCGGTCTCCTGGCCTTCGATCACCAGCTCGACCTCTTTGCCCGACTTGCGGGCGAGGTCGCGCACGGTCCGCGGAAAGCGGCTGAAGACGCTCTCGATCGGCAGCATCCGTGCGCTCATCGTCTTCTGCTGGAGTTCATCGGTGATCCGCGCGAGGCGGACTGTCGCCTCACGCAGCTCGCCAAGATGGGCGTTCTCACCGATCTGCTCTTCCAGCGTGCTCGCGATCTGGACCAGCCGCGTCCGCTCGATGACCAGTTCACCGACCAGGTTCATCAGCTCATCCAGCCGCTCGACGTCAAAGCGGATCGTTTTGCTCATCCGCTGCATCTTGGCCGCCGCCAACTGCAGCTTTTCGCTGTCGCTGGCGCCGCGCGCCTCGATGCCGAGGTCGATCACCCGCCGCTCCTGACCGGCGGGTGGCCCGTCCGGCTGGTGAAGGTGAACGCTGACGCTGGCGACCTCCAGCACGTTGCGGACCGCGGCCTCGAGCTGGGCAGGCGTCTCATCGGTTGAAGCAGCAGGCACGACGAGCGCGCTGAGGCGGTCGCCCACGTGCTCCGCCTCGATCGCCGCCAGCGACGGGTTCGACCACACAACCTCGCCCACACTCTGCAGCGCCAGCACAATCTGAAAGGCCCGCACCGCGGGGAAGAGACACTCCTTCGCCAGCTCCACCTCGACCTGATAGGCCTCCCCAGTGACCAGCTCCGGCGGGGGAGCCACCGCGCTTGCCGCTGCCGCTGGCGCCTCTACGGCGGCCACAGCGTGGAGCTGGGCGAGCACCGGTTCCAGGTCCAGATCGGCCGCTTCAGCGGTCACCACTTCCTCGCGGAGGACGCGCAGAGCATCCAGTCCGGCGAGAAGCGCGTCGATCAGAGCAGCAGAAACAGCCACACTGCCCTTGCGGAGCTTGTCAAGCACTCCTTCGAGGGCGTGGGTGAGATCCGCCATCCGGGTGTGGCCGATTGAGGCGGACGACCCTTTTAAGGTGTGGGCCGCGCGAAAGATCGCCTGGAGCAGGTCGGGGGTGGCATCGCGCTCGAGCCGGAGTACCGCCTCATCCAGCAGCGCAATCTGCTCATCCGTCTCCTGCAGGAAGATCTGCAGGTCGTCCAGGGAGGCATCAAAGGAGAGTTTCATCGTTCTCCTCGTCGAGCACCTCGTGGAGCCGGATAGCGAGCCGCTTGCCCAGCAGCCCAGGGGTGCCGGTGAACTTCGAGCGTGCCCCTACCTTAATCAAAATCGGCTTATCGGCCAGGGTCTCCAGAGGGATAACGTCACCAACATCGAGCGCCAGGATGTCGCGAATGGTGATCCGCGCCTCCCCCAGGATGGCACAGACGGGCAGCCGGACCGCGCTCAGATGCTGGGCCAGGATGGCGGCCTGCTCCTCATTGCCCGGCTTTTTCTGACTCAGCCAGATCTCAGCCGAGAGCTGGGGGATGATCGGCTCGATAACGTTATGCGGGATGCACATCGAGATGGTGCCATTCATCCCGAGCAAACGCACCTCGAAGACAATGACCACCACGACATCAGTCGGGAGAGCGATCTGGACCAGCGAGGGGTTCATGGTGGTGTCGTCCAGGCGCGGCCGAACCTCGATGATGCCGCTCCAGATCTCCCGGATCGAGTAGAGCAAGGAGCTCACCACGGTGCGCATCAGCGAGACTTCGATCTCGGTGACTGCCCGCCCCGCAGCGATGGGACGTCCCGGACCGCCCAGCAGCCGGTCGATGATCAAGTAGGCCAGCTCAAAGTCGATCTCGATGATGGCGCGGCCGGGAAGCGGGTCGAGCGAGACAAGGTGGAGCACGACCGGTTCCGGACGTTCGTCGATGTACTCCTTGAACCGTTTCTGCTCCAGCAGAACCAGGCTGCACTGGACGACCGTGCGGGTGCTCGCCGTCAGCGAGAAGGCGAAAGAGCGCGCCAGGTTCTGGTGGACGATCTCCAGGGTGCGCAGCTGGTCCTTGGAAAGCTTGTCCGGATGACGGAAGTCGTAGAGCCGGATCGCCGCACCCGTGGGCGAGAGGGGGGTAAACGGCTTGACCGGGGCGACACCGGGCGCTGGCTCCGCCGCTGGCTCGCTGCTCAACCCGGCCAGGAGCGCATCGATCTCCTCCTGACTGAGCCCTTTCCCATCAGCCATCGTGTCTCCTTCCCCGACCATCGTCTGCGCCGGGCGCCCGCTCGAGCCATTCCGCTGGCACCCCGCTGGCGTCGGGTCACCGTTTCCCTTCGCTAATGGCGGTACGAAGGCTGGCGTAGCGCGCGGCGACGAGGCTGGCGACCGCGCTGTAGCGTAGGCCAGTCTCCGCTAGCCGGGCCATCTCGCGGTCAAGGTCCACCGTGTTGCCATCGTTCCGGCGTGCCGTCTCGCCCACCCGCGAACGACTGACCAGGTCATCGAAGCGCGTGGCAGGCGGCTCACCTGCCGCGGTGAGATGGGCAGCATGGGTACGCACGAGTGGCAACCCTGCTTCGGCTCCGAGGGCACGCTGAAGGGCCGCTTCGAACTGGACATCGGACGCTTGATAGAACGGGGTATCGACATTCGCGATGTTGGCAGCGATCGTCTGCTGCCGCTGGGAGAGGCCGTCTAGGGCGGCGGTCAGGCTCCGCAGCGTGCGGCTGGCGAACAGGCGTGGCTCCATCAGCATCCTCCTCGGTAGCTCATGGCAAGGACCCTAACCGACGCAGGTTGAAGCGCACCGTCGCGATCTCGTCGCTCGTCCGTCGCTCCTGGGCCTGCGCTTCGCGGGCGGCCCGCTCTTCCTCGCGCTCCTTCAGCTTTTCGAGCGCTTTCTGGTCCTGCTGGGCCGCCACCAGAGCCGCGCGGAGCTGTTCGGCCTGGCGTGTGAGGGTCTCGAGCGTGGCCTGTTCGCGGGCGAGCTGCCGGTCGAGGGTGTCGTAGTAGCCGCGCGCCTGGGAGACCGCCCGGAGGTCGAGGGGCCCCTGGCGGTGGGCGGCGTGGATGAAGGCAGCCAGGTCGGCCAGCTCGGCCCGCAGGCGCTCGACCCGCGCCACCTGGCCCTTGCGCTGCCGCTCGAGCGCAGCCAGTTGGATCTCCAGGGCCTCCGTCCGCTGCCGCCGAAGGTCCAGCAGCGGCTGGAGCCGAAAGCGCGCCGTCACGCCCGCCCTCCCAGGTCCATCAGGCGGGCGAGGGTTTCGTCCCAGGGTGCCGGGTCGTCCATCGGCTGGCGCAAAAAGGCCACGATCTCCGGCATCAGCGCGATCGCCTGGTCGATTGTCGGGTTGCTGCCCGAGACGTAGGCTCCGATGTTGATCAGGTCGCGTGCGTTCTCGTAGGCCGCCAGCAGCTCGCGCACCCGTCCCGCTGCGGCCAGGTGCTCCTTGCTTGCCACTGCGGTCATCAGCCGGCTGACGCTAGCGAGCACGTCGATCGCAGGGTAATGGTTCTGGGCGGCTAGTTCCCGCCGCAGGACGACGTGGCCATCGAGAACGCTACGCACCGTATCGGTGACCGGCTCGGTCAGGTCATCTCCCTCGACCAGCACGGTGTAGAACCCCGTGATGGTGCCCTCTTCGCTCGTCCCGGTGCGTTCGAGCAGTTTGGGGATCAACGCAAAGACCGAGGGAGGATAGCCCTTGAGCGCTGGTGGCTCCCCCACGGCGAGCCCGATCTCCCGTTGGGCCATCGCAAAGCGGGTGACCGAGTCCATCATGAAGTTGACGTGGAGGCCACGGGAGCGGAAGAACTCGGCGATCCCCGTCGCGACCCAGGCGGCCTTGAGGCGGATCAGGGCGGGAGCGTCGCTGGTCGCCACCACCACCACCGAGCGCGCCCGGCCCCGCTCGCCGAGGTCGCGTTCGAGGAACTCCTGCACCTCGCGACCCCGCTCGCCGATCAGGGCGATCACGTTGACGTCGGCCTCACTATTGCGGGCGATCATGCCGAGCAGGATGCTCTTGCCCACTCCTGAGCCGGCGAAGATCCCCAGCCGCTGCCCCTTACCCACCGTGAGCAGCCCATCGATGGCGCGGATGCCAGTCGCCAGGGGGTGGACGATGCGCGGCCGGCGGAGCGGCGCCGGAGGGTCGTTCAGCAGCGGTTGATGCTGGTGGACCCCAAGCGGACCAAGCTGGTCGATCGGCCGGCCCAGCCCATCGATCACCCGCCCGAGCAACTCCGGCCCGACCGGCACTGAGAACAGGCGGCCCCGGCTGGTCACCCGCGTTCCGGGCTGGATGCCCGCCACCTCAGCGAACGGCATCAGCATCACCCGGTCGCCCTTGAAGCCGACGACTTCCGCCGTAATCGGGTATTGCCCGTTCTCGATGTGGAGCGAGCACAGCTCACCCACCCGGCTCATCAAGCCCTGGGCCTCGATCGTTAGCCCGATCACTTGGACGACCCGTCCCTCAGTCCGCACCGGCACACAGGTGGCTACCGCGTTCCGGTAGCGCTCCAGGTTAATCCGTACGCTCATCGAACCCTCCGGCCGCGAGCAGCGCTCGCCGGACCTCCTGGAGCTGGGTCTCCAGCTGGGCATCGATGCGGCCGCCTTCCAGCTCCAGCACGCAGCCACCCGCCGCGACGTTCTTATCCGCCAGGAAGGTCCACTCGCGGTCGCGGTAGCGCGGGCCACGCGTCTCCGCCCAGTGGCGTGTGACCAGCTCGTAGTCGCCCGGGTTCACCCGGACCTTGACCGTCGGGCTGGCCGCCAGATGGTCAAGCGCTTGCATAACTGCGGTCAGCACCATCGCCTCGTCCTCCTGGCTGAGGCGGTGGACGATCCGGCCAGCGATCGCAAGCGCAAGTTCCACCAGCTGGCGTTCTGTGCTCCGTACGGCTTCCTCCCACTCGACCGCCACGTGGTCGACCAGGTCGGCCAGGCGGTCCAGGCTGGCGAGCCCCGCCTCGTAGCCGGCCTGGTAGCCTTCGGCCTTGCCTGACTCGTAGGCATCGAGCTCGGTCTGGAGAGCGGTCTGCTTCGCCTCTTCCAGGATAGCCTCCGCTTGCGCCTGGGCCTCAGCCAGGATCTGGGCAGCCCGCGCTTCCGCCTGGGCGAGATGGTCGGCCACCAGGTCGCCGACGGACGGGGCAGGGGGAAGCACCGGTTCGGGGTCCGCCGCGGCGGCCGGGCGCGGCCCGACCGCCCGGCTCTCGACAATCCGCACCTCGGCAGCCTTGACGACACGGCTCATCTAGATCAGCACCTCGTCGCGCGAGTTGCCGCGGCTGATGACGATCTCCTCGGCCTCGTCGAGGCGACGGATCACCCGCACGATGTTCTGCTGCGCTTCTTCGACATTCTTCAGTCGCACCGGGCCCAGGGCTTCGAGGTCGTCCTTGAGGGTCTGGGCGGCACGAGAGCTCATGTTGCTGAGGATGCGCCGCTGGACGTCGTCGGTGCAGCCACGCATCGCCAGCACCAGATCGCGCGAGTTGACCTCACGCAGGACCCGCTGGATCGAGCGGTCGTCGAGCTTGGCGATATCCTCGAAGACGAACATCCGCTTGCGCACTTCCTCGGCCAGGGTCGGGTCGAGGCTGGACAGGATGCTCTTCTCGGTCGCCCGGTCGACCTGGTTCAGCACGCGCACCAGATAGTCCAGCCCGCCGACATTCGAAAACTCCTGGCTGGTGACCGCCGAAAGCTTGCGCTTGAACGATTTCTCGACCGCCTCGACGACCTCCGGGGCCGTGCGGTTCATCGCCGCGATGCGCGAGGCGACCTCCCCCTGGAGCTCGGGGTCGAGATGGGCGATCACCTGCGCGGCCGCCGTGGCAGGCAGGTGCGCCACCACCAGGGCGATCGTCTGGGGGTGCTCCCCCTGGAGGAAGCTCATCACCTGGCTGGGGTCGATCTCGCGGACGAAGTCGAAGGGATTAGTCCGCCGGCCGGTGATCCGGTCCAGGATCTCGCTCGTCTTCTGGGGCCCGAGGGCCCGCTGGAGGATCTCGCGGGCATAGTCGAGCCCACCTGTCGTCAGGTAGTCCTCCGCCATCGCGGTCTCGAACGCCTCTTCGAGCACTTCCAGGCGCGTCTCCATGTCCAGACGCTCAAGCCGGAACACCTCGGCGATCGCGATCTCCAACCGCTCATCGCTAAACAGCTTGAGCAGCTGGGAGGAGAGGGTCGGACCGAGCGCGATCAGGAGCGCGGCTGCCTTCTGACGTCCGGTCAGGCGCCGGCGTCCGGTAGCCCGTAGTTCGTTCACGTGGTCAGCGGCAGGGGGAGGCTTGGCCATCGCTCAGTCCTTCTCGTCGATCCAGCGTTCCATCATCTCGGCCAGCAGGTGCGGTTTGCTGCGGGCGAGGGCGGCGATCTGCTCTTCGAGCGCCCGGGTGCGGACTGCCAGCGGGGAGTTGGCATCTTCGATCCGGGTGCGCATGCTGTCGAGGGCAGCTACCAGCGAATGCTCCTGCTGCTGACGGGCCGCGGTCAGTTGCTTCTGAGCAACCTCGGTGACCCGCACCCCAGGGCCACTCACGGTGGGCTCGGGTTTGCGGCGACCAAACAGGGCACCGATCACCAGCAGTGCCGCCATCAACGCCGCTACGACCGTTGCCGCCTTGGCAGCGGTGGTATACAG
>JAILZB010000117.1 GCA_023512725.1 Chloroflexota bacterium | reverse complement strand
CATCCACACCGTGCGCGGCGTCGGCTACATCCTGCGGGAGGAGGAACCACCCCCTAGAGCGCCCGAAAGGTAACGATCACGATCTGCTTGGCGTTCGGGGATTCGCAGTCGTTGTTGGTCTCGAAGGAGACGATGTCCGAGAGGCGGGCACCCGCCGCATCGATTAGCCAGAGCCGCCACTGCCCGATCACCATCCCTCGCCCACTCAGGCTGGCATCGGTCCAACCGGGGGGGAAGCCGAAGTCGCCGGTCGGTTTGGTCACGATCAGTGGACCCTGGCGGTCGTTCCAGTCGACAGTAGCTCGCACGCCGTTGAGCGGCTGGCCGTTGGCGTCGACCACCGCGATCTTGACCAGGGTGAAGCCACACTGGGGCGCGAATTCGATACTGGCCGCACGGTAGAGCTGGCCCGGTTCACGAGGGGGCTCTGGCGCTAACCGGAGTTCACGGCGGTCGATCGCCGGGTCGAGGAGCCCGGCCTGGGATTTGCGGTAGCTCACGCCAGGCGGGCAACTGAAGGGCACCCAGCTGAAGCTGCCATCGCTCCACGCCGTCACGTATTCCACGCAGCCATTGGCCGCAAGCTGGGGATAGCCGCCGCTGCTCCGGCTGAGTTCGGTGGTCACCCCCTCGCGCTGGACCTGCTCGACAATCACTACCCCCGGCTCACAGCGCCAGGGCGTCGCTGCGTAGGTGCCGTCCGACCAGAGAGCGACGTACCAGTCGCACTGAGGGGTGAGCCGCTGGGGAAACCCGCGTACCCAGCTGGGCTCAGCCTGGGCGAGGACAGCCGGCGGAAGCAGCCAACTGAGCACCAGCACCCCAAGCAGCGCTTGCCACCGCATCTGACCCCCGAAGCGCGAGATCGCGGCGGAATTGTAGCGCAGCCGCTAGCGCCTGCTCGCGCGCTCCTGAGCCTGGCGGTGGGCGCGCTCCAGGAGGTCGCGGAACGCGAGTACTGCCTCGTCGGCGGAGCAGAACGGAAAGCCGCCCAGCTCGACCACCCCGTGGGGGTAGACCACGACGCGGGGCTGGAGCCGGACGCCGAGCCGCGCTGTGCCTCGCATTGCTGCCATCGGGAAGCGCATCAGCCAGTCGCGGTAGCTTGCCATCCCTCCTCCTCTCTGTCGGCATCCCGCTGGCGGGAACGTAGGGGAGAACGTTGCGCGGCGTCTACCAGCCTACCCTTGCACCCGCGTGAGGCGGCCGGGGCCCTCCCCTCGGCGGGTCCTTCCACGTACAATCGCTGCTGGGAGGGATGATGGGCCACGGCACGCTCGAACCGCTAGGCAAGGGGGTGTACCTCTTCCGCTGGCCACGTGGGGTTGTGGTCAGTCCGCTACTCGTGACGGCAGAGGGAGTGATAGCGGTCGACCCGATCGACGCGGAGGCAGCGCGGGCCTACCGGGCAGCCATCCGGCAGCTGACGGATGCCCCGGTCCGTGCGGTCATCTACAGCCACGACCACCGCGACCATATCGTCGGTGCCGCGGAGCTCGGGCCCGAGGCGGAGATCATCGCCCATCCCCGCGCGCGGGAACGTATCCTTCGTCGCCGCGACCCCGATATCCTGCTCCCGACGCGACTCGTCCAAGACGAGGAGGAGCTCCGCTTCGGGCAGCACCGGGTGGAGGTGCGCTACTTCGGGCCCAATCATTCAGCATCGAACATCGGCCTGCTCTTCGAGACTGATGCCGGCCGCCTCCTGTTCTTCTGCGACCTGGTCGAGCCTGGGCTGGCACCCTACCGCAACCTCCCGGATACTGACGTGCTCGGCTTGCTGGAGACGTTAGCCGCCTGCCGCACCCTTGGGGCTGACCTCGTGCTGGGCGGG
Source organism: Chloroflexota bacterium (assembly GCA_023512725.1). Lineage (GTDB taxonomy): Bacteria > Chloroflexota > Dehalococcoidia > SpSt-223 > SpSt-223 > JANWZD01. The sequence continues at coordinate 9,783 of JAILZB010000117.1, read as the reverse complement.
CACGCCGGCCCGGCAACCGCCGAGTGGATCGACGGGTACGCCCAGTTCTTCCACGAGTTGCTGGCGGCCACCGCCCGGGCCTACCGGGCGCAAGGCGGCCAGGCTCCATTGCCCGGCGAGGATGGCGTGGCGATGACGGAGCGGGTACGCCTTGCCGTCTGTCAGGAGGCAGCCGCTGCGCTCCGCCCACGCTTCGGGCACTGGCGCGGCTTCGATGCCTGGGCACCCCAAACCGCCGACCGGCTCTTGCTCTATTTGATTACCGGGAACTAGCCAGCCGACCGAGGCAGGCATGCGACCGCCCGGCCGGGGCGATGGGCGCTTCGTGCTGGCTCAGGCGGGCACTGGCTCGCGCTGGGCGCTGTAGAGGGCATCGGGCCGCTTGAGGTACACGCCGTCCGGCTGGCCGACCACCTTGCCGCGATCGAACATCAGCTTGCCCGCGCGGATGGTCTGGACGGGCCAGCCCTTCAGCCGGTAGCCCTCGAAGGGGGTATGGTTCTGGGCCGAGAGCAGCAGCTCGGTGGTGACCGTCTGCTCCAGCTCGGGGTCGATGATGGCGAAATCGGCATCGCTGCCGACTGCGATCGTGCCCTTGCGCGGGTACAGCCCATAGTTGCGCGCGGGCTGGGCGCTCACCAGTTCAGCGACGCGCGCGAGGGGAAGGCCGCGCTTGTGGTGGCCCTCGGAGACCATCACCGGGTAGATCAGGCTGGTACCGCCAAAGCCCGGCTGCGCCTCCCAGACGCCGCCCCGCTTCATTTCGAGCATGCAGCAGGCGTGGTCGGAAACAACCTGGTTGATCTCGCCGCGCAGTACGCCCGCCCAGAGCGCCTCGTTGTCCTCCTTTGTCCGCAGCGGCGGGTTCACCTTGCCGCTCTCGATCCCCCCGTGGGCGGTCTCGTAGGTCAGGCAGAGGTGGTGGAGGGTGGTCTCCAGCTGGATGTCCAGGCTCGGGTAGTCGAGGCGAGCCTTCATGCCCCCCTGGAGGGCCTCGGCGCTCGAGAGATGGAGCAGGTTGAGCGGGCACTGGGTGACATCGGCCAGGAGCACCGCTTCGGCGATCGCAAGCCGCTCCTGGAACGGTGGACGAGCGCGGTGGTAGGCCTCCAATCCCTGAAGACCGAGCGCTTTCACCTCGTCGATCATGGTGCGGATGATCTCCGCGTGCTCGCAGTGGAGCGAGAGGCTGATCCGCTGCTGGTACTTCTGGTTCGCGCGGACGATCGCCTGCATGTAGCGGTAGAGATGGCCGAGGTCGTAAATGTCGCTCATCGTGTAATCGAGGCCGGCGGTCGAAGAGGCTGCCAGGTTGAGCCCCTTGTAGAACATGAAGTACTTGAAGGAGGAGACCCCGGTCTCACCGACCAGCCAGTCGATCTCATCGATCTGGGCGGAGGTCATGATGCCGATGTGATAGCCATAGTCGGTGTAGGCGTTACCGCGCGTGAGCGCCAGCACTTCGGGATAGATCTCCCGGTACGGCCCGGTCTTATCAAGGTAATGATGCCCGGTGCGGAAGTAGCTCAGCACCGTCGTCACCCCCCCCACCAGGGAGGACATCGTTTCGCTCCGCGCATCCTCGGGGATCGGCCGGTAGATCCCGATGTGGAAGTGGGAGTCGACCGCCCCCGGAAAGACGAGCTTCCCGCGGGCATCGATCACCTGCTCGGCATCGGCCGGGGCGATTTCGTCCTCAATCGCGACGATTTTGCCACCCCGCGCGGCAACATCGGCGCGCAGCGGGCCGAGATAGGGAAAGACCACGGTGCCATTCAGAATTGCGAGGTCATACTTGGCCATCGGTCGCTCCTCACTGAACGCTTCCCGGGCCAGCCGGGGCTTGTGAGAGCATTGTAGCTCACGGCGCATGCCCGGTGGTCGCTGATGTGGGGGGGCGGGAGGCGCGCTGGAACTCTTCGAGGGCAAGCTCGGTCAAGGGGCTGTGGGCCATCGCTTCGAGCACGGCAAGCGGTAGGGTCAAGCGGTGGGCGCCGGCGGCCAGGGCAGCCACCGCTTCTTCTGGCGATTTGATGCTCGCCACTACCAGCTCGAGGTCGCGTGCCACGCTGGCCAGCTGGCGGATGATACCCGGACCATCACCCACCAGCCGGGTGAGGCGGTTCAGGTAGGGGAGGACGTACCGTCCCCCTGCCGCTGCCGCGACGATGACCTGGGCTGGGGTGAAGACGGCGGTGAACCCGTAGTCTACCTCCCCGCGGAGGCGGGCACCGGCGGCGAGGCCAGCGAGGGTGCAGGGCAGCTTCAGGACGACCCGACTGGGGTCGAGGCTCGCGATAGCGCGCCCCTCCGCCACGATCGCCTCGCTGGTCGTTCCAATCGGTTGGTAGAACACCGGGCCGGGCAGGGTGGCCAGCAGCATGGCGATCACCTCGCGCGCTGGCTGGCCACTCTGGGCGATCAGGGTCGGGTTGGTTGTCGCGCCGCTGACGTAGCCCAGTTCAGCAGCGCGGTGAGCATCGCTGGCGAGAGCAGAGTCCAGTAGGAGCACCGCGTTCCTCCGCGCGACCACCGCCTACGGGTGGCGGTGGACTGCAAGATAGACGAGGCGCCCGCCTTCAGCACGGACCTGCCAGCGGACACCCCGCGGGACATGGGCGATTTTGCCAGGATGGAGGGGGTAGCGTTCGCCGGCAATCTCGATCGCCCCTTCGCCTTCGAGGACGATGATCAGCTGGTCGAACGAGGCGATGGCCGCGCTGGAGCCGTGGCCGTCTGGGTAGACCACTGCCGTCACCGCGAACTCGTCGGCCGCCGCGGACCAGACCGGCCCTTCCCGGGAGGTGGCTGCGACTGCCCGCAGGACATCGGCCACCCGGGTCTGCTCATCGAGCAGCAGCCGACCCGGCCGGTGAGGGCGAGTGAGCTGGCGACAGATCGCCTCCGTCATCTCGGTCGTCGTCGCCTGGCCGCCTAGGTCCCGGGTGACAACTCGGCCCTCCGCCAGCACTGCCTCGACCGCAACCGTAACCCGGCTGGCGGCCTCGAACTCGCCCAGGTATTCGAGCAACATCACGCCCGAAAGGATCATCGCGGTGGGGTTGGCCAGGTTCTTGCCCGCGATATCGGGAGCGGTGCCGTGAACGGCCTCGAAGATGGCGCCGTGCTCGCCGATATTGGCCCCTGGCGCGACGCCAAGCCCACCGACCAGCCCGGCACACAGGTCGGAGTAGATATCACCGTACAGGTTTGGGAGGAGCAGGAGGTCGAAGTCCCGCGGGCGACGGATCATCTGGGCGGCAAGGTTATCGACCAGCCGCTCCTGATACGCGATCTCGGGGTAATGGCCAGCGATGCGGCGACAGCCAGCGAGAAAGAGGCCATCGCTGGCGCTGAAGATGTTGGCCTTGTGCACCGCGGTGACCAGCCGCCGGCCGAGGCGCTTGGCATACTCGAAGGCGAAACGCGCAATCCGCTCGCTTCCCTTGCGGGTGGTGATCTTGAATCCGACTGCGCCGAGGTCATCGACGGGGTGCTCGATGCCCAGGTAGAGGTCTTCGGTATTCTCGCGGATGATGATGAGGTCAACGTCTTCGAAGGGAGTGCGGATGCCACGGAAGGAGCGGATGGGCCGAAGGTTGGCGTAGAGTTGGAGGGCCTGACGAAGCGCCACGTTGACACTGCGAAAGCCACTGCCGACCGGGGTCGCTGTTGGCCCTTTGAGCGCAACCCCGGTCCGCGTGATCGCCGCGAGGGTGGAATCCGGGAGCGGGGTGCCCACGGCTTCGAGGGCTGCCTGCCCCGCCGGGTGCTCATGCCACTGGATGGCAACTCCACTGGCATCGAGCACCCGACGCGCTGCGGCGGTGACCTCGGGGCCGATGCCGTCGCCCGGGATGAGGGTGACCTCGTGTGGCATGGCGTTCTGCTCGTAGCGCCGTGCTGGCAGGAAGGACACAAACGAGAGGAGGGGCCTAGGCCCCTCCTCTCGTTTGTCGACGACTTCCGGTGTAGGCGCTACACACTCGCACTCGAGTTTACCTCACCACTCCGCTCATCACGGGATCCCATCCGGCGTCGTCCCGACGCCCAGCCTCGCGCCTACCCTCGTCGCGCTGCCACTATAGCGCAGCGCACCGACACTGTCAATCCCCCCGCGTCGCCGGAACAGTCGGGAGGCCCTGGTGCTGAAAGTGGACAATGGTACGGGCGATCCCCTCGGCAAGCGGGGTCTGTGGGAGCGGACCGAGGAACTCCGTCACGCCATCGCTGGCCAGCTTGGCGGGGAAGGGCAGCGACGTTCCTTCGCAGCGGAGCCGACCGCGGAGAGCGGGGACGAGCTGTTCGACCTGGGCGATATATTCCTCCACCGTGATCACGATGCCCGGGAGGGTGAAGACCGGGCTGCCCTGACTGGGAAGCATGGCTGCGGCGGCGAAGGCAGCCGCGACGTCGGGAGCGAACTGGAGGCACATCGGCCCGCGAAAGCGGATGGTGGCTGGCTCCCCGCGCAGCGCCTGGGTTTCGCCATCATCTCCTCACTGGCCGGATACTATCTAAGGCATAATGCCTTGTCTAGCTTTCTCATCCCCCTTCCTCCCGGCGGGCTTCGGCTCCTGCTTCCCACAGGCGCCAGACCGGCGGCAGCCCGAGCGCTGAGCGGGCTTCCCCCACCACCAGCAGCGAGCCGGTGACACACACGACTGCGTCACGCCCCACGCGGCGGGCAGCCTCCAGCGCCGCCGCAACCGAGGGCGCTTGCTGGACGGGTACCCGCGTCAACCGCCGGCAGAGGGCAGCCAACTGCTCGGTCGGGAGCGCCCGGGGACTGTGAGCAGCGGTCACCCAGATGGTGCTGGCGAGGGGAAGGAGCGGACGCAGGATGGCCTGGGCGGCTTTCTCCCGGCTCATCCCAAGCACGAGCAGCACCGGCCGATCGCTGGCGTACCGCTGCAAGGCCTCGCTGAGGGCGCGAGCCGAGGCATCGTTGTGGGCGCCATCCAGAACGACCGGTGGCTCACCCGCCACCACTTCGAACCGCCCGGGCCAGCGGAGGCGGGTGAGCCCGCGGACGACCGCTTCTTCAGCGAGGGCAGGACCGAGCAGGACCTCAGCAGCAGCGAGGGCCAGGGCAGCGTTCTGGTGCTGGTGGGTGCCCGCCAGGCTAAGCCGAACCACCTGGCCGCTCGGGAGCTGAACGGCCTCCGCTCCTGCGGCGGCGAGCGGTGGCACCCAGCGGCAGCGGGCGCCTACCAGCCGGCAGCAGCGCGCGAGCGCCCGGGTGGCGGCAGGGCGTTGGAGGGCGAGCAGCGCTGGCCGGTCCGCTCGCAAGATCCCGGCTTTCTCGGTCGCGATCGCGCGCAGCGTCCGCCCGAGGATCTCGGTGTGGTCGTAGCTGATCGGGGTGATGAGCGAAAGTTCTGGCGCCAGCGCGTTGGTGGCATCGAGCCGTCCACCGAGCCCCACCTCCATCACCGCGATCTGGCAGCCCGCTTCAGCAAAGAGCTCGACGGCGAGCGCGGTGGTGAGTTCGAAGGTGGTGGGCTCTCCGGCCTCTGGGAGCTCCTGGCGGAAGCGAGCGACCCGCTGGCGGAGGCGCTGGACCGCCGCGGCAAAGCGCTCGCTGGCCACGACTTCGCCGTCCACCCGGATCCGCTCGTGGTAGACTTGCAGGTGCGGCTGGGAGTACAGCCCAACGCGGACCCCAGCGGCGGCCAGCAGACTGGCGAGGAAAGCAGCGGTGGAGCCCTTGCCCTTTGTCCCGGCGATGAGGACGGTCCGGAGCTGGCGGTCGGGCGCGCCGGCCAGGTCAAGGAGGGCGCGCGTCCGCCCCAGTTTCCACTGCTCGGCGGGGCTCGCGGCAGGGTTCCAGCCAACACCCCGTTCCTGGTCGGCGAAGCTGAACAACCAGGCGAGGGCCTCGCGCTCGCCTGCTGACACCGTTCTTTCCCGCTCGGACAATGGCCACCTCACGTCCTGAGCGTCCTACCCTGACCCTCAGCCAGGATGGTCCGCCCCTGATAATGGGCGTGCTGAATGCTACCCCGGACTCCTTCTCGGGTGATGGGCTGCTCGCGGTGGAGGCGCTGGTCGCCCGGGGAGAGGAGCAGGTCCGCACTGGGGCGGCCATCCTCGACCTGGGCGGCGAGTCCACCCGGCCGGGAGCCCAGCCAGTTCCGGCCGCTGAGGAACTGGCCCGCGTGCTGCCGCCGCTGAGGCACCTGGTGACGCGCGTGCGCGTGCCGCTCTCGATCGATACCCAGAAGCCGGTGGTCGCTGACCAGGCGCTCGCGGCAGGGGCGTGCGTGCTGAACGACGTCTCGGGTCTGCGCGACCCGGAGCTGGCCGCGGTCGCAGCCCGCCACGCCGCCTGGTTGGTGCTCACCCATAACCGCTGGACGGCGTGTCCCGCCCAGGACCGGCTGGGGGGCTACTACCCCACCGCGGGGACCGGTGACGTGGTGGAGGAGGTGGTCGCCGGGCTGACGCACCTGGCCGAGCAGGCGATCCGGGCAGGAGTTCCCGAGCAGCGCCTGATCGCTGACCCAGGCCTTGGCTTTGGCAAATCCCCCGCGGAGAGCCTCGAGCTGCTGCGTCGGCTGGAGGAACTTCGTCGGCGGTTGGCGCCTTTGCCCCTCCTGGTTGGTCCCTCACGGAAATCGTTCGTCGGCCGCGCGCTCGGGCTGCCGGTGAACGAGCGCCTGGAAGGGACCCTCGCCTGCGTGGCGCTGGCGGCCTTTGCCGGAGCCGCCATCATCCGCGTGCACGACGTGCTGCCGGCCGTGCGGGCGGCCCGGATGGGTTGGGCACTCCGACTGGGGAAGGATGCGCCCCTCATCGCGGAGCCGGCCTAGCTGCCCGCGGCGCGCCCCAGTTCGAGCTCGACCGCTTCCTCACGCGCGTCCAGGCCAGGCGGCTCGGGCTTTGCCACGCGTACCCGCACGACGGCCACCTCTGGGAAGTGCTGGAGCAGCGCCTGAGCGACCTCGAAGGCAAGCCGCTCCAGGAGCGTGCGCGATGGCCCCGCGACGACGGCGCGTACCGCGGCGGCAAGGGCGGCGAAGTCGAGGGTCGCGGTCAGCTGGTCGGTGGCGACGGCGGCGCGGAGGTCGCACCGCAGGGCAACATCGACCAGAAAGGGGCGCTCCTGCTCCTGCTCCCCCGGATAGGCCCCGTGGCGTCCCAGGCAACGCAAGCCGCGCAAGGCTAGCCAGCCTGGGAGTGGTGGCAGCTCGCTCGTCACGGGAAGGGTATACTGCCTCGGCGTGGCGACTGTCTACCTTGGCTTCGGCTCGAACCTCGACGACCGGCTGGCCCTGCTGCGCGCGGCGGTTGCGGCGGTAGCAGTGCAGGAAGAGCTGGTGGCGCTTTCCTCGGTCTACGAGACGGAGCCGTGGGGCGAGGTGGACCAGCCGCGGTTTCTCAATCTCTGCGCTGCCGTGCGGACCCAGCGCTCCCCCATGGCGCTGCACGCCACCCTGAAGGCGATCGAGCGGCAGTTGGGGCGCGAGGAGGGAGGTCGTCGCTGGGGGCCCCGCCGGATCGACATCGACCTCTTACTCTACGATGAGCTGGTACTGAGCACCCCTACCCTGACCATCCCGCATCCTCAGCTGGCTGAGCGTGCCTTCGTGCTGGCGCCGCTCGCTGAGATCGCGCCGACGCTGCGTCCCCCCGGGTTGGAGGCCACAGTCGCCGAGTTGCTCGCCCGCCTGCCCCGCCATCAGGAGGTGGCCTGGGTCGTCGCGCCGCCCACGGCGGTACTAGGCGCCGTCTCCTGAGGAAGCCCTCGCGAGAAAATCGCAAAGGCCGCGCCCCGCTATGCTATGTTCGCTTCCGACCTATCCGCATGCGACCTGCAACGTGGGAGGCCCAATGCGTGCTCGCCTTGCCATCCTCGCTCCGCTTCTCCTGATGCTGGCAGGCTGCATGGGGGTCACCCCGGGGGCGCCGGCACTCCCCACCCCGGCGCCGCTTGCCGACACGGTCGTCGTTGGGTATCCGACCACTCTCCCCACGTTCGACCCCCACGTAACCGTGGCCCAGACGGGGGCGTTCGCGTTCCAGGGGATCTTTGACCAGCTGCTGCGCTTCGATGCTAGCGGAGCGCTAGTGCCGTCGCTGGCGACCGCCTGGCGCCAGCTCGACGAGCGGACGGTCGAGTTCACCCTGCGCGAGGGCGTGCGCTTCCATACCGGTGAAGGGTTCGATGCCAGGGTCGCCCAGTGGAACATTGAGCGGGTGCTAAACCCGGAGACGCGTTCGATCTTCCGTTCCACCCTTGCCACGATCGCGCAGGTGGAAGCGCCGACGCCGACCCTCCTCCGGGTGCGTGCTACCGATCCCGACCCGCTCTTACTGCGCCGGCTGCTGATCGTCCGGATGATCCCGCCGCGCTACCTCGCCGAGGTAGGAGCGCCGGCCTTTGGGGCGGGTAGGCCCTCGGGAACCGGCCCCTACCGGGTGCGGGAGTACTTCCCAAACGAGCGGGTAGTGCTGGAAGCGTTCGACTCCTGGCGTGGACGGCCGAAGACGCCAACGGTGGTCCTCCAGTTCAACCCCGACCGAACGCCGCTGGCGGCTGGGCTGCGGACGGGTGAGGTCGATGCGGTCTTCAACCTCACCATCGACCAGGTTGTCCAATTCAAGGGGATGGGGTTTACGGTCACCGAAGGGGTCTTCCCGGGGGCGTGGTACCTGGAGTTGAACACGATCGCCACCCCGCCCTTCCGCGAGAAGCGCGTTCGCCAGGCGCTCACCTACGCGATCGACCGCGAGACGATCGCGAACCGGCTCTTCCAGGGGTTTGTCAAGCCGGCAGCACAGATGGTCAGCCCGGCAGGCTTCGGCTATGACCCCGACCTCAAGCCCTGGCCCTACGACCCGGCGAAAGCGCGGCAACTGCTCGCGGAAGCGGGCTATCCTGGGGGCGGCTTCAAGGTAAAAGCGAACCTGACGGCTGGGGGGCGGCCCTTTGTCGAAGCGGTCGCGGGGATGTGGAAGGAAGTGGGAGTCGAGCTGGAGCTGGAACTGCTTGACCTCGCGGTCTTCACCGAGCGTTTCAACAGCGGGCCGGTCGGAGATGTCTGGGTGGCGCGCTCGTTCGACGGGGATGTCCGCGATGCCGATGCGGCCTATCAGAACGTTGGCACAGTGGCCCAGCGCCCAGAGGCGCGCTCTACCTGGCGCAATGAGCAGTTTGCGACCCTCTACGCCCGTCAGCGCCGGGAGACCGACCCGCAGCGGCGGTTGGCCTTGTTGCGGGAGATGATCCGGCTGGTGTATGAGGAGGCGCCCGTCCTACCGGTGTACTACCAGGACCTGACCTGGGTGGTCTCACCGAAGGTGCGCGGCTTTCAGCCCTATCCCGATACCTCAATCGAGGTAGCGACGATCAGCAAGCTACGCTAGCCCCTCACCCCGCGCCGTATGCCACAATGGGCGCTGTGGAGAGGGAGATATCGCCTGCCATCCAGAAGGGATATGTCAGCACCCGCTGGGGCCAGTTGCACTTCCGGCGGGCGGGAGAACATGGCCCGTTTCTGGTCCTGCTGCACCAGACGGCGAACTCCAGCCGGATGTGGCTGCCGGTCCTGCCTTTGCTCGCCCAGCGGTGCCGGGTGTACGCCCTCGATACACCCGGTTTCGGGATGTCCGACCCGCCCCCCCGCCAGCCGAGCTTCGAGGAGTACTGCGACGTCTTCTTCGAGGCGCTGGACCGCCTCGGGATCGTTGAGGTCAATCTGATCGGCTTTCACACCGGTGCCGGCTTCGCAGTGGGCATGGCCAGCCGGGCACCGGGACGCGTCCAGTCGCTTGTCC
>JAILZB010000116.1 GCA_023512725.1 Chloroflexota bacterium | reverse complement strand
GTCCTTGATGCGGCCCGCGGTCTGGGTCACCAGCAGTGCCTGGCGGTATTCCGGGTCGCCCAGCACAAGGGCCGGCATGGAAACAACGACCAGCGCGAGGACAAGAGCAGGGAATGCAAGAATGCTGTCCATCAGCCGCTGGACGAGAAGGTCATAAAGCCCCTCGAAGAAGCCGCAGGTGAGGCCGATGACCACACCAGTGGTGGTTCCCAGCCCGACAGCGATCAGGGCAACTGTCAGGGAGATGCGAGCCCCAAAGATGACGCGGCTGAGCAGGTCCCGCCCGAGCTGGTCGGTGCCGAACCAGTGGTCCGGCCCCGGTGGAGTGAGCGGGTCACCCACCCCACTGGCAAAGGGGTCGTACGGTGCAATGAGCGGTGCAAAGACTGCCAGCACCACCAATCCCACGATGGCCACCGCCGCCACACCTGCCACCGGCTCACGGCGGAGCTGACGCCAGCTCCGCTGCAGGACCGTCGGCTGGCGCCGCCAGTGCTCCAGTGCTTGGGCTGGCCGGTGTGGCTGCTCGATGACGATCATGCGGTCCTCCTCCCTACCTCAGCTCCGTAACCGGGGGTCGATGACGAGATAAGCAGCGTCGACCAGCAGGTTGAGCAGGACCATCCAGAGGGCAATGACCAGCACCGCACCCTGGAGGAGTGGGTAGTCACGGGTCTGGATTGCCGCGAGCACCAGGCTCCCCATGCCAGGAAGGCCGAAGACCGTTTCGATGATGACGCTCCCCCCGATCAACTGGCCCCACTGGAGGCCGATGACGGTCACTATCGGGATGAGTGCGGTGCGGAGGGCGTGGCGGAAGAGTACGGTCCGGTCGGCCAGCCCTTTGGCCCGGGCGGTGCGCACGTAGTCCTCGCTCAGCACTTCGAGCAGGGAGGAGCGCGTCATTCGCATGACGCTAGCAGCGAGGGCCAGGCCGAGGATGGTTGCTGGAATGAGGAACTGGGTCAGATTGGCGAGGGGGTCCTGGAGTGGACTGATGTAGGTAGTGGCCGGCAGCCAGCGGAACCGGACTGACAGGACCAGGATGATGAGGGTAGCAATCCAGAAACTCGGCGTGGCGAGGAAGGTAACGCTGAGGGCGCGAAGGAGGTAATCCAAGGGAGAATTACGCCGGGTCGCCGAGAGCACGCCGACCGGGATGGCGACGAGCAGGGCAAGCAGAGCCGCCAGGACAGCAAGTTCGAGGGTGACTGGCAGCGCACGGGCGATCTCGTCGACGACAGGCTGCCCTAACCAGAGCGAGCGACCGAGGTCTCCCCGCAGCAGGGCAGTCAGGTAGTCCAGGTATTGGAGGAGGAGCGGGCGGTCGAGCCCGAGCTGAGCGCGGAGGACCTCAAGCTACTCGGGGCGCACGCGGCCGGCCTGGGCCAAGCGGGCCATCACGACGTCGCCGGGGACGAGCCGGACAAAGAAGAAGACGAGGGTCAACGTCCCCAGGACGGTGGGGAGAACGAGGACGACGCGCTGAAGCAGATAGTTCCGCATCGTCGCGCTCCGCGGCACTCCCCCCTCTTCAGGCGAGCGCCTGACCAAGAATGTAGCATATCGTCGCAAAACCGTCAATACTTCCCGGACTTCGTAGATAATCTCTCGAAACCTGAGTAAACCACAGGAGAAATGATGGAAGACCGGCGAAATTCGAATTCCTCGCGGGGCGAGGATCGGGCACTAAGATTGGACGAGCTCGACCAGCGGATCATTCAAGAGCTGCGGCAGGATGGCCGGCAAGCGAACACGGAAATCGCACGGAAGCTGGGGGTGAGTGAATCGACGGTGCGTAACCGGATCCGGCGCTTAGTGCGGAGCGAGGTGATCGAGATCGCGGCGCTGGCCGATCTGCGGCGGCTGGGATATACCACGAGCGTGCTGGTTGGCATTGAGACGCCGCCCGCCGCGGTTCGTGAGGTGGCATCGGCGCTGGCGAGTCTCAGTCAGGTCCGCTGGGTCGCGGTGCTCTCGGGCCGATTCAGTATCATGATTGCTGTCTCGTTTCGCAATAGCGAGGAGCTCTTCGAATTTCTGACTGAGCGGCTGGCTACGATTCCGAACATCACGCGGGTTGAGACGTTCCAGATCCTGCGCGCAGTGCGTCGTGACTACGACACCTACACCTTCGGTACCCATGCCTGAGGCACCGCCTGCCCCTATCTCGGGGAAAGCCAGCCTCTGGCAGCGGACCAGGCGGAGCTGGCGGCGGTTGGGGCTTTCCTTCGCTGGAGGAGGGCTGCTCGCCTGGCTCTGGCACCTCGGCTGGACGGACCCGCCCTGGCAGCCCGGTGAGCCAGCGTTCTGGGTCCACCTGGCAAGCGAGGGGTTGGTCGCCCTCGGAGCAGGCGGCTCGCTCTTCGTGCTCAGTGGGGCAGCACTCCGCTACTGGTACGCCCATGCTCCCAGAACGCTTGAACCGCCGAAACATTCTCGCTAGACTGGCCTGAGGCGACGAGCTGTGGGAGGGGCAATGGCCTACGCACGAGTGACCTCGGTGGTCTTTCCTGCCCAGGATGTGGCCGAGGGCGAGCGGATCCTGTTGGAGTTGAACGACATCGCGGACCAGCAGGAGGGACATATCCTGGGAATGGTGCTCCGCTCGGTGGTGAACCCCCTCCAGTACCTGCGGATCAGCCTCTGGCAGGACCGGCGCTTCGCCGACCACGTCTCGACGACCGACCATGTGGTCGCGTTGCGCGCGCGGCTGAACCTTCTCACCATCGACGGCCACCACCGCGAGGACTCCTTCGAGTTCGTGGGGGATCTTGCCCGCCTGCGCGTGAACCTCCCACCAACGATGGGTTCAGAGGCGCGCTAGCGCTACTCCGCTCCCGTCCGGGCTGGTCCTGCCACCTACGAACGGTGCGCGCCTCTCCCTCCTCACGCACAGCAGGCTGATGCTCCTACCAGCTAGCGGGTAGCGTAGTCGCGCACAGCCTGGTAGACCGGCTTGGGGCGGAACTCCTGATCGACGAAGGTGTAGTAGTCGTTGTAGTTACGAGCGGGGAACGGCAGGCGGAAGTTCCAGAAACAGACCCCCACCACCCAGGGCCATTCCTGCTCGGCTTTTTGGATGGCACGCACGGTGTACTCCACCCGCTGGGCTGGGCGCACTGCCTTCGTCCAGCGGGGATGGTCGTTCCAGCCCGCCTCGCTGATAAGGGCAGCCTTCGCGGCATCGCCATTGCGGACCATCACCTCGCGGACGAGGGCAGCCCGGGCAAAGTTCAGGCGGTCAGGAGCGGGCGGGTCGTCGGGTGGATTCCGCAGCCCGTAGGCATGAATGTTCATCAGGTCGAAGTACTCGCGCGCGCCCGCATCGTACATGCGCTGAAGGTAGTCGAGGTCGTTCAAGTTCTCCGTGGTCCGTTCGAGGGTTGGCGCGAGGGCCGCCGGGAGCACGACCGCCCGCGGATCGACCGCCTTGATCCGTCGGTAAGCCGTTTTGAGAAGCGCAACGTAGGCGACCGGGTCAACTGGTCGGAAGCCCCACTCGAGGGTCGTATTCGGCTCGTTCCAGATGATGTAGTGGGAGACCCGCCCCTGATAGCGACGAGCGAAGGCTGCGACGAAGTCCCCGTACTCGCGCATGCCGCGCTCATCGAGATAGCGGTCGCTGGTGCCAGGAGGGCGCGCCCAGGCAGGAACATGGTCGATGCGGGCTACCAGGGTGAGCCCTTCTGCTTCAGCAGCCTCGATGACCAGGTCGGCGTGGGCCCAGTCGTACTGCCCCTTGGCAAGCTCGATGTAGGTCCAGGGAAAGTACTCGACCACCCAGCGTGCGCCCATCTGGCGGACCATGGCCATCGTCCGCTGGATCTTCCAGGGCTCGACCTCGTCGGTCAGGCGGGTGTGGACGCCAAGGGTCGGATGAAACGATTCGAGTGGACGCCGCTCCCCTGGCCCAGCACGAGCCGGCACCAGGCTGGCTGCGAGCAGCAGCCCAAGCAGGGTGAGGCCGAGCAGCAGCACACCGGCCACGCGCATCGGTGGCAGCCTAACGCGCCCGGAAGCAACTGGCAAGTGCTAGCCTAACGGAAGAAGAGGAGCCCGGCGGCGCCGGAGAGCGCAATGACGAGCACCGGATTGAGGCGGCCGCTCAGCATCAGGAGGGTGGCGAGGAGGGCGAGGAGAAACGTCGTGCCATCCGTGAGCGCGGCGCTGGCAACTGTCCAGACCCCGCTAAACAGCAGGCCAACCGCCACCGGAGCGAGGCCACGCTGGGCGGCTCGGGCCCAGGGCGTGTCGGCGTAGCGGGTCCACCAGCCGCTGAAGACCGCGCAGATCGTCGAGGTAACGGCGAAGAAGCCGACGAAGGCGGCCCCAACTCCCGCCAGGCCAGCTAGGCGGTAGCCAACATAGATCAGCATCAGCATGTTGGGGCCCGGGGCGAGCTGCCCAATGGCATACGCCTGGGCGAACTCCGCGTCACTCATCCAGCGGTGAGTGAGCACGAGCTCGCGGTACAGCTCGGGGAGGATCCCCGCCGCGCCACCAATGGCAAGGAAGGCCAGCTTGAGGTAGATGAAGAACAGGGTCGGAAGATCGCTCATGCGGCACCCGGACGGTTCAGCCAGACCGACAGCGGGCCAACCAAGAGTACTACCAGCACCAGTGGCCAGCGCAAGAGCACCAGCAGCGCGAAGACGATCAGGACAACCACGACGTTGTAGCGCGCGCCCCGCGCGCCCGGTGCCAGCCGAATAGCGGTCGCAACGAGCAGCCCGACTGCCCCCGCCGCAATCGCGGAGAGCACGTGCTGGACCAGGGGAAGGTCACGGGCAGCGAGGAGGGCGGAGGCCAGAAGGACGAGTAGAAGCGTCCCCGGCAGGAGGACGGCGAGGGTCGCGAGCGCGGCCCCGAGCGGGCCATAGAAGCGCTGGCCGATGATCGCGACGATGTTTACCATGTTGGGCCCGGGGAGCAGCTGAGCGAGGGTCATATCCTGGAGGAACTGCTCCCGGGTCAGCCACTGGCGTCGCTCGACGAAGTGATGATAGTAGTGGGCGCCCATCCCGCCGCCGAAGGCGGTGGCCGCGATCAGCAAGAGCAGCCCCAGAAACTGCCGCAGGGAGGGCGGCGGGCTTAGATCGCTCCGCATGCTCGCAAGGCCGCGATCTGGTCGTCCCGCAGGCCGAGTAGCTCCTGCAGGACCTGGTCGGTATCCTGGCCGAGGTCGGGAGCGGGACGGTTGATCTCCGGCGGGGTGCGCGAGAGCTTGATTGGATTGCCGCTGACCGGGATGGTTCCCACCCGGGGATGGGTGACGGGGACGATCATGCCGCGCGCGTTCACCTGGGGATCAGCCACGACCTGGTCAATGGTGTTCACCGGACCGCAGGGGATCCCCAGCTCCTGGAACACCTCCAGCCACTCGGCCGTGGTGCGCTGGCGCAGCGCGTCGCTGACGAGCGCTTCCAGCTCGGCATGGTGTTCGGTGCGGGAGGCGTTGGTCTGGAAACGCGGGTCGTCCATGGACGCTTCGAGGCCGATGGCGGCGCAGAAGAGGGCCCAGATGTTCTCCCCCCCACCCGTCAGGGTGAGCACGATGTACCCATCTTTGGTGGGAAACGCCTGGAATGGCGTCAGGATGGGATGACGAGTGCCCAGCGGGCGGGGGATCTCTCCCGAGACGAAGTAGCGCACGAGCGCGTTTTCGAGGATGGCCAGCTGGCTATCGAGCATGGCGACGTCGACGAACTGTCCCTCGCCGCTGCGCTCACGCTCGTGGAGGGCGGCCAGGATACCGATGGCAGTGAACATCCCGGCAACGATATCGCCAATCGAGGTGCCAACACGGACGGGTGGCCCGCCTTCCGGTCCGGTGATGCTCATCAGACCGGACATCCCCTGGACGATCACGTCCATGGCAGGACGCTCGCGATAGGGGCCCGTCTGCCCGAAGCCGGAGGTAGCGGCGTAGATCAAACGCGGGTTGACCTCCCGGAGGCGGGCATAGCTGAGGCCAAGTCGTTCCAAGGTGCCCGGGACGAAGTTCTCGGTCAGGACATCGACCCGCTTGACCAACTCCAGCAAGAGGCGTTGTCCTTCGGGGTGCTTGAGATTGAGCGTGATCGACCGTTTGCCCCGGTTGATCGAGAAGAAGTAGGAGGAGACATCCTGGACGAAGGGGCCATTCTCCCGGGCGATATCCCCTGCCGGGGGTCGTTCGACCTTGATCACCTCGGCTCCGAGGTCGGCCAGGATCATGGTGCCATAGGGGCCGGAAAGGGCCCAGGTCAGGTCGAGCACACGAATATCAGCCAGGGGACCGGCCATCGCTCACTCCAGCGGGTTAGGGGTTGGGCAGTGTCCCTTGCGGTCTGTCAATCGTATGGTAAACGGCTTCGCCGCTCCGCGTCCGCTGGGCGGCACGGTAGGCACGCTCCGCCTGACCGACCCAGTGGTCCCAGGTATACCCCCCGCGGATCCAGGCCGCAGCACCCTGCCCAAGGCGCTGGGCGAGGGCAGGGTCGGCAAGCAGGTGGTGAACCGCGGCGGTGAGCGCCGGGAGGTCGTTAGGTGGCGTCAGCACGCCGGTCTGACCAGGGCGGACGTACTCCCGGTGCTGCCCAAGGTCGGGCGCGACCACAGGGAGACCAGCGGCCAGGGCATCGACCACTTTCATGGCGCACTTGGCACGATTGATCGGCGTGTCGCGCGCGGGGACTAGGAGCAGCCGGCTGGCAGCGAGGGCGGCGCTGAGTTCATCGCGTGCGAGACGACCGAGGAAGCGCGTCCGGGTCGCAAGGAGCGGGGGCAGCTGACGCTGGAGGGCAACCAGGCCGGGTCCATCCCCAACGATGGTCCAGACAAAGGGAATGGCCGCCTGCGCCAGCGGGAGGAGCGCCGCGGCCGCAAGGTCCAGGTCGTGACGGAGCGGCACGTGGCCAAGCGAGAGCACGATCGGCGCCTCGCCCGCACGCGCACGCTGGCGGAAGCGTGCCACGGCCGCCGGAGCCACCTCGACCAGCGCAGCGGGGTCAGCGCAGTTGGGAAGGTAGTGGACCCGCTGGCGAGGAGTACCGCGGCGGCCTGCGCGCCGAACGAGGGTGCGGCTCGCGCAGGTGAGGTGATGGACGAGGCGGGGGATAAGCCGCTCTTGGAGGTCGAGGAGCGCGGCAACGGGGAGGGGGTAGGCCCCCGAGCTGGCGAAGCCACCCCAGCCTTCCCAGTCGTCAAGGTCGAGCACCACGGGGTAGCGGCGGGCAAGCAGCACCGCCGCAGCGGCCGCGGGCCCGGTTGGCTTGAAGGCGTGGATGACTTCGGGCTGGAGCGCAGTGGCGCGGCGCGCAAGAGCGCTTGCCCAGCCGAGCAGCCCCCAGCGGGTGGTGAGCTGCTCAACCTGGACGCCGCTGTCGCGGAAGGAGTGCCCAGCATGAGCTGGCTGGTCGTAGGGGGGAACGAGGAGCCAGACCTCATGGCCGCGGCGGACGAGCGCCCTCCCCAGCGGAAGAGCGCGCTGAGAGACCGTCCCCTTCGGCTGGAGCGCAAACGAACCTAGCAGGACGATCCGCACCGGTCCCCTCAGGCGACGGTGAGCAAGTCCCAACGGCCGAGCACGCATCCTCCCAGCGAGCGGTGAGCTCCCGGGATCTCCCGAGTCGGCATCTTGGCCGCTCCGGGGAGGGGAGCGCTGGTCATGGCTTCATGTCCGGGCGGCGGAGCACCTCGGGGATGACCAGTGCCGCCAGCACCAGGAGCACGAACGCTAAGACCACCAGGGAGACAAGGTCAGTCACTGTCACGGACCCTCCAGCAGGATCGTAGCCGAACGGGTGTGGCGCTGGGGTGAGGAGGCAGCGAGAGAGCGTCGGGAGCGGAGGCTCCTCGGGCTGAGGTGGAAAGCGCTGGTCTCCCGCTCACCCTCGCATCGGGCCGGCCGATCGCGCATGATTCCGGCACGGCTGGGCGAGGGTCGGCGCAGGGGATCGCGCTCGGTGGAAGCGCGGACCGGCTGCCAGCGCGGGCAGGTTCGAGGTCGAGGAGAGCGGTGACGACACCGGCGCAAAGCGAGAGCAGCGGCGAGCGGGGCACGCTCACCACTGGCAAGGTGTTGCTCATCCGCTGCTATCGCTGTGGCGCGGCACCCGATGGTCAGTGTCCGCAGTGCCGACGGCCGTTCTGTAAGGACCATGGCAACCGGCTCTGCCTCGACTGCCGGCGGGCCGGAGGGGTGCTCGAGGTGCGGATCCCGCTCCGTGGGGTGCCCTCCTCGCTCCTCTACCGGGGAGCCCTGGCAGCGCTCGCCGTGGTCGTGGTGCTCCTCGTCTGGGATAGCTGGACCTGGGTGGTCCGGGGTGGACCGAATCCTGCGCGGGTCATTCCTACGGCGACCGTCGCACCGGTCCAGCCAACGGTGGCCGCGCGAACGGAGAGCCCAACCCCACTCCCACCGACAACGGAACGCGTCCATGTGGTGGCCGAAGGGGAGACGTTGACCGCGATCGCGCGCCAGTACAACACTACCGTCGATGCGATCGTCCAGCTCAATAACCTGGGGGACCGTGAGTTGATCCGGCAGGGGCAGACGCTGCGGATCCCACCGGCACGCTGATGGCCCGCGCTCGCCGGCGACGACCTCCTCCCACCCCGGGGCTTGTCTCGCGGCGGGCGCGCGCCCCCCGTGCTCTCCGACTGGTATACCTTGCGATCGTGCTCGGCATGGTCGTCTGCCTGGTGGTGAGCCTGCTCCCCCAGTGCTTCCCGCCGGGGGCGTTTGCGCCTTAGCGATGCTGCCAGCGGGGCGGCCGCTTCTCGCGGAAGGCACGGATGCCCTCCTGGCGGTCGGCGGTGGTCTCGAGCAGCACGTAGAGGTCGCCTTCGAGCTCGAGGGCGTGCGCTAGGGGAAGGTCTAGCCCATGGTAGACCGCTTCCTTGGCATACTGGGAGGCCAGCGGTGCTGGACTGGCGAGCAGGCGGGCAACCGCCTCTGCTTCTGCCTCCAGGCGATCGTCCGGCACCAGGCGATTGACCAGCCCGGCCGCAGCAGCGCGGTGCGCGTCGATTGGATCGCCAGTGAGGAGCATCTCGGCAGCAAGGCCAGGACCGACCAGGCGGGGCAATCGCTGGGTACCACCCCAGCCGGGGATAATCCCCAAGGTCACCTCGGGGAGACCGAAGATGGTCTCCGGCGTAGCCAGGCGGATATCGCAGGCCAGCGCAAGTTCCAGGCCGCCGCCGAGAGCAGCCCCGCGCAGCGCGGCCACAGTGGGAACAGGGAGGGTGGCGAGCCGCTCGATGTGATCGCCAGGGGGAGGATTCTCCCATTCCTCGAGGTCGAGCCCGCTCGAAAAGACCGGCCCGCTGCCGATCACGACCAGGGTGCGCACCGGTTCTTCTTCGACAAGCCGCTCGAGGAGGGTCAGGATCTCGCCGGCCATCACGGCATTCTGGGCGTTGCGCTTCTCCGGCCGGTTGAGCCAAAGCCAGCCGACCGCTTCGCGCTGTTCGAAGCGGATGGTCCTCATTGACCTCTCCCCAGAACTCGCTCGAGCTGCTCTTCCACGACTGGGAGCACTTCACTCAGGGGCACCTCGCGGCCAAGCTCCCGGCTCAGGGAAGTCACCCCGCGGCCGCGGATCCCGCAGGGAATAATGAGCTGGAAGCCGCTGAGGTCGCTCCCCACGTTGAGGGCGAAGCCATGGCTGGTCACCCAGCGGGAGACTTTGATGCCAATGGCCGCGATCTTGTTCTGGCCGACCCAGACGCCGGTGAGGCCAGGGATACGCTCGCCGTGGATGTCAAACGCCGCGAGGGTGGCGATCAAGATGGCCTCAAGGTCGCGGAGGTAGCGATGGAGGTCGCGGCCGCGCGGGGTGAGGTCGATGATGGGGTAGCCGACGAGCTGGCCCGGGCCGTGGTAGGTGATATCGCCGCCGCGGTCAATGGCGCGGAGGGCAATGCCGCGGCGCGCCAGTTCCTCTTCGGGGTGCAACAGGTGTTCCCGCCGGGCACCCCGACCGAGTGTGATCGTCGGGGGGTGCTCTACGAGGAGGACACTATCGCCTACGCGGCCGGCCTGGCGGGCCGCGACCAGCTCGCGCTGGAGCTCCCAGGCCGCATCAAAATCGAGGCGGCCGAGTATGCGGATGGCGAGGCGACGCGTCAGGGTCATCGTGGGAGGAGTTCGGCGCGCTGGGCCTGCTCGTGGGCATGGTAGGAGCTGCGGACCAACGGCCCCGCCTCGCAGTGGGCAAAGCCGAGCCCGAGGGCGTACTCCTTGAGGGCCGCGAATTCATCCGGGTGGACGTAGCGGTCAACCGGCAGGTGGGCCTTCGAAGGCTGGAGGTACTGGCCGATGGTGACGATAGAGACGCCAGCCTCGCGCAGGTCGATTAGTGTCTGCTTCACCTCGTCCACCGTCTCGCCGAGGCCGACCATCAGGCCCGATTTGGTAGGCACGCTGGGCGCGATCTGGCGGCTGCGCCGGAGCAACTCGATCGAACGCTGGTAGCGGCCGCCGGGCCGGGCGAGCTTGAACAGCCGCGGAACGGTCTCGATGTTGTGGTTGAGGATATCGGGGAGCTCTTCAAGCACCGTGGCCAGAGCGCTGACCGACCCTTTGAAGTCCGGGATGAGCAGCTCGATCGTGCAGTCCGGGTTGAGGGCGCGGACACGGCGAACGGTAGCGGCAAAGATCGAGGCGCCGCCGTCGGGCAGGTCGTCCCGCTGGACGGAGGTGATGACCGCGTGCTTGAGCCCAAGGCGTTTGACGGCAAGCGCAACCCGCTGGGGTTCGAAGATGTCCAATCCCTGGGGAAGCCCGGTCTCAACGGCGCAGTAGCGGCAAGCGCGAGTGCAGACTCGGCCCAGGATCATGAAGGTGGCAGTGCGGTGCCCCCAGCATTCGCCGATGTTGGGGCAGTGCGCCTCCTCGCACACTGTGTGAAGACCGAGCTCGCGCATCAGGAGGCGTAGCCTGACGTAGTTCGGTCCCCCCGGGGCCCTCACCTTGAGCCAGTCCGGCTTCCGCGTCGCCGGGAGCGCAGCGCGAGAGGAGGGGCGTGAGGACGGTCCGGGGACTGCGGGACCGCGTGTCAACTGAACCAGCGGTAGTGTCAAGTCGGGCTCCTCTCGGGAACCCGCAAATCTATACGGGGCAACGCAAAAGACGGAAGGAAGCTGTTACCAGCGGTCGGGCCGCAACGGCTCCAGGTCGAAGCCGGGCGGCTCCCCAGTCATCAGGCGGGAGACAATCACGCCGGTGATTCCGGCGAGCAGGATACCAGCCCGGCCATGGCCGGTGGCGTACCACAGGTTCGGTGCCAGCGGCTCGGGCCCGACGATGGGCTGGGTATCAGGGGTGAGCGGGCGGAGTCCCGCCCAGGCACGGAGCCGGGGAAAGCCCTCCAGCGCGGGACACAAGGCATGGGCGTGCCGGAGTACGTGGGCGATCCCCTCCTCGGTGACCTCGCAGTCGAATCCGACCCGTTCCATGGTGGGGCCACAAATCACTTCGTCGCCCCGGGTGAGCACATAGTGGGCCTGGCCAAAAACCACCATGTCCGGCAGGCCTGCCGGTCGTGGGAGGGCCACCAACTGGCCGCGCACCGGCTCCACCGGAAGCGGGCGAGGGAGCCCCGCCAGGCCCGCGGTCCATGCTCCCG
>JAILZB010000115.1 GCA_023512725.1 Chloroflexota bacterium | reverse complement strand
CGGGCACCCTCAGTCTGCGCCAGCAGTCGGGAGGCTGTCAACAATTGGTTGCTCGCAGCGTGCAACTGTCTGATCGCTCAGCTGCCTGGGCGGGCGTTGACCCAACCACCACCCGCTACCTATACTGGCACCAGGTGGCGGGCCCGCCCGCGGTGCTCGCCGCTCCGCCCGGCAATGGACGCTCCGGTGTTGCCTGGACTTCTGCTGCCCTTCCCGGCCGGCTGGTAACCGTTTCGGCTGCCGCCGGCCGGAGGCGCGCCCGGAGGCAGCCATGATCTATCTCAGCGAACTGCTCCGCTGCCAGGTTACTGCTCCCTCAGGTCAGCCTCTCGGCCGACTGGTGGACGTGATCGTCCGCACGGACGACCTCTTTCCACCCGTCGTTGGCCTGCTCGTTGAGGGGAGTGGCGGGCTCCGCCGGCTTCCCTGGCCGACCGGCGCTGACCTCACCGCACGACCGCTGGTAGTCAGCAGTGATGGGGCTGCCCCACCGGAAATCGGCGCGCGGGAACTCCGGCTGGCACGCGACGTGCTTGACCACCAGATCTTGGATGCTCAGGGACGCCGAGTCGTCAAGGTGAACGACCTCGCCCTAAGCACAGTCCGTGGCCAGGTGCGCCTGGTGGGAGCGGACGTCTCCGCGCGAGGGTATCTGCGTCGCCTCGGCGTGGACTGGCTGGTGCGGCTGCTCCGCCTGCCCCTGCGCGAGCGGCTGATCACCTGGAACGTGGTGGAAGCGATCGCCGGCCAGACGGTCGACCTCCGCCTGACCGAGCACCCGGCGAGCATCCTCCGGCTCCACCCGGCCGACCTTGCCGAGCTGATCGCGGCACTGCCGGCCGCCGAAGGCGCCGCCCTGCTCGGCCAGCTTTCTCCTGCCATCGCCGGGAGCGCGCTCTCCGAGCTTGACCCCGAGACCCAGGGCGAAGTGATCGCCCAGCTTGGCACCGAGCGCGCCGCTGACCTGCTGGAAGCTATCCCACCGGACGACGCAGCCGATATCCTCGGGGACCTCCCCAGCGAGCAGGCGCAGCAGCTCCTCGCGGGCATGGACCCCGCGGAGGCGGCCGAGGTGCGGGAGCTTTTGCGGTACGATGAGGAGAGCGCGGGCGGTATCATGACGCCCGAGGTCATCGCCCTCCGCCAGGACCTTACCGTCGCTGATGCGCTCGCCATGCTCCGCACGCTGGGCAACACCGCTGATGTCGCCTTCTCGCTCTTTGTCGTCGATGAGGAGCATCGCCTGGTCGGCATGGTCTCGCTCCGTGACCTGGTCGTGTCGCCACCGGAGACCCGCCTCGCGGCCATCATGCAGACCCGGGTGCCCCGCGTGAGCGTGGGCGCCGACCAGGAAGAAGCCGCCCGCCTGATGAGCAAGTACGACCTTCTGGCGCTGCCTGTCGTCGATAGCGAGGGCAAACTGACCGGCGTGATCACGGCCGACGACATCATCGACGTGATCCAGGAAGAAGCGGATGAAGACCTCTCGGCAGTAGCCGGAGCAGCCGTCGAGGATGTCGAGGGGCTGAGTGGCGTGGTGGAGGCGGCATGGGGGCGGCTCCGCTGGCTTACGGTCACGCTCCTGGGCGGCCTGGCGGGCGCGGGAGCGCTACGGATGTTCGCCGGGCCGGAGCTTCCCTCCGCCACGGTGCTCGCCTTCGCACCTCTGCTGGTACTCCTCGCCGGGCAGACCGTCGCCCAGTCGATGGCAGTCGTCACCCGCGGGATCGGCCTCGGCATCGCGGAAGACCTCCCGTGGCGCGAGCTCCGGATCGGGCTGGTGCTGGCAGTTGCGCTCGGGCTGGCCTGCGGTGCTGGCGCGACCCTCCTCACCGGCCTGGCGCGGGTCGGGCTCGCGGTTGGCGGAGCAGCCGCGCTGACGGCGCTCCTCGGTGTCGGCATTGGCACGCTGCTCCCGCTGCTGAGCGCACGCCTCGCGGCACCACCCCGGCTCGTCAGCCAGCCGCTTGTCGGGCCGCTCGCCGGGGTGGTGAGCCTGCTGGTCTATCTCGGGTTGGCCTCGCTGCTCGTGGCCGACTGAGCGAGCGGGCTGCCTCCGTCGGGTCGGCAGGCAGCCCGCGGCCCACTCTTACTGCCGTTGCTGCTTGCGCTGCTCGTACTCCTCGCGGCTGAGATGCTGCCCGTAGCCATCCCAGGGGCCAGCACGCTTGGAGCGGACCAGCTTCTCGACATCGACTTTGACTGGCTCGCGCTCGGTGCCGTATTCCCAGTTGCCCGGCTCGCCGTCGAGCGAGGTGTAGATGTTCTCCAACTCACCATCGGAGCGGATGATCCAGGTACAGCCATCGGGGTAGGCTTCGAAGTTCCCGTGCTTCACCCGCGGTGGGCGGTAGAAGTAGGTGTCCACTTCCAGCGTCCCGTAGTTGTAGGTCATGTGGCCGTGAACGGTGTACGCTTCTTCGACCACCGGGTGATGGGCAAAGCGATGGTCGTACCAGCCCTTCTCCGCCAGGATCAGCCGGGTGTAGGCCTTGGTCCGCGGGTCCATGTAGAGCAGCTTGATCTTGAGCTTGGCGCCCGTCTCGGTCACGTTTGGCCCCGGAACGAAGATGTCCTCCCAGGGCATCACGTTGGTGTTGTGCCAGGCAATCCCCTCGGTCAAGGAGGGGCCAGGGGTGCCGACGGGCGTCCAGGCCATCGGGTCGCCCTCGGTGAAGTAGACGATGCGGGCCCCGTGTACGGTCGAGAAGGGACCAGCGGCAACGCCGACCTCGGTGCGGAAGTAGTGATGGGGCAGCAACTGGAGGTCATCCCCCACCAGCAAGTCACCTGCGAGCAGGTAATGCTCGACGAAGGTATCCGGGTTCATACCCCGCTCACGGCGCCAGCCCGGCGGCAGGTCAAGGATCGCCGAGATCGCCTTATTCACCGGGCTTTCGCTCAGCACAATCAGGCGGGCGGGCATGTTCGCACCGGGGAAGGTCACCTCACGCGCCGGCATATCCAGCACGTGCACAAGTTCGACGTGAGGACGCGGGGCAAAGGCCATCGGCTACGCTCCTTTCTGGACGAAATCCTCAGCAGATCTCCGGCATAACCCTCGCATATTGAGCGGGCAGTCGTCAACTGGGCCGGCTTGACAGGCTGTGGTGGGCGGACTATGTTCTCTTGCAGGCAGGCACGACGACGCCGACCGGTTGCCCGAAAGGAGGGCTATGGCCGCAGTAACCTTTCCGGACACCCCATTGCTCCAGGCTGACCGCGCAGTGACCGACTTCCTGAAGAGCCTCAAGGCCTCCGAGCGCTCTTCGCGCCAGCGGATCATCCGTGAGGAGTACGAGCGGCTGGCTGAGCGGTGGCAGGAGCAGCAAGGCCGCTCGCCAGCGACCCTCGCGGATGTCGCCGCCATCATGGCGGGGGGCGTCGCCTACAAGTTCGACCGTGCGCTCTCACGCTTCAGCCAGGAGCTGATGTACAGCCGAGTGCACGAGCTGCTCAGCCCGCGGCGGGCCGAACTGGAAGCGTTCCTCGATGCCCCGGTCGAAAACCCGCTGGGCTCGTTGCGCTTGAACCCGGAGCTGCCGATCCCGGCCTACTACGAAGCCGACTATCATGTCCAGCCCGGCGGCATGCACCGGGAGCCGCTGATCGGCTTCATCACCGCAATCACCAATAAGGTCTACTTCGGCGGCAGCAACGACAGCGAAGAGCAGCAGCGTGCTTCCGCGGCTGCCTGCCCGGAAGGGCCCTGGGAGCGGATCCTCGACCTCGGCTGTGGCTGCAAGAGCGCCTACTACTACAAGCTGCGCTGGCCAAGCGCCGAGGTCTACGGGATCGACCTCTCGGCTCCGCTGCTGAAGTACGCCCATAAGCGCGCCGAAGCGATAGGGCTCGCGATCCACTTCAGCCAGCAGAATGCCGAACACACCGACTTCCCCAATGCCTTCTTCGACCTCGTCTCCTCCTGCATTCTGTTCCACGAAGTGCCGGACGAGGCCGCCTGGAACATCATCTGCGAGGGGTACCGGATCCTGAAGCCGGGCGGCTGGTTCGTCATCAACGATGCCGCGCCCTACCGAGCACTCGACCTCTTTGGTGCCTTTTTCTCTGACTGGCAGACCGAGAACAACCTCGAACCCTACTGGGGCCAGGCGGGTCAGCGCGATTACGTCGAGTGGCTGCGCCGGGCCGGCTTCCGGAACGTCTCAGACCCGTTTACCCGGGGTGAAGTGAACGGGAAAGGCCGGATCTTCCCCTGGACCACCATGGGCCAGAAGTAGGTCCAAGGAGCGTCGCATGACCACCCAGACCCCGCTGCGCCACATCCCGATGGCCCGCGAGGACCGGCCACAATACTTCGACGACCCGGCCATCGATCGCCTGCTTCAGATGCTGCTAGAGCTTGCCGCCGAACTCTGGGCCGTCAAGGACTGGCAGTTCGTGGTGAACCGTTTGCTGGAAGAGCGCGGCGTGCTCACCCTGGCGGAGGTTCAGCAGTACCAGCCTTCCGCTGAGGACCAGCAGCGGCTCGCTGCCGAGCGCGAAAAGTTCGTCCAGCACCTCATCCGTCATATCTCCCCCACCGGCGAGCCACTCCGCTACGAGTAGCCCGCTGGGAGCGACCGCGGGTCAGCTGCTCGCCTCGACCCAGGCGATCCAGACGATCTGTGGGGGGACCGCATCCGGCCGCCCGCCTTCGAGGCGGAAGGCGGGGTAGCGTGGCCCGGTGGGCACCCCGGTGAACTGCACCTGGAAGGTCGCGAGGCGGTAATCCTGCGTCACGGCGACCGTTTGCAGCGCGAGGGGTGGACCTTCAGGGGTGGCGCGCAGCTCCACCACTAGCTGAGGGGCGCGACCGTCGTCCTGCTGGGCGTAGGCGCGAATTGCCAGGGTGAGCTGCCCGCTCCGTGTCTCGACCGGTTGCCAGATGACCCACCCGGCGTAGCCGAGCGCCCGCGTCTTCCAGCGCCGGAAGTAGTCCGCCCCCATGCTCGGAGCACTGCCCGCATCGGCGGCGATCGGGCAGAGGCGAGACGGCCGCTCGAGCGCACGGGGTGGGGGAACCGCTGAATCCACCTGGCTCACGTAGGCCGTTGGCCCGGCGGGGAGTTCCCAGCCGAAGAGACGCAGGGTCGCTGGCTGCTGGACGCTGACCGGGCCGACCGGCTGCGGACTGACCAGGTAACGCACCCCTGGCCCAGGAAAACTCGTCCAGCACGGGTCGGTCGCGGGGTCAGCCGCTACCACTTCGACCCGCGGCGCGCTCCCGACATCCACCGTCTGGGCGATCGCTGGTAGGGGAGCAGCAACCAGCGTCAGGGTGCCGGCGGGCTCCCGCTCGCCGATCCAATTGAGCGCTGCGCTCACCGCCTGGACGGCCGGCACTAGCCGGGCGAGCCGCGCCAGGATGCTCTCCCGCTCGCTGAAGCCGCCCCGCAGATTGGCCTGGAAAAGCCCCAGTGCCAGCCCTGCCGCGACACTCCACGCCGCTAGCACGAGGACCGGCAAGAGCAGCCAGCGTGCCCGTGCCACCAGCCAGCTCAGCACCAGCGTCGCCACCAGCATCGCAAGGGGGAGGAAGTCCAGAAGGTAGCGGAGGTTCAACCCCCGGAAGACCAACACCGGCGCGGCAGCCAGAGCGGCCACGACTAGGAGCCAGCGCGCAAAAGCAGCCCCCGCCACTCGCCAGGGCAGCAGCGCGGCCAGGCTGGCGAGCAGCAGCGGGGTGGTCCAGAGCGCGCCAGGCAGGCCGTAAGATTCCGCGAACCAGCCCCCAATCGCTTCCCACTCCGCCGGGCTCCAGGGAGCAGGCACCAGAAACGGCGGCGACCAGACGAGCGTGGGCGGCCGGAGGAGCATCGTTGGCAGGGTCTGGAGCATGTTCGCCGGGTGGTACATGATCGGCAGCCAGGCACGCTCGGGCAGGCCAGCAAAGGCATACTGCCAGCCCGTCTCCAGGGGCGAGCCGAAGCGGGCCCAGTTATAGAGCGCGAGCAGAGCGACACTCAGGCCGAGGGGCACCCCGAGGGCGAGCAGAGTGCGGAGCCGCTGCTGGGGCCAGAGCAGGGTCAAGCCGAGGGCGAGCGCGCTCACCGCCGGCAGGAGCGTCCAGCGACTGGCGACGGCCGCCCCGAGCGCCACCCCCGCCAGCACCACCCGAACGCCCGCCGGGTGCGGCCAGGCCCCGAGCGCCAGGGCGAGCCCCCCCAGCAGAGCGGCCTGCCCCCCAAAGATCGCCGCCTCATAGACCCGTGGCCAGCCGAGCATGGTCGGTACCGGGCTCATCAGGGCCAGCACCGCAAAGCAGGCAGCGAGCAGCGCGGTGGGCCCGGTCGGTGCAAACCGCTGCCAGAGCACTAGTAAGGCCGCCCCGGCTGCCACCAGGTACGTGAGCCCAAAGCCGAGCGCAAGCACACCATCCGGCAGCGGATCCCCCGTGAGCACGCCGAGCAGGGCCCCTACGAGCGCGGGCAGCGGACCGAAATAGAGGTAGTAGCGCCCCTGGTAGTAGGAAACATCCATCGTCACCGGCAAGCGCGCCCAGACCCGCGGCTCGTACGGGTCCGGCAGGGAAGCGAGCTCGGGGGGAGGGGTCTCGAGGAGCGCAAGCTGACCCGCCAGGAAGGCGCGCGCCAGCCGCTGGTAGCGGTCCCCCCCCAGGGCAGCCGGCCACTCGAGCGACCAGCGCCCGCCGGTGGCGACCCAGAGGTAGAGGAGAGCAAGCAGAAGCACCAGCGCACTACCGGCGAGGACCGTGCCTCCGCGCCAGCCGCTGGCCACTCGGCTGACCCCCGGCAGGACCTCACCTCGCGTAAACAGCGAGTACTCCCCAGGCATTGACCACTATGCCGACCCCGATCAGCGCAACTACCCAGCCCGCCAGCTGCCGGCCGCTCGCCAGCGCAAGGAGGAGCAGCGCGGCAGGCATCAGGTCGAGGCTGAAGCGATAGCCAAACTGCTTGTAGCCGGTGTTGTAGTAGGTCATGAGCGGCACGAGCAGCAACACAATGGCCAGCCAGGCTGCCACCACGAGGAGACGAGGCCGGCGGGCACACGGCAGCAGCACCAGCGCGGGCGTCGTCAGGAGCACGCTCATGCCGTTCCAGTCTGGCCGGAGGGCACCGTGCTCCCAGCGCGGGAGCGCCAGCAGCAGCGCGTGCAGGTTCTCCGGCAGGTAGTGCAGGCTGAACCAGCCCCAGGTCATAAGCTTCAGCGCATGATAGTCATAGAGCACCTGGCGGGTGTACCCGAAATCGAGCGGTGAACCGAAGCGCGCCCAGTTATAGCTCAGCAGCCCTCCTGCCGCGAGGGCAAGCGGCACACCCGCGAGCGCAGTCCAGCCCACCAGCCGCCATCCGACGACCGGCCAGCTCAGGCCAGCATCGCGCCAGCGCTGAGCTACGATCCCCATGAGAAGCGGCCAGGTGAGCGCAAGGTGCGACCGGGCCAGCATCGCAAGTGCGAGCGCCCCACCGACGAGCAGCGGGCCTCGCCCGGTGAGCGCGAGCAGCACGGCCAGGAGCACCGCCACCAGCCCGGCTTCTTGCCCGAGGTGCCAGACAGCACCAGAGAGAGCAACCTGCCACTGGACGCTGCCCATGGCGAGGAGAGCCACCAGCAGCAAGCGGTTGTCGCCGGGCAACGCAACCCAGCCGAGCCGGGCCGCTTGCTCCAGGATGAGAAAAAGCACTGTTGCTGCTGCCGCGCCCAGCATGCAGGAGAAGAGCACCGTGTTGACTCCCGTTGCCCCTGCCACGGCCACCCAGGGCAGGAGCAGGAGAGCCGGAAGCGGTGGGAACGGCAGGTACCAGTGGCCATTGGCAAAGGTCAGGTCCATGGTCCAGGGCAGCGGGTCGATCCAGAGGCGACCAGCCAGGAACGCTTCGGCCTGTTCGGGAAAGTAGGCGTAGGGTGGGCTGCTAGTTCGGCCCAGCAACAGCGCCGTGCCCCCGTAGAGCGTGAAGACGGCCAAGAAAACCAGCAGGGCCCGGCCGGCAAGCACCAGCGCGAGCGAGTGGGCAGCCCCGAACGCTGGCCGGCGAACGGTTGCCATCAGGCGGAGTATAGCGAGCCGCGAGCGCCCGCTCACTATACTCCCCACCATGGCGGAGGTTGCCCCCGCTGCGTCCTCGGCTCTCTCCGAACGGGTACAGCCGCCCCAGATCGTCGGCGTGACCGCCCCGATCGGGTGGGGAGCGCTCGCCCTTCTGGCGCTCGTGCTCACCCGGCTCGCCAGCGCGGGGCTGCTTTACCAACAGGGCTTCGGTGCCCTGAGTGCAGATGGCTATCTGCGCGTTCTGCTGGCGGCGGACTGGGCCGCGCGGCCTTATTTCGCCCTGAGCGGTGTCTGGCTGCCCGGCCACCTCTACGCCCTCGGCACGGTCCTGATGCTCTGGCCGGACCTCCTGGTGGCGCCGCGGGTCTTCTCGCTCGCGCTCGGCTGCCTGGCGCTCCTCCTCGTTGCCTGGCAGGGGAGCGCCCTGGCACGCGACTGGCGCGGTGGAGTGCTGGCAGCGCTTCTCCTCGCGACCGACCCGGCATCACTCTGGCTGAACGCAACGCCCCTGGCCGAGAACCTCGCCCTCGTGCTGCTGCTGGCTGCCCTCACAGCGACAACCCAAGGCCTGTGGAGCGGGCGGACGGGCTGGTTCGTGCTCGCGGGGGGAATGCTCGCGCTGGCCAACGCCGTCCGTTTCGAAGGGTGGCTAGTCTCAGTGCTTTGGGGAGGGATACTGATGCTCCAGCTCCGCCAGCAGCGCCCCCGTCCTTGGCGGCTAGGAGCGACGTTGCTTGCCCTCCTCGGGATAGCACCGGTGGCGTTTCTGGTCGGCAATGGGGTGACCCTGGGTGACCCCTTCTTCTGGCCGAACGCCTTCCGCGCCTACAACCTCCGCGCCTACGGCCCCGGTCCAGACCCAGCCGGAGCGTGGGAAGCGCTCTGGCTGGCGGGCGGGCCCCTCATCCTGGCCCACGCCGCCGCCAGCGTCTGGGCAGCTCGCCAGCCGAACCGCGCCGTGCGCGTGGCGCTCCTGCTGACCGCCCCCCCGCTGCTGATCGCCCTCGTAGCACTGGCACTCGGGCGAGAGCCGCTGGTCAACGGGCTGCGCTACCTCGTGCCGTTCCTCGTGCTCCTGGTGCCGCTCACGGGGGCAGCCGGGCTGGCCCTGCTGGGTTGGGTGGCCCACTCTGGACGCGGCCTGATGCTGGCCGTGCTCGCCCTGAGCGCTGGCGTGCTCGCTTGGCGCCTGCTCACCATCAGCCCTCCCGTCGAGCCAAGTACGCGGGGGCTCGCCGTGGGACAGCAGATCGCAGCGCTACGGGCGAGCGGCGCGTTGCCAGCGGGCGCGGTGGTCATCGCTGCCGAGAGCCTGGCCGCGTATGCGATGATGGTTGGCGCAAACGATAGTGAGCGCCTGCTGCTTGACCGGCCGCTTGACCCGCGCTGGCGCGTCCCCCCGATCAGCACCCTTGACCCTGCGACGGCGAGTGCGTGCCTGGCCCAGTATCATGCCGTCGCCCTGGTGCGCCCGCTGAGCGGGGTGCCCAACGAGGGTGAGCAGCTTGCCGTCGTCAATGGGTACCAGGTGCTGCGGCTGCCACCACGCCCGGGACACTGCCCCGGCATCGCCATCCGCTGGGGCGAGGTCGCGCGGGAGACGACCGGTCGGCTGTTTGCCGCGCTCGCGTACGCTCAGGAAGGAGAAGACCGATGAGCCAGCTCCTGGCGGAGAAAGTCGCGCTCGTCTTCGGCGTCGCCAACCGCTTCAGTATCGCCTGGGCGATCGCCCAGGCACTCCACCGGGCCGGCGCCCGGCTGGTGCTCTCCTACCAGGGCGAGCGGGTGGAGCGGAGCGTCCGTCAGCTGGCGGCGAGCCTGCCCGGGACGCTGACCTTGCCCTGCGAGGTCGGTGACGACGCCCAGCTCGATGCGCTGTTTGCCACCCTCACGCGCGAGCATGGCGGCCTCGACTGCCTGGTCCACGCCATCGCCTACGCGCCAACCGAGGCCCTGACGGGCACGTACCTTGCCACGACGCGGGAGGCGTTCCGCACGACCCTGGAGGTGAGCGTCTATTCGCTGGTCGCCATCCTGCAGCGGGCACTGCCGCTGTTCGAAGCGCGCGGCGGCGGCAGCGTCGTGACGCTGACCTACCTCGGTGGCGAGCGGGTCGTCCCGAACTACAACGTGATGGGGGTCGCCAAGGCTGCGCTCGACATGAGCGTCCGCTACCTTGCTGCCGACCTCGGGCCCAGCGGGGTGCGCGTGAATGCTATCTCCGCCGGGCCGATCAGCACGGCCTCCTCGCGGGCGATCAAGGGGTTTCTCCAGTTCGCTCAGCGGGTCACTGAGGTTGCACCCTTGCGACGCGGGACCACCGCGGAAGAGGTAGCGGATACGGCGGTCTTGCTCGCGAGCGACCTCGGACGCGGCATCACTGGTGAGGTGATCCACGTCGACTCAGGTTACCATATCCTCGGCGTGGGCTAAGGGAGAAGAGAGGATGCACTTTGGCTGGTACATCAACCCCGAGACCACCGGTCCCGAGCACGACGGCCGGCACATTGCAGAGGTGCTGGAGCAGGCGAAACGGGCGGAGGAGCTGGGCTTTCGCGCCATCTGGATCACGGAGCATCACTTCACCCCCTACAACACCTACTCGGACTGTCTGCTGCTCGCCGCGCACCTCGCGGCCCTCACGCCCCGGCTCTGGCTCGGCTTTTCGCTCGCCGTGTTGCCGATCCACCACCCGATCCGCTTTGCTGAGCAAGCGAACCTGCTGGACCAGCTGACGCACGGGCGCATCATCATCGGGGTCGGCTCGGGCTACGGACCAACCGAAATGGCCGGATTCGGGGTGGAGGCCAGCCGCCGCCACGAACTGTTCGACGAGACGATGGATGTCGTCTTCCGTGCCTGGGCCCACGAAGATGGCGTCTTCGAGTATGCGACCAGTCTCCATCGCGGTCGGGTGGTTGGCCGGATCATCCCACGCTCCTATCGCCGCCCTCACCCCTACGTGGCCCGGGGGACCGTTCACCCCGACTTTGCCGAAGCCTGGGGTGAGCGGGGGCAGCCGGTGCTGCTCGCCCCCTTCGGAAGCGACCATCTGCGCACCATGCTCGCGGCGCACCAGCGCGGCCTTGCGCGGGCAGCAGTGCCCGAGGAACAGAAGCGCGAAGTACGGGAGTGGACGGCGGTGGTCTACACCATTCATGTTGCCGAGAGCGACGAGCAGGCCCGGCGCGAGTTCGAACCCTACCTGAACCAGCACCTCGTGAGCTACCAGGAAGCGAACACCGGCATCAAGATGAGCTGGGAAGAGGTGCTCGACAAGAAGGCCGATTTTGTCACCCGCTTCGCTCAGAACCAGACCATCATCGGCTCACCAGAGACCGTCGCGGCGCGGCTCCGGGCGGTTGGTGAACTCGGCATCCGCCACGTGATGTGCTGGATGAACACGGGTGGCACGCCCCACGACCTGGTGCTGCGCTCGCAGGAACTGTTCGCCCGCGAGGTGATGCCCCGCCTCGCTGAGGTGGGTGAAGCGGCACCGGTCAGCTGAGAGCGCCTCTCCTGGTCAGCACCGGCATGGGCTACTCTCCGACACCCCCGGGAGGTGGTGACTGCCCCCCTACCCCACTGGGGAGCAAGGTAATGG
>JAILZB010000114.1 GCA_023512725.1 Chloroflexota bacterium | reverse complement strand
AGGTCACCGCGTACGGGCGGACCGCCCGTCTCGGCAGGCTCTCAGAACTCGTCCCAACGGGACTCCCACTTCGCGCGGACGGCGGCGGCAGCGGGGTCGCCGGCCAGTCGCTCCCAGACGGAGAAGCGGGGCGCTGCCTGGAGCGGCGCGGTGGCGGCCACGGACAGCGTGCTGGAGGGCGTTGCTGCTGCAAGGCGCTCGCCGTCAGGGACGGACTCCGCAGGCCCCTCCGGTCCCTCCCAGATGAGCCCTGACCCGGTGCGCGCTGAAACGTGTTCCGCGCCCGTGGCAGCGGCGAGTCGAACGACCCACCGGCGCACGCGGTCCAGCCACCTGTTCATCGGGGTTCCACCTGGCATGGCCCTGGCCTCACCCGCGTCGACTCTGCTCCAAGCTACGTCCCCTGCAAGACAGGGACGATGCAAGACGGCAACGCGGTTCTTACCGAATTATCGACCGCAGGACGTGAGGTATGAGGACCGGAAGGGGACAGACGCCTCTTAGGGCGCTGACAGTGCGCTGACAGGTGTCGTTCGGTTTACAGCGCATATGTTGGTGAGACGACAGCCAGCGCGCGCACGCTGCGCCACGCTTGCTGGCAGAACGGACGACTCCATCCGTCCGTATCGCTGCAAGCAACAGCACCACAAGGAGGACGCCCATGAAGATCCTGTCACCACGCGGCGCAGCCGTGGCCCTTGCCCTGCTGGGGCTCATCGCTGCCGGCCGCGCGGTTCCCGTGACGCACGCCGACGGCCCCCGACCCACGCTCCCCACCGTCACGCAGCCGAGTCAGCCTCGGGCGGCTACACCCACGCCAACGCCAGTGCGGACCAATACGCCGGTGCCAACGGCAACTCCAGCGCCGCCTACCCCAACCCCCGCACCACCCGCCGCCCGCTGGGTGGCGGTCGGGCCGCCGGGGCCAGTGCCCGTTGGGGCGGGCCGAGTTGAGCTGGGGCTGGTCAACCGCACTGGCCAGCCAGGTCAGCAGACGCGCGTCACCGCCATCGTCTCAGCGCCAGGTGGCCAGGCCTACGATACCGACACCACGGTGACCGGCAACCAGCAGGCAACCGTCGTCTATCCCAATGCCTTCCGGGGCGCGCCCGCTCTGCGGCCCGGGACCTATAACGTCGTCTGGAAGGAGACGGGAGGCAGCAACCTAGCCGCTACCACATTCGAAGTGACCGGCCCACCACCCGGCCCACCCCCGCCGCGGGCCGGGCAGGGCATCTCGCGCTGAGGTGCAGAAGGGAGCACAGTAGTGTTGGTTCGAGCGCTCCATCTCCTCACCCCCCTGGTGATCATCCTCGCGCTGCTCGCGCCCGCGCGGCCGAGCGCGGCGCAAGGGACGACCGAGCTGGTCCTGGGCGCCCTGGTCGACACCCGCTCTGGCCAGCTCGTTGATGTCACCCTGAACATCGCCGAGCGGGAGATTAATGCGTATCTCCTCGGGATCAACCTTCCCTACCGCGTTCGCATCATCCAGGAGGATGTTGGCAAGGATCCGGCGCGGGCGCTAGCAGCGGTCCAACGGTTGGCCGCCCAGGGAGTGCGCGTCATCATCGGGCCGGAGACGAGCGCCCAGGCAGCGGCCGTGCTCCCCTATGCCAACGCGAACGGCATCACTTTGCTAAGCTATGCCAGCACGGCGACTTCCCTCTCGCTGCCCAACGATGCCCTCTTCCGCCTGGTGCCCGATGACTCGCAGGCCGCTACGGCCCTGACAGCCTACCTGCGCAACGATGGCATCACCACGATCGTGCCGATCGTCCGGGATGATGAGTTTGGGAACAGCTTCCTTCGGGAACTCACCGCGGTGTTCTCGGCCCGGGGTGAACGGGTCGAAGCAGCTGTCCGGTATGCGCCCGACACGACAAGCTTTGGACCAGCGCTGCAGACGCTCGCCGAGCGAGTCAGCGCGGCCAGCCAGCACGACGGTGGCCAGCGGGTGGGGGTGCTGCTGGTCGCCTTCGAGGAGGTGGTCCCGCTCTTCGAAGCGGCCTCCCAGCTGCCGGCACTGCTAACCGTGCGCTGGTATGGCACCGATGGCACCGCCCAGGTGCTCGCGCTGGTCGACTCGCCGACGGCGGCCCAGTTCGCGGCGACCGTCAGCTTCCCGAACCCGGTGTTCGGCGAGGTCGGAAGCCTGGAGCGCTACGATGCTGTCGCCTCGCAAGTCCGGGCGCTGACCGGTCTGGCCCCCACCAATTTCGCCCTGATCGCCTACGATGCGGTCATCATCGCTGCGATCGCCGCAGCCCTGGCCGGCGGCGTGAACGACGTTGCTGCCTACCGGGCAGCGCTCGTTCAGGTGGCGAACACCTACGAAGGCGTGACCGGCCGGACCATCCTCAACGCGAACGGCGACCGCGATTACGGCGACTATGACTTCTTTGCCGTACGCGACATAGCTGGATCGTTCGCTTGGGTGCGGGTGGCGCACTACTCCAGCGAGCCCGGGATGACCCCGGTGCTTGAGCTTCGCTAGGAGCAAAGCGGGAGGTAGTGGGTGAGGGGCGTCGGGTCCTGTTAGCGCTATCGGCGAGGCCCAGCTGGGCTCAGAGGAGCTGGTGGTAGCGGTACTCGCGGCCCTCGTAGAGGTTGCGCTTGAGCGCCTCGTAGAAGGTGATGGCCTGTTCCTCGCCCAGGAACTGGGCGTAGCCAAAGTATCCCATCTCGCCGAGGGCGCCCAGCTCGGGAACGCGGTTCGGAGCCAGGCCGGAGAGGAAGATCTCCCGGCCCATGAAGTAGTGCTCGCTCGCGACCGCGCCGTGCTCCTCCGGATTGTAGGCCCCGTAGGCCGTTGCACTCTCGAACTGCAAGCGCCCGCGGCTATCCCGCCGGATCACGGAGGCATAGGCGCGGTTCAAGTCCTCCTGGGTGCGCAGGCCGCTGGGGCGGAAGAACGCCTCGTAGGAATCGGTGCGCTCCAGGTTGCTCACCTTGTGGGTCAGTTCGTGGACGATCACTGAGCGGGAGTAGGCGCGTCCGCGCGCGTTCACCGGGAAGGACCCGATCAGGAACACCACCACCGGGTCGGTGCTGAAGTAGGGCCGCATCTCAGCGGCAACCCCAAAGGTGCGGCCAGGCACATCGAGCTGGCGGAGCAAGGCAAAGTGGACGGTGCGCTGCTCTCCCGTGCGGCGGTCGGTGCGGGCGCGATAGAACGACGCGGGCAGCACCCGGAGCGTTTCGTCGAGGATCGCGATCCGCTCATCGTCCCACTCGACCAGTAAGTCCCGCCCGTCGGGCGCAGGTTGCACCAGCTGACGGTCCGTGTTCAGGGTGTGGGTCACGAGGCGGATGCCATAGCGCTCCTCGAGCGCCTTCCTGCGGGGGGAGAGCTCGCCCCGGTCGGTGACCACAGGCTGGCTGAGCGCGGGCAGTGCCGGCGGGGCAAGCAGCCGGCAGCCGGAGAGGGCTACTCCCGCTCCGGCCAGCCCGGCAGCCCGGAGCAGCGCCCGTCGCGAGAGACATCCACCGCTCACAGTCTAACTATACTTGCTTCCCTGCCGCACCGTCGAGAAAGCGGCGCCAACGGGGCGCCAGGGCACACCCGCGAGCCGGAATATGCTAGGCTCTCTGCGATGGCCTTCCCCTTGCCTGCTTCCCGGCGTCGTGCCGCCCGCTCGGCCAGTAGGTGATGTCTCCCGCTCTGGCTAGCGGGGTCCTGACGCTCTTTGTACTGGGGGGCATAGCGCTCCTCCAGCAGGCCCGGCGCTGGCGCCAGACGGCCGAGGTGCGGACTGCGCTCCTGGTGGTAGTGCTGGGGGTGCTCTGGGGGCTGGGAAGCCTCTTGCTGCTGTTCCCCCTGCCGCCACTGGCCAGTGGGGTCGGGCTGGCGCTGCGGGTACTCACTGCGCTTGCCTACCCCGTCGCTGTGCTGGCGGGGGTGATGGTCCAGGCGCGCCCGCTCCTGCCCTTTCCCGGCTGGGCGCGCGCGCTGCTCGTCGGCTGGCTGGTTGTGGCGGCAGCAGTGGTGCTGCTCAATCCGGCTGGCCTCACCTGGGGAGATCTCCAGTTCCGCCTAGCCGAGGGGGCAAGTGTCCCCACGGTTGCGCTGGGACCGCTCGGGCAGTTCGTGATCGCGGCTACCCTTGGGCTGCTCCTGGGCGTGCTGGCCCTTGCGGGGGTGCTGGCCGTGCGACCAGGGTTTCCCCATCGTCGCCAGGTTCGGGTGGTGCTGCTCGCTCCGCTTGCCCTCCTGCTGAGCAGTCTGCCGCCGGTTGCCAGTAGCGACCCCCTCGGGGGCATAGGCTTCAGCCTCGTTGGACCGCTCCTGGCAAGCATGCCCTTTGCCTGGATCCTCTTCCGCGACCATGTGATTGACCTCGCTCCGATCGCCCGTTCGGCGGTCTTTCTTAGCATGAGCGATGGGGTGGTAGTCCTCGACCAGCAGCGGCGGATCGTCGACCTCAATCCCGCAGCCGAGGCGATCCTGGGGCGCTCGCTGACCGACCTGTTCGGACAGCCACTGGCTGACGTCCTACCCCCCGCGCTGCTCGACCTCACCCACGAGAGCAGTGGGCTGCCGACCCGAACGGACCTGGCCCTCGGCGACCGCCATCAGCAGCGCGATTACGAGGTGCGCGTCTCGCCACTGCATGATCGCCATGGGCATCGGCGAGGGTGGCTCCTGGTGATGCGGGATGTCACCCGGCGCAAAGCCCTCGAACGCCAGCTGCGCTATCAGGCCGAGTACGATGCGCTGACGGGACTGGCCAACCGCCGCCGCTTTTTCGACCGGCTCGAGCGGGAGCTGAGGGGCGAGCAACGCTGGAGCGCCGTCCTGGTGCTGGACCTCGATGGCTTCAAGGAGGTCAATGACCGCTTCGGGCACCAGGCGGGAGATACCGTGCTCCAGCTCGTCGCCGCGCGGCTCACTGCTTGCTTACGACCGCGGGACCTCGTGGCCCGTCTCGGTGGCGATGAGTTTGCCGTCCTCCTCGCCGCGGATACGAGCGCGGGGGACCTCGAGCGGGTAGCGGAGCGGCTGCTGCACACCCTCAGCGACCCAGTGACGGTCGCCGGGGAGCGCATCCAGCTGTCCGCTAGTCTCGGCTACACCCTGGTCGAGCCAGGGGTGACCTCGCGCCGGCTGCTCCACCAGGCGGATGTTGCCCTCTACGCGGCGAAAGCCAGCGGCAAGAACCGTGCCCTTGCCTACCAGCCTGAGCTTGAAACCTCGTTCTCGGCCGGCGCATCTTAGCACTGCGCCCAGGACTTCCGCTGTTTTGGCAAGCGTCTGGCACGAGTGGGAGCACTGAAGCCCAGGCGCTCGGGGAGGGAGCGAGCGCTCACTGCCGGGGCTGGCGAGGGGAAAGCTCGGGAAGCCAGCGCCCGTCGGCTGCCCCAGCCTGGCAGCCATCTGAAGCCAAGCAGGGGGGGCAGCGGCAGCACCAGCTCGTACCGAGTGTGACTGACCGCAGAAGTGGTGCAGGATGCCACAGACGCCGCCGGGGCTGAAGTGGCGAGGGAAAGAGTGCCTGGCTGCCGGTAGACTCCCCGCGATGGAGCTCCCGCCGCTCGTTGACGTTGGCTGGCTGGCGGCGCGGCTGGATGAGCCTGCACTCCGAGTGATCGACTGCCGCTGGCGGGGCGATGGGTCGGGCTGGGCCCGCTACGCTGCCGGCCACCTGCCAGGAGCACTGTACCGCGATTGGAGCCGCCACCTGCGCGCCCGTGGCCCGCTCCCACAGGGCGTCCCAGCGCCAGCGGCCTTCGCCCGCCTGATGGGGTGCCACGGGATCAGCGCCTAGAGCGTGGTCGTTGCCGATGCCGACGAGGACTATTCCGGCGCCGCCCGGCTTTGGTGGGCCTTCCAGTACTACGGCCATCGACAGGTGGCGGTGCTCGATGGTGGGTGTGATGCCTGGTACGCGCCGGGCCTCCCGCTCAGCCGCGAGCGGCCCCGCGTTCCCCCTGGCCACTTTCTCCCGCGGCCCCAACCCGGCTTCCAGGTGAGCGCGGTCGAAGTAGCCGCTGCGCTCACCGACTCCGCAAGCTGCCTGGTCGATACTCGCCCCTGGGAGCAGTACGCCGGTCTGGCCGTCTGGTCACCGCATAGGAGCCTGTTCCTCCCGCTGGGGGCGAGGCATGTCCGGGTGGGTGGAGTGCGGCTCCGGTCCGATCGGCTGCCGGGAGCGGTCCATTTGCCCTCTTCTGCCCTGCTCGATCCCCTCACCTGGTGCTATCTCCTCCCGGCCGACCTGCGTGCACAGGCAGAGGCGGCCGGCATCCGCCCGGATCAGCGGGTCATCGCTTACTGTGGGGTAGGAGGATCGGCCTCGCTGGTGCTTTTCGCGCTGCGGCGCGCAGTCTCCCCCCACGTGCTGAAGGGTGTCAGCGCACCAGCAGCCGATTGGATCTTTCGCGGGAGGGTGGCCCCGCTCATACTGGGCCACCAGAGTGCGTCCGGAGGACGAGATGGCTGACCACCCCCTGACCATCCCTGAGGTACCCATTCCCTACTTTTTCCGCGCCCTCGACTGGGAGCAGCTGGTGCACGACTACCCACCGGCCCCGAGGTTCTTCCGCACGACCTATCTCACGTCGC
The DNA here is from genome assembly GCA_023512725.1 of Chloroflexota bacterium. Taxonomy (GTDB): domain Bacteria; phylum Chloroflexota; class Dehalococcoidia; order SpSt-223; family SpSt-223; genus JANWZD01. The sequence goes on along the minus strand of JAILZB010000114.1, from coordinate 5,208 downwards.
CCGAAGCGATCCGTGCCCTCCAGGAGGCGCGCTTGCCGCGAGCGTTGGCGCACGCCTACTCCGTCCCCTTCTACCGCAAGCGCTGGGATGCGGTCGGCGTCCATCCGAGGGATATCCGCACCTTAGAGGACCTCCGCCTCCTGCCCACCTACCGGGTAGACGACATCCGGCGCAGCGTCGAGGAACACCCCCCCTTTGGGGACTACCAGGGGGTCACGCCGGATGATGTCCAACGGGGCCCCCTGCGCCTCTTCACCAGCGGGGGAACGACCGGTCGTCCCCGCCCGATGTTCTACAGCCCGTGGGATCGTCAGGTCGGGGCGATCTTACGGGCCCGGGCGTTCTACCTCGCCGGCTTCCGCCCGGGCGACCTCGTGCAGAACACCATGCTCTATTCGCTCCACAACGGCGCGTTCATTGTGGATGAAGCGCTTTATCACTGGTGCGGGTGCATTCCGGTAACGACGAGCGCGGGGCTGGTGACCCGCTCCCGCCGGCAGGTGGAGATCCTGCGGGAGTGGGGCGTGCGGGGCCTGGTAGGGTTCCACGATTTCCTGATGCACCTGGCCGAGACGGCCCGTGAGCTGGGCTATGACCCGGCGAAGGATTTCTCCCTCCGCGCGATCGCGAGCATGGGCGGCCAGCCACGCGAGCTCGAACGGGTCTGGGGGTGCAACGTGGCGGAGAACTATGGGATGCACGAGGTGCAGGTGGTGGCGGCCGAATGCCCTGCCAAGGCGGGGATGCATCTCTGGCTTGATGCCTTTGTGGTGGAAGTTGTTGACCTGGAGACGGGCGCACCGCTCCCGGATGGTGCAGTGGGATCGCTCGTACTCACGGCGCTCTACAAGACGGGAGCACCCGTGGTGCGCTATGACACGCGCGATACCGCCCGCATTCTCAGTCGCGACCGTTGTGCCTGTGGCTCGTGGCTGCCTCGCATTTCGAGCATTCTTGGCCGGGCCGATACGATGGTGAAGCTGCGGGGGATCAATGTCTGGCCGGAGGCGGTGGGAGAGATCGTCCGCCGCGACCCCCGGGTGGGGGGTGAGTACTTCTGCTACGTCGAGCGCCGGGAAGGGCGGGATGAGATGGTGGTACTGGTCGAGCGCAAGGCCGAGGTCGAAGAGAGCGCCACCCTCCAGCGCGATCTGGCCGAGCAGCTGCGTACCCAGCTGGGGGTAACGATCCTGGTCGAGGTTTGCCCGCCGGGCGGGACCCAGCCATTCACCCGCTTCGGGAGCGAGAGTAAACCCCGCCGCTTCGAGGACCGCCGCCACACTCGTCCTGAGTAGCCGAGCTCGCCAGCAGGCGCCAGAATTAATGGCATGGCGTCTCGGTCGGGCAGCGTGGTGGCTGCCCTCGCGCTCGGCGGCGTGCTGCTCGCTGGCATCCTCGCTGTTACCCTCCCTCCCCGCGCCAGTACGACGCTTCTCCTTGCGCTGCTGCTGGTGTTTGGTGGTGGCGTCCTCATCCGTCAGACGGCAACCAGTGCTGGGCGCCAGGCCGGCTTCCTCCTGTTTGTCGGCGGCGCCGGGCTTGCGCTCGCCGCGCTCGGTTGGCAGCTCGGCTGGTACGACCTGCGGGAGGTGGTCCGGCGGGCGCTGGAGAACCCGGTGGGGGCGGTGCTCACCGGCCTGGGAGTACTGGGCGCGGCTGCCCTCATCCGCGATGGCGCAGCGCTGCTGACCCGCCAGCAGTGGCGCTCGGGCCTGCTCTCGCTGGGGCTCGGGGTCGGCGGGCTAGCGGTGCTGGGGGGCGCCGTGCTGGGGCTGTTCGTCCGCAGTCCTGCCCTGACCAGTATCGGGGTCGTGGCGCTTGCCATCCTGGCGGTGGTCGTGGCGAGCGCGTTGTCGTTGCTGGTACGGCCGAGCAGTGCCGTCCCAGCGGGGGGGCCGGAACTCGCGCCAGCACCGGCGGGGGCACCGGCCGCTGGGAGCTTCCACGCCGTGGCCGACCGCCCGCCGCCCGCCGATCCGCTGCGAGCGGCGCTCCAGCACCCCGCTGCGGTCGAAACGCTCGACTTACGAGGGCGAGCCCTCGTCGCGCTGCCGCCGGAGATCGGTCGCCTGCGCCACCTGCGGGCCCTGATGCTGGGCGCGATGGTCGATGCTGATGGGACCCTCCGCCGCAACTCCCTCGCCAGCCTCCCCCCCACGATTGGGCAGCTGCGGACCCTTGAGCACCTTGATCTCTCGAATAACGAACTGACGGGCCTCCCCGCGGAGATAACGGGCCTGAGGCAGCTCCGCTCGCTCGACCTCAGTTTCAACCGGTTCGTTGCCCTTCCCGAACCAATTCGGCAGCTGTCGCGGCTGGAGACGCTCATTGCCGAGCGCTGCGGTCTCCGTACCCTTCCCGCCTGGATTGGGGCGCTGCGAGCGCTCCAGACCCTCGACCTGAGTGACAACGCGCTCCGGGAGTTGCCGGCGAGCCTGGGGGAGCTGGGAGCCCTGCGCACGCTCGACCTCTCCCATAACCAGCTCGAGGCCCTCCCGGCGACGGTCGGCCGTTTGCAGCGGTTGGAGACGCTCATTCTGCGCGGGAACCACCTGAGCACCCTGCCCGCGAGCCTGGGGGAGGTAGAGCGCCTGCGGACGCTCGTTCTGGCGGGGAATCCCCTCGACCTGGAAGCGGTGCTGGAGGTCCTGGCCCAGCTGCCGGCCCTGGAGGTGCTCGACCTCAGCCGGGTCGGCCTGAAGGCGCTGCCTGCCCGGATCGGTGAGCTAACCAGCCTGCGGGCTCTGGTGCTCCGGGCGAACGCGCTCGATGACCTCCCTCCAACACTCGACCGGCTCTCCCGGCTGGAGGTGCTCGATCTCAGCCAGAACCAGCTCCGCCAGCTGCCAGCGCTCGCTCGCAGCCGGCTGGGGCTGCGGGTAGAGACGCAAGGGAACCCGCTCCTCGGCTGAATCGGCGTCCGTTTACCGTCTGTTCGCGCGGACTTAATCTGTTGCTAACCTTCCTCCCCTAGCTTCCCTCCGTGAGCATCTCTCCCCTGAACGGAGCAGAGCTGTGAGTAGGACCGAGGCTGCGCACCAACTCTCGCGGCGGCGGTTTCTTCTCGCGAGTGGGAGCATGCTGGCAGGAGCGACCGTTGCTGCCTGCGCGCCCCTGCCCGCGGGTAGCACCGTTCCCGCTGACCCTGGGCGGTCTGCCCCCGTTGCGGAGCTGGTGATCGCTAATGAGGCTGAGCCGCCAGACTTACTGCCCTTCGTGAGTGGCTTCGGCGGCTGGCTCATCGACCGGGGCATCTACGAGACGTTAGCGGAGAACCGGATCACCATCAGCAGTGATGGCATCGCCCAGAACAACTGGGTGCCGCGGCTTGCCGTTCGCTGGGAGCGACCGGAGCCAACGCGCTGGCGCTTTTTCCTCCGGCGTGGCGTGACCTTCCATAACGGGGAGGTCTGGAATGCGCAGGCAGCTAAAGCATCCTTCGATGCGCTGGCGGATCGGAACCAGGCGGCGCGCTTGAAAAAGACGGCGATCCTGGCCCGCTTTGCTGGTGCCGAAGTGGTCGACGACGAGACCATCGATATCCTCACCCGCCAGCCAGATACCGAAGCGCTCAGCTACCTGCGGATCGGGTTGGTGGCCCTGCCGCCGCGGCTGTTGGCGGAGAAGGGGATAGAAAGTCTGGCCGAGAACCCCGTCGGCACCGGGCCGTTCCGGTTCGTGCGCTGGCTCCGCGGGCAGGAGATCCGGCTCGAGCGCAACCCGACGCACTGGAACCCCAATGCGACCAACCTGACGGTGGTGCGGCACCTTTTTCGGCCCGAGGCAGCAGTCCGAGCGCAGATGATCCGGGCGGGCGAGGCCGGCTTCGCCTATAACATCGGCAGTGAACTCGGAGCCAGCCTGAAACAGGTGGTGGTCGGGGGTGGGTTCCAGTCGAGTGGTATCCGGTTGAACAACCAGATCCCCCCGACCAATGACGTCCGGGTGCGACGTGCCCTCAACCTTGCGATCGATCGCCAAGCGATTGCGCAGAGTATCTTTCGCGGCGCTGCCACCCCGATCGCCTTCTTCGGGTTCCAGCCCGTGCGGCTCGAGCCGTTCCCCTACCGGCCGGATGAGGCGCGGCGCCTGATCGAAGAAGCGGGTGTCCGCGGCCAGACTCTTGAATTTGTCTACGGGGAGACCCGTATCCCCGAGGAAGACCAGCTCGCTGAGGTGTACAAGAACGCCTTCGAGGCGATCGGGCTGCGGATCGTCCTCCGGAAGGTGGAACCGCGGCAATACAACGAGATCGGCACTCGCCCCTTCCTCGAGCAACCTCCGCTCTACCTGGAAACGACCAGCCAGGGAAATTACGGGGAGATCGCTGGCGGGCTGATGGACAAGTACGGCTCCCAGGGCACGGGCACCTTCGCCCGGTCGGAGTATGACGCCGAGTTTGCTCGCCTGGCAGCCTTAGAGGGGCCCGAACGCCTGGCCTTGCTCCAGCGGCTGGCGGAGCAGCTGCATCGGGAAGAGGTGCCACGGGTGTGGGTGGTGGCCGTGCGCCAGGTACACGGCCTGGCTGAGAACGTCCGCTCTAACTTGCCAGCGAATGCCTACATCCTGGTGGAAGACCTCCGCCTGGCATGACCCGCTACCTGGTCCAGCGGTTGACAAGCAGTGGGTTCGTCCTTTTTGGCTTGGTGACCCTTGCCTTTTTCGCCACCCATGTAATCGGCGACCCCGTCTTCCTGCTGGTGAACCGGGAGCTGGCCACGGAGGAGGACCGGCTGGCGGTGGTCCGGGCGGGAGGATTCGACCGCCCGGTGCCCGAGCAGTACGTGCGCTTCCTCGGCAATGCGCTGCGCGGCGATTTCGGTCGCTCGATCTGGCAGAACCGACCGGCAGCCCTTGTGGTGCTCGAGCGCTTGCCGGCGACCTTCCTGCTGGCCTTCAGCGCCCTGGCCTTCAGCGTGGTGAGTGCCCTGGGGCTGGCCGTGCTCGCTACCCGGACGTCCAGGGGCTGGCTTGCGGGAGGAATCACCGCCCTGGCGATAGCGCTCAGTGCGGTCGCGCCGTTCTGGCTGGCGATGGTGTTGGTCCTCGTCGTCGCGGTGCAACTTGGCCTGCTTCCGAGTTCAGGGTTCGGCGAGCCGCGGCACCTCGTGCTCCCGGTGCTCGCGCTCGCCGCCAGTCCGATCGGCCGGCTCACCCAGGTGCTCCAGACCCAGCTGACGAGCGAGATGGGTCAACCCTACGTCACGG
>JAILZB010000113.1 GCA_023512725.1 Chloroflexota bacterium | reverse complement strand
TCATTGCGGTGATGCTTGGTGCGACACTCGGAATCATTGCGGGGTTCTACGGCGGGCGTGTCGATGACATTATTATGCGCATCAACGATGCGCAGCGGGCTTTTCCCTTCTTGGTCCTTGCGATCGCGATCATCGCCGCCGTCGGCCAGGGCCTGGATAAACTGATCATGGTGCTTGGTGTCTTTGGCTGGGCAAACTACGGGCGCTTCGTGCGGGGTGAGACACTCAGCCTGCGCGAGAAGGAGTTCGTCGAGGCGGCGCGCACGATCGGGGCGACAAACATGCGGATCATGTTCGTGCACATTCTGCCGAACGTGATGTCGACCTTGTTAGTCCTTTCGAGCTTCTCGGTGGCCGCCCTGATCATCGCCGAGAGTTCGCTCTCCTTCCTGGGCCTGGGTGTGCCCCTGCCGACGCCGTCCTGGGGCAACATGCTCTCCGATGGCCGTGAGTACATGGAGACGGCCTGGTGGCTGGCAATCTTCCCTGGGGTGACGATCGGGATCATCGTGCTTGCGGTCAACATCTTGGGCGACCGCCTGCGCGATATCTTCGACGCTCGGACTAACCTCTAGCGCGCTCTCCTGGCCAGGGAGTGAGCGTCCTCGCCGGCCCGCGCGAGCCTCGCGTGGGCTGTTGCCTGCTCGCTGAGCAAGCTGGGGTTCGCCTGTTTACTCTCGCCGGGCGAGCAGTTCAGTCGCGACGGCATTCACCTCGCGGCCATCGGCCTTGCCGCGGAGTTCTTGCATCGCGCGGGGCATTACCAGGCGCAGGTCGGCCGGGCCACGCGCGCCAACCTCGTCGATAATCCGCTGCACGACCGCGGCGATCTCCTCGCGGCTGAGCTGCCGCGGAAGATAGCGCTGGAGGATTTCCATCTCGGCGGCCTCGCGCTCAGCCAGGTCAGTCCGCCCGGCCTGTCGGTACGCCGCGATGCTCTCCTGCCGCTGCCGTACCTCACGTCGGATCACGTCGAGCACCTCTTCATCGGAGAGGTGCACTGGCGCAATGCTGACCTCGCCACTGCTTTGGGCGGCCTGCTTGGCATAGGCGGCAGCCTCGCGGGCAGTCTCGGTACGGCGGATAGCCGCAAGCAACAGGCGTAGCGTGTCGCGCCGGAGGATATCGCCCTGGCGCAGCGCCTCCTTCAGGTCCTCATTTATGCGGTCGATCAGGCTCATCGGTCGCTCCGGGGCTGGACCTTCCGTGCGAGACGGTGGCTCGCCGCGCCTGGCCCCAGGGCAGTATAGGCGGGGTACTCCGGGCGGGCAAGGGCAGCGGCTCCCGCTACAATCGAGAGCGATGTCGCTGGAACGCTTCCGTCCCCTCACTGCGGATGACCTTGCCGCGCTCGCGCAGCGCTGCTGCGGTCCAGCGCCAGCAGAGCTTGCCCTGGCAGTGAGGCAGTTCAACCAGGGGGAGTACTTCGTCTGCCACGAGACCCTCGAAGCGCTCTGGCGAGCGGAACCTGGCCCCCTGCGCCGTCTCTACCAGGGTATTCTTCACCTCGCGGTCGGGCTCTACCACCTCCAGCGCGGGAACCGTCACGGTGCGCTGACGAAGCTCCGCTCCGGGCTCGCCTACCTGGAGCCCGTTCCCGCCCACTGCCTGGGGCTGGAGCTGGATGCGCTGCGCCACCAGGTGCGCCACTGTGTGGAAAGCATAGAAGCGCTTCCACCCCAGCAGCTGGGCCGTTTCGACTGGCACGTGGTGCCCCGCTTGCGGACCACCGCCGGACGTTAGGAGGCGGCTTCCTCGCTGAGGTGATCGAGCAGGGGAGGGTCGGTGACGGGAATGAACTTGCGCCAGCCGTGCTCCTGGTGCAGGTAGGCAGCGAACAGATAGGCCGCGCTTGCGGTGGGGCGTCGCGGCGGCCGCCGGAGGGTCATCCGCGCCTCCTCGGGCGTGCGGTTCCCCTTGCGGTGGTTGCACGCTTTGCACGCACTGACGAGGTTCTCCCAGATATGCTTACCCCCACGCTGGCGGGGAATGACGTGGTCGAGGGTCAGCTCGCGGGTCTTCAGCCCGCAGTACTGGCAGGTGTAGTTATCGCGCAGGAAGACTTCCCGGCGGGAGAGCCGCACCTGGGGTCGCGGGCGCCGGATCAGATAGATCAGGCGGATGACGGAGGGGAGAGGCCACGCTCGGGTGGCTGTCCGCACCTCGCCCCGGCCATGCTCCAGTACCTCGGCCTTGCCGCGGTCGAGCAGCACCATCGCCCGCCGCGCCGTGGTGACGTTGAGCGGCTCGTAGTTCTGGTTCAGGACCAGGACCGCCGAGTTCACACGGGCGCTCATCCTCGCTTGTCTCCTCCGCTAGGATTGTACGGGATGGCATTAGCGTGACGATACCAGCTTTGCCCCGGCGCTGGCAGCCCTCCCCTGGGGCAGCTGCATCCGACGGCGTCATCCTGGCTACCCTGGCCCTCGCCACCCTGCTCAGCCGGCTTCCCTTCCGTACCAGCATGCTCTTCAATTGGGACTCCGCGAATTTCGCCCTCGCCACCCGCTGGTACGACGTCACCCAGCACCAACCTCACCCGCCAGGCTATCTCCTCTACGTGGCAGTGGGGCGGCTGCTGCTGCCCCTCTTCGACGAGGCGAACGCTGCGCTGGTGGCGGTCAGCCTCGCGCTCAGTGTCGGCGTTCCTCCGCTGACTTATCTTCTGGGCAAGGCGCTGTTCGGTCGCCTGGTTGGTCTCGGAGCTGCCCTGTTCGTGCTGACCAGTGTGACCTTCTGGAGCTACGGCGGCCTGGCGCTCGCCTACCCCGCCCTCGCGCTCTTCGCCAGCTGGGTCGCCTGGAGCAGCTACCGCACAACCTGGCAGGGCCAGCCGGGCGCCTGGCTCCCGCTAGCAGTGAGCTATGGCCTCGGCGCGGGCTTTCGGCCCGACCTGCTGTTCCTGCTCGGTCCCCTCTGGGCGGCGGGGCTGCTCCGGCTCGGCTGGCGCCGCGCCCTGGCAACCGTTGCCGTGACCGGCCTGGCCGTGCTGGGCTGGCTGGTGCCCACGGTGGCGCTCTCGGGCGGGCTTGCTCCCTACCTGGCTGTGCTCACGGCCTACACCGACCGTGATGTTCTCGAGCGTTACTCCTCCACCCGCGGCGGCCTCGCGGCGCTCCTGGCCACCCTGCGGGACCTGGCGAGCTACAGCTGGTACGCCCTCTACGCCACCACGCTGCCCCTGCTGGCCGGGCTCATCGCGCTCATCGTCCGCCGACCGCGCTGGGACGGGCGGGCGCTCTTCTTTACCCTCTGGCTGGTGCCACCGTTCGCTTTCTACACCATCATCCACGTGGGCGACCCGGGCTACCTCTTCAGTGTGCTGCCCGCCCTCGCACTGCTCGCGAGCCAGGCGACAGTCAGCCTCGCGCGCTGGTGGGCGCCACGCTGGGGAGAGCGGCTCGCGGCCGTGGGGATCGGGCTGCTTGTACTGGCCAATGCGTCCATCTTCCTGTTTGTGCCCCGCCTGTTGACGGTGCCGGGCCTCCGCGAGCATGACCGGCTGCTGGCAGCCAAAATCGCGTATCTGCGCACGCTGCCGAACGATGGCAGCACGCTGCTGCTCGCCTACGAGAGCTACCGTCACCTCCAGTACTACCTGCCGGAATGGCGTACCAGCCTCTGGGTCGACCCCTTTGCCCCCCAGCCCGTGCAGACCGCGCTGGCACCTGAGACCCACTGGCTGCTCCTGGTCGATGCTCGGCTCACCAATGCCCGCGGCAATCGGCCGGGAGCCGAGCTCCTGCCGGAAGTGGCGATGGTGCGCGTGCCGGTCAGCCCGGGCCAGCGCCTGACGTTTGGTGCGGACGTCCTCAGCCTGGACTAGGCGAGGCCGCTCGCAGTCGCGCTGCCAAGTTCGCTCCCCTGGGCCTGAGCGCTGGGCGGCAGCATGCCGCTGAGGATCCGCTCGAGGGCCATGGTGTGGCTGCAGCAGTTCCAGCCCTGGAAGAACAGGCAGGAGCAGTGCCAGCGCCCCTGTTCGAGCCTCACGGTGTGGTCAGCGTTCTCGCCGTGGAAGGTCACTGCTAGGGCCTCGAAGCGGACACGGTGGCGCTCCTGGGCGTAGCGGCGGGCCTTCTCGATCTTCCCGATGAGGCTCGAATGCATGGGACCTCCAACGCCTGGTCTCGTCGGTCGGCGGGGCCGAAAAGCACGACACCGCGACAGTACAGCCGTCGCGGTGTCTCGTCACGCCTGTTCAGTTGGAGCGACAACCGGCATCTGGCATCCTCGCCCGCCTCGCTCTTGGCCGACACGAGCCAATCAGCAGCACCCTGCGACCGATGGCGAATGTTATATCCTGGCGCGCGCGCGCCGTCAATGGTCAGAAACGGGGAACCCGCTGGGGAGTGACTGGCCTCCCCGCGCGGGGAACTCAGATGACGCCATAGCGGGCCAGGGCGGTTACGCCTTGGGCAACCTCTTCTGGCGTGGCCCGGCGGTCGATCTCGCAGACGCGGATGGCGGTTGCGGGAAGGAAGCGGGCGACGAGCGGCCAATCCATCGTGCCGCTCCCGATGGGGACGTGGTCGCGGATGCCCTGGAGTTCGTGGAGGTGGGCGCCCAGGCAACGGGTGCCGAGCGTCTCCAGCCAGGCGCGGTGGCTCCCGAACCCTAGCAGTTCCTGGACGGCAGCATGGCCGACATCGTGCCAGTAGCCGACCGGCCCGTCGCGCCCGGCGTCGAGGAGCTCTACCATCTCGCTCAGGTTGGGGATCTCGTAGACGTTGACCCGGGTTTCCAGGCCGAGGGCAACGCCCAGCTCGGCGGCAGCTGCTGCTAGTTCGCGGATGGACCGGCACGCCTGTTCGAGGTAGGGGCCTGCCTGGGCAGCCCGCTCGGCCGCGAGCGCATCTCGCAGGGTCCAGAACTCCTCGCTCTCCTGCTGGCCCGCAGCCACCAGGGCTCGTAAGCGGTCCTGCTTGGTGGTATCGACCGGGATGGTCGCGACATGGACCACCACCGCCTGTGCCCCGAGCCGGGCAGCCGCGGCCAGGGTCTCCCGCGCGAGGCGGACGGCCGTTGCACGCTCGTCCTCATCGAGCGCACCGAGCGACAGTTCGTACGACCAGCGCCCGTTGGCAAAGCGCTGGGCAGGACAGGGATTGTGGAGGCTCCGGACGGGCAGGCCGCTACCGGGCTGTTCCAACCAGGCTGGGGGCGTCTCGTAGTTGAACTCGACCGCTGCGAACCCGAGGGCAGCAGCTGCCGCGCGAAACTCCGCGGCAGTGGCAAAGCGCCCGACCGCCCACATGCTGGACAGGGAGAGGGGAGCGCGTGCCACTAGCGGAAGAAACTCTCGCCGCTGACGAGCCGGAGGACGTCGTTGAAGGTGATCGCGATGATGAGGGTGAACAGCAGCACTGCCCCAACCAGGTGTGCGAAGCGCTCTTTATCGGGCGAGAGACGGCGGCCGCCCCGCACCGCTTCGAGCAGCACAAACAGAATCCGACCACCATCGAGCATCGGGATGGGCAGGGCATTGACGATGGCCAGATTGAGGCTCAGAAGGGCCATCAGGTCGAGGAGGACGGACGGGCCAGTGCGAACCGCCTGCTGGGCCGCCGCGCCCGTGATCTCGTAGATCCCGACCGGTCCGGCGACCTGGGGTGCCGAGCGGCGAGCGACCATGGTGAGGATGTCGTTCCGGAATAGGAGCAGCATCTCCCCCGCGCGTTGGATCCCGGCGGGGATGGCCGCCAGGGGCGAGAGGACGCGTGTCTGCTCGCGGAGGTAGCTCTCGGTCAGCTGGTCGCTCCTCACGCCGAGCACGCGGGAGAGGGCCGCCAGCTGCTCGTCGCGCCACTGCTGGAGGGTAGTGCCGCGGGCGGTGATCTGCTCTGCCTCCCAGGGAGTGCGCCCGATCGCGACTGCCCCACTGTTCTCCCAGGCGAGTTCGACCTCCGGAGGAACGCCCAGTTGGGCGGCGAGTTCAGCCGGCGTCAGTCCACGCTCCTTACGGTACCGCCAGATCGGATTGGCGATCCCGATCTGGATGCCAGTTGCCCCTTCCCCCGGCGGCGGGTTGAAGCGCGGAGTGACCCGGGTGAGCACCTCGCGACCATCGCGCCGGACGACCACGTCGACCGGCTGGCCAAGGTGCAAGTTGACGACGTAGCGCAGGTTCTGCAGGTTGGTGATCGGGCGTCCGCCCACACTGACAATCACATCATCGGGGCGTAGCCCCCCGATCTCCGCGGGGGAGCCCGGGCTCACGCCGAGCACCACCACCTCTCCGACGGCCTCGCTTCGGGGGAGCATCGCGCTCAGGGTGAGCAGGACGAAGGCAAGCACCACGTTCATCACGATGCCGGCCGAGAGCACGACCAGCCGCCAAGGGATGCTCTGGGCCGCCAGGCTCCGCGGGTCGCTGGGGTCTTCTTCGCCCACCATCCGCACGAACCCCCCCAGGGGCAACAGGTTCAGGGAGTACTCCGTCTCCCCTCGTCGAATGGCGAACAGCCGCGGGGGAAAGCCGATGGCAAATTCCAGCACTTTCACCCCGGCTCGCTTGGCGGCGAGGAAGTGGCCGAGTTCGTGGACCACGACCAGCACCACGAGCACAGCGAGAAAGGCGGCGAGATTGAACAGCACCTGTAGCACCAAGTTCCTCCGGGCGCGCGTGGCAACCAAGCCAATTGTACGCTACGGGGAGGGCTGCTCAGGGCAGGGAAAGCTGCGGCGGTGCCCCGCTCCGCGGCAAGGGCATCCCGCTCGGTTCGGCGAGGAGCTGGAGGTCGAGCCAGTAGGGGCCGGGAGCGAGGTCGCCTGGCAGGTCGAAGCGTTCCCAGACCCGCTCGCCCACTACCCCACGCCCACTTTCGAACAACCCGCTCCCCGGCCGTGGTGGGCGTACCACTTCCAACGCCAGCGAACCATCCTCACGGCGCAGGCGCACCACCTGACGGTAGCCATCTCCACCGGGGCTTGCGGGCGGTCGAGCGGTGAGCTCCCAGACGAGCCCGAGGCTCCCCGGCTCAACGACAACCGCTGCGAGCCAGAGGGCACTCCCAAAGCGGAGGTTGGTCGGCTGGCCGGGAAGAAGATCCTGGCGCTGAAAGAGCGCAAACCCATCCTCGGCAATGAGGAGACGGTAGAGCGGATTACGGAGCAGCTCGCGGACTTCCCGGTCCCAGTCCGCTCGCTCGACCGGGAAGGTGCCCCCCTCGTTATCGAGGATGACATACTCGGCGCCGTGGAGGGCAGGGAACAGGTACAGTCGCTCGCGCCGGCTGAGATGAGGTGCCAAGTTCTCCTGGGCGGAGACACTGGCCTGGGGTGGGATCTGGCGGAACAAGCGCTCGGCGGTGGCCACGCGCGGGGCACGCTGGTAGCGCTCGGGGTCATACCAGCCGCCGAAAGGCCCCGGCCCGAACTGGTGGTAGGTCAGCAGGCTGGCCGCCACGATGGCAAGCGCAAGGGCGGGGGCGGCGTTCCCCCAGCGGCCAAGCAGCCGCTCTCCCCTACTGGCGGCCACCGCTGCCGCGATCGCCACCAGCGGGACGACGACCACGCCGTACTGGCGGCCGAGGGTGTACTGTGCCGGGTAACTGCTGAGGAGCAGGTAGCCGAAGGTGGGCAGGGTCAGCAGCAGGAGCTCGACTGCCAGGAAGGGCAGGAAGGCGAAGGGAGCAAGGAAGCTTGCGACGAACTGGAGCTTGGCTGGCTGGAGCATCAGCGCTCCCACCACCTCCGGCCGGGTCAGGACAGTCCGGACGATCTCCTCGGGGGAACTGCCAAGGTCAGCGTAGCGGGGGGTATAGGTGTAGGCCCCGCTCCCCTCGAACCAGGGGATGAGCACGGTAATCGTCAGCCAGGCCCAGCCGAGCGCAACGACCAGGATACTGATCCCGAGCAGCACCTCCTGCCGGGCCGCTGCCCACCCGGCGCGCAGTCTCCCCAGTCCGCGGACGACCAGGAGGGCGCCGAAGCCCGCGCTCACCAAGGCAATCTCCTCCTTGCAGAGCAGTGCCAGCCCAAGCCAGGCGAGCAGGGCACCCCAGCGTCTACGGACGAGCGCCGCGGCGGCAAAGGCAAGGGCCGGGGTCGCCAGCGCCACTTCGTGAAAGTCGTAGAGGTTGGTGTGCTGCAGGGTTGGGGAGAGGAAATAGGCCAGCATGAGGGCAGGTGGCAGGAGCGCCGATTTCGTCTGCTCGCGGGCCAGGCGGTAGAGCGGCAGCGCACCCGCGGCGAGCAGCAGGCTCTGAGCCAGTAGGAGAGCGCGGACATCATTCCAGAGCCACGTCAGTGGGGCGAGGAGCGCGAGGGCGGGCGAAAAATGGTCCCCCAGGAGGATGGGGTTCGTCAAGTCATCGGTCTTGATGCTGACGGCAAACGGCCGGCCGAAGGCGGTGTTGAAAATCGCCTGGTCGAAGATGGCGAGGTCGTAGGCGTTCGATCTGAGGGCAGCGTGGCGCTGGAGCGAGAGTGTGCTCATCACGAGGATGTAGCTCCCCGTGGCCGCGAGGGCAAGCAGCGGGGCGAGCCTCGGCGGCACCCGGGCGAGTGCTCTGCGGCCCAGCCACCCCGCTGCGCCAGCGAGCAACCCGGCAAGCACCGGCGGCCCGAAAGGAGCGAGTGCGGCGGCCAGCGGCTCGATGGTGCTCCTCTCGCGCTAGCGGAAGAAGGTCAGTGCTATCCCGACCACCCCCATCCCCACCGCAACGGCAAGCAGCGGCCCGCCGACCTGGAACCACTGGGTATCAGCGTACCAGAGGAGCAGGGCGAGACCGATCACGATGAACCCGAGCGGGCGCAGGCGTGGTCGGCGCCGCGGTGGACGGTCGGTTGCGCCGGATGACATTGGGGGTTCCGCCTCCAGTTCGCCACGGCTGGCCGCCCGGAAGTTCTTCACTGCCCGCGGCAGGACGGTGCCGACCTCGCTGAGCCGGCCGGTGCCGAAGACGATCAGCACCACCAGCAGGATGAGGACCAGTTCACCGGCCCCGAGCACGTTCCGCTCCTTGTTACCGAGACTGCTGCCCGATTCTAGCGGGAGGACGGCAGGGATGGCCGGCCGGGGCAGGAAGCCAGTTGCCGGCTTGTTTGCTTCCCTCTATACTCTGGCCGCCTCGGCGGGTTGCCTGCCGAGGAAACTGGCAACCACGCGCCCAGGTGGGGGAGCGTAATGAAACAGCTGTGGCGCCTCGTCACTGCCGTCGGAATACTGGTTGGGATGCTGCTCCCGTTGCGTCAGCCGGCACCAGTGGCTGCCCAGGCCCCCCTCGACTATCAGATCCCTGGCGGATGGTTCTACACCCAGGCGAACGGGGCCGACCTTGGCACTAGCCCGAAAGGGTACGCCGTCACCAATGCCGACGGAGTGCTGTTCTACGATGCCTTCAAGTTTGTCGGGGGGGTCGATGCTGTCGGCTACCCGGTGAGTCAGCGCTTCACCTACCAGGGGTTCATCACCCAGGTCTTCCAGAAGGCGGTCTTCCAGTGGCGGCCAGACCTGGGGAACACCGTGGTCTTCGCCAATATCATCGATGCGATTGGGGATGCGGGCAAGGATGGCTGGCTCGACGTCGTGCGCTCGACCCCCAATCGGCTGCCGCCATCGTTCGACGAGGGAGCCGCGAACTTCCAGGAGATCATCAAGCGGCGTCAGGCCTTGCTGGATGAGAACCCGGCGATCAAGCAGAAGTACTTCTCCGTCCCGGACCCGATCACGCTCTACGGTCTTCCGACCTCGCGGGTGACCGACCGCGGCAACCACTACGTCATGCGCTTCCAGCGCGCCATTATGCAGCACTACAAGGAGGATGTCCCCTGGGCCCGCAAGGGGCAGGTACTGGTGGCGAATGGGGGGGACCTCGCCAAGGAGGCGGGGATCTTCCCGCAAGACGCACTCACCCCGAGCGACCCGCCGGGTACCGCCCAGGCGCAGCCAGCTTCTGCCGCGGCGCCGCCGACGACCCCGGGCTGGCAGTTCGGCTACGGGTTCCAGGTGGACCAGGGAAACCTTGCCTATGGCATCGAGATGACCCGGAAGGCGGGTTTCAACTGGGTGAAGTTCCAGGTCCGCTGGGAGAACCTCGAGCCGCAGAAAGGCCAGGTCAACTGGGCCGAGATCGACCGCTGGGTGAACGGGGCAGCGGGACTGAAAGTGCTCCTCAGCGTGGTGACGGCTCCCCGCTGGGCCCGCCCACCCGACACCGACTTTAGCGTCCCGGGTCCGCCGGCGAACCCGCAGGACTTTGCAAACTTCCTTGCGGCGCTTGCGGCCCGCTACCGCGGCAAGATCCATGCCATCGAAGTCTGGAACGAACAGAACCTCTGGTACGAATGGGGTGGTCGTGGCCGCAAGCTCTCCGCGAAGCAGTACGTTGACCTGCTGCGGGTCTCCTACGCTGCAATCAAGAAGGCCAACCCCGAGGTGGTGGTCATCTCGGGCGCGCCCACCCCGACCGGCCATAGTGATGGTGACATCGCCATCGATGACCTCGAGTACCTGAAGCAGATGTACGACAACGGGCTGAAGGACGTCTGCGATGCAATCGGGCAGCACCCAAGTGGGTTCAACAACCCACCCGACGACTGGTCCGACCGCAAGACCGTCCCCTCGACGACCTTCAAGGGGCACGGCTCGCAGTACTTCCGCCGCTTCGAACAGTTCCGCGAGGTGATGGTCCAGTATGGTGATGCTGGCAAGCAGATCTGGTTCACCGAGTTCGGCTGGGCAAGCTCCTCTAACCCCTACCCGGAATACTCCTACGCGCGGGACAACTCCGAGGAGCAGCAAGCCCAGTATCTGGTGCGGGCATTCCAGATCGGCAAGGAGAAGGGCTACATCGGCCCGATGTTCGTCTGGAACCTGAACTTCGCAGCCTCGGCTGAGCCCGACGACCGCTACGCCAAGCGGGCCTTCTCGGTGCTCTATCCGGATGGCCGACCCCGGCCGGCGTACACTGCCCTAGCGGCCATGCCGAAGTAGCGTTCAGCTGCCACGCTGGCGCTCCAACTCGCGCTCCTCCTCGATGGTGTAGCGTGCCCAGGGGATGGCTCGCAGCCGCTCGAGGGGGATCGGCGCGCCGCTCTTCTCCGAGTAGCCGTACGTACCGGCTGCGATCTTCTGGAGGGCGTGGCGGATCTCGGCCAGCTGGTGCTCGAAATCGCGAGCCAGCGAGAGCGCTTGCTCGCGCTCGTAGACGCTGGTGGCAACGTCTGCCTGGTGGGCTGCCACGCCACCGGCCTCGTTGTATTCCTCGCTCTGGTCGGCCTGCACATCCCGCCGCGCGCTCTGCAGCAGCTGCTCGAGCCGCGCTTGCTCCGCCAACAGCCGCTGGCGAAACTCTTCGAGCACAGTCGGATCCATAGCGCTCCTTCCGAGGTGAGGATGCTGGTAGCAGAGTATCGTCGATGAGGGCTGGGGTTGGCGACTGGCGGCCGGGCGGGCCGGTGGCGTACATTCTCCTCCAGCAAGGCTGCATCCATCCCGACGCGGGGTGGAAGTTGGCAGGACAGGTAGGGGTGCATTGCCTGGTTGGCGAGGTGTCATGAGCAACGAAGGCGACCTAGTCCTCCGACTGCATGGCGCGGAGCTGCAAGAGTTACCTGGCAAGGTCGCCGCCGTCACGCTCCATACCTCCCGGGGTGACATTCAGGCGCTGCTGCATCCAGGCGAGCACGGGCGATCAGCGGTCGTCTGGGCGGGTGGTGCCAACGGTGATATGAATGGGCCAGCCGGGGGCCTCTTTGCGGATCTCGCTGGCGACCTTGCCCCGTTAGGGATCTCGTCGCTCCGTGTCCGCTACCGGAAACCTCACCAGTTCTATGA
>JAILZB010000112.1 GCA_023512725.1 Chloroflexota bacterium | reverse complement strand
ACCTCAATGTGCGCGATGAAGGATGAACGACCGTTCGCCGGTTTTCCTCCCCGGGGACGGACTATCCCCCTACCGGTGGTAGTGTTCAGCGAGGTCCTGCCGGCCATCGGGGATGTCGCCGAACTGAAGCTCACCTTGCACCTGCTCTGGCGGTTGGCCGAACGGCGGACCTACCCTCGCTTTGTCCGCCGCAGCGAGCTGGAGACCGACCGCCTGCTGCTAGCGAGCCTCTCCGCCAGCGGGCCACCCCTCCAGGAGCTGCGCCGCGGCCTGCGCCTCGCCCTCACGCGCGGGACGTTCCTCGAGGTGGCAGTCGTGGCGAGCCGCGATAATCGGGAAGAGACGCTCTACTTTCTCAATAGCGAGCACGACCGCGCCATTATCCGTAAGCTCGAGCGCGGGGAACTGGACATCGGTCAAGCCCGCGCCTGGCGTAAAGAGCCGCCGGACGTCCAGCCGCGGCCGACGATCTTCCATCTCTACGAGCAGAATATTGGCCTGCTCACCCCGCTGCTGGCGGATGAACTCCGCGCGGCCGAGGAAGAGTACCCTCAGGCGTGGATCGAGGACGCCTTTCGGCTGGCCGTTGCGCTGAACCGGCGCAATTGGCGCTATATTGCGCGGATCCTTGAGCGCTGGAGAGTGGAGGGGAAGGACGATGGAGCACCTGGGACAGATCCTACGCCAGCGGGCTGGGAACGCTACTTCGGGCACTCCCCAGCCCGTTGAGCCAGCGCCAGCCCCGACACCGAGCTGCCCCATCTGCTACGGTGCGGGCTACGTCCGCCGGGATGTCCCTCCTGGGCACCCGGAGTTTGGGCGGGCGGTTCTCTGCCGCTGCCAGGAAGAGCGCTTTGCCGAGCGGCGGCGACAGCTGCTCCGCGAGCGCGCCTTGCTCGGCCCGCTGGCCAGCAAGACGTTCGCCACCCTCCGGCCTACCGGGCGCTACCATCGCTTCCCCGAGCAGTATCGCCTTGCCGTTGAGCAAGCGCGAGCCTACGCCGAGCATCCGGAAGGCTGGCTGGTGCTGACCGGCGTACCGGGCTGCGGCAAAACCCACCTTGCCGCTGCCATCGCGAATGCCGTCATCGACCGCGGAGAGCCAGCGCTCTTTCTGGTTGTCCCTGACCTCCTCGACCACCTGCGTGCCACCTTTGCCCCTGGATCGGAGGTGCGCTTCGACGAACTGTTCGAGGAGGTCTGCTCCGCTCCCCTGCTCATCCTCGACGACTTTGGCCCCGCCAGCGCTTCCGAGTGGGCACAGGAGAAGCTGTTCCAGATCCTCAACCGACGCTATAACGCCCGCCTGCCGACGGTCTTCACGCTCGCCGCCCCACTCGATAGCCTCCCGGAGCGGGTGCGGGTCCGCCTCACCGACGAGGAGCTGTCGGCCGTCCTCGAACTGGAAGGGAGTCAGTCGCCGCTCTTCCAGCGGGTAGGTGCACTCAGTCTCGAGCTGCTACGGGAGATGACGTTCGAGAACTTCGACGCCCAGCGCGCCGACCTCAACCCGGACCAGCGGGCGCGACTCGTCGCCGCCTTCACCAATGCTCGTCGCTTCGCGGAGGACCCGCAGGGCTGGCTGCTCTTGACCGGCCCCTGTGGCACCGGTAAGACCCACCTCGCCGCCGCGATCGCCAACGCGCGGCTGGCCGCTGGCAAGCCAGTCTACTTTGCGGTCGTCCCCGACCTGCTCGACCACCTCCGCTCAACCTTCGCCCCCGATAGCCCCGTCCGTTACGACGGCCTGTTCGAGACAGTGCGCACTGCTCCCCTGCTTATTCTCGACGACCTCGGTGCCCACTCCTCCAGCCCGTGGGCGGAGGAGAAGCTGTACCAGCTGATCAACTATCGCTACAACGCTCGCCTGCCTACTGTCTTCACCACCAACTGTCGCCCGGAGGATCTGGAGCCGCGCCTGAGCTCGCGCCTGGTCGATAAGAAGCTCTCGTTCCACATCGGCCTCGACCCGATCCCGGACTACCGTGCCGATGCTCCCACCCCACGCCCCGCTCCGCGTCGCCCCGGGCCGCGCAAGCGCTAGCCGCTTTCCCCGTCGGTCAGTGGGCGGGCTGGCAACGGGCAGGGAGACGCGGAGGCTGCTCGCGGTGCCCCACTTTCGCTAGCATCCCGGCGATGACCACGCTTGGCACCGCCCGGCCTACTCCGGCTGCTCTGCCGGCCGGTACTGCCCCGCCGGCGGGAGAAGCCGGGCTCAGCCCGCCGCGAGCGCTCTGGCTCATCCTGGCGGGTTTTCTCGCGATCGGCAGCATCTACCTATTTGCGACTCCGCCGTTCGAAGCCTCCGATGAGATCTGGCACTACCCCTACGTCCAGTTCCTCCAGCGCGGGCTTGGCCTGCCCATCCAGCAGCCTCGTCCTGAGGACAACCTGGCGCGCCAGGAGGGGGGCCAGCCACCACTCTACTATGCTCTCGCCGCTGCTCTCACGTTCTGGATCGACCCTGGTATGCCCGGCTCAGTACCGGAACCGAACCCCCACGCGATGGTCGGCGTTCCCCTCACACCGGGCAATAAGAATCTCGCCTTGCACCAGCCGGGTGAGCGCTGGCACGGGGCGGGCCTCGCCGTGCTGGTCATCCGCGCCTTCTCGTTGCTGCTCGGCGCCGCGAGCGTCTGGCTGGTCTACCGGCTCGTCCACCGCTGCTTTCCCACCGCGCCGCTGGTGGCCCTCGGCGCGGCGGTGTTCGTCGCGTTCATCCCAGAGTTCCTCTTCATCAGCGCAGCGGTCAACAACGACAACCTGATCACCTTCCTCAGCCTGGTGGGGCTGGAGTTGAGCTACCAGGCTGCCCGCACTCCCTCCTGGCGGAAGACCGCTCTCCTGGGTGGTGTGCTCGGCCTCGCAGCGCTCACCAAGCTGACGGGCCTTGGTCTCTTCCCCCTTGCTGGCCTCGCCCTTGCAGTGGCAGCTTGGCACCGGCGCTCGCTCCGCTGGCTGCTCGGGCAGGCAGCGCTCGCCTATGGCCTCGCCACCCTGATCGCGGGCTGGTGGTACCTCCGCAACGTCCTCCTCTACGGGGATCCGACCGGTCTGAACATCTTCTTGCGTATTGTCAACACGCGCAATCCGCCACCCCCGCTGTGGGAGTTGATTGCCAGCGAATTTGAAGGCTTTCGCCTCTCCTTCTGGGCGCTGTTCGGAGGGGTCAATATCCTCGCCGAGCCAGCGGCCTACCTGCTCTACGACCTGCTTACCCTGGCTGCGGCGGTCGGGCTGGTGTGGGTTCTCGGGCGCTGGTGGTGCCGCCGCAGTCTGGCCAGGTATCCCGGCCCACCTGACTGGCTGGCCACCACGCTGGTGCTGCTCTGGCTTGGCATCGTGAGCATCGGGCTGCTGCGCTGGTCGCAAGTGACGCTTGCCTCCCAGGGACGGTTGCTCTTTCCGGCCCTGGCGGGAGTCGGCTTGCTCTTTGCCCTCGGCCTGGTCGGCAGCCTGCCCCCGCGCTGGGCGCCGCGCGCCCTCCTCGGCCTGGGGCTCACCCTCGCCAGCGTTGCGGCCCTGCTCCCTTTTCGCGTCATCATCCCGGCCTACACGCCACCGGCACCGCTGCCGCCCGCGGCGGTAGCAGCCATCTCCCCCCGGCTGGATATCGACTTTGGCGGCACGATCCGTTTGCTTGCTGCTGAGGTGCCTCCCGGACCGTACACCTTCAACACCCGGGTGCCCGTGACCCTCACCTGGCAGCTGCTCGAGCCGGTCGACCGGAACTACAGTGTGTTCGTCCACCTCTTCGCGCGCGAGAACCGCAAAGTCGGGCAGTTCGATACCTACCCGGGGCTAGGGCTGCGACCGTTCCGGGACTGGCAACCCGGCGAGGTCTACCGTGATACCTTGCCGGTCCACATTCAGTACCTCACGGAGGGGCCCGTCCTGCTGCGGGTCGAGACGGGGGTCTACGACTTCCAGACCGGCGAGCGGTTGCCCGCTCGGGTCGGTGGACGCGACATCGGCACGAGCCCCGTCATCGGCTGGGTCAAGCTGGCTGACCCCCCCGGGAACGACCACCCCGCCCGGGTGATCCAGGCTAACTTCGGCGGTCTGATCCGGGTGGATGGAGCCACGATCAGCATCGCTCGCCGCTTTCCGCCGGGGGATACCCGTCCCCCCGCCTGGGCAGTCTCCACCTGGCTGATGGCCGAGCGCCCGATCGGCGAGGACTACACCCTCTTCCTTCACGTGGTTGGCCCGGACGGCCGCCTGCTGACCCAGCACGATGGTCAGCCGGTGGAGAATGCATATCCCACCAGCGTCTGGCTCCCCGGCGAGCGGGTGATCGACCGCCGCGAGGTGCCGATGCCAGACCCACCAGTCCCGGGGGCACGGCTCCTCCTTGGCTTCTACGATTCCCGCACCGGGCTTCGGTTGCCGCGCTGGGATGCCCCCGGTGATACGCTCGACCTCGGCCCGTTGGACGAGAGCCGGTGAAGCGGTACCGCTGGGTCCTGCTCGCGCTGGTTCTGCTGGCATTTGTGCTGCGGGTCCACCATCTGGACTACGAGGGCCTCTGGCTGGACGAGGCGGATGCTCTCCGACTGGCCTCAGCGCCCCTGAGCGAGCTGGTCGGCCGCCTGACGGCGGTGGGGGAGAACGGCCCGCTCTACTTTCTCATTCTGCGGGGCTGGGTCACGCTGACAGGCGAGAGCGAGTTTGCCCTGCGGGCGCTCTCCCTGCTGGCAGGGGTCGCCACGGTCGCGCTCTTCGGCGCTCTCGGCCACCGGCTTGGGGGGCACCTGCTCGGCCTTGCTGCCGCTACCCTCGCGGCCTCTTCGTCCTATCTGGTCTATTACAGCCAGGAGGCGAAGATGTATGCCATCCTCGCTTTCCTGAGCACCCTGGCTGGCTACCTTCTCATCCGGGCCTTCGCCGAGAACCGGTGGTGGCAGTGGCTGGCCTTTCTCGTCACGACCACCCTCGCCATGTATACCCATGTCTTCGGCGCCCTCTTGATCCCGGCCGCGCTCACCTACGCCCTTGCCCGACCGCGTGCTCACTGGCATGCCTGGAAAGGGTTTGCGAGCGCCTTCGCCTGCCTCACGCTGCCCTATCTTCCCCTCGCGGCCTGGCAGCTCTGGGCCCTCTCCCTCCCGCGTCCGCCGGTTGGCAGCTACTACGGGGCCCCCGCCTACCCCGACCTGGTCCGGCTGCTGCTGCGCAGCTTTGGAACCATCATGCCCGGCTTCGACCACCTGACTTCCTGGCTGCTGTTCGGCGGCCTCGCGCTCGTCGGAATCGTGCCGTTCGGACGTCGCGACGCCCGCTACCCGCAGCGGTGCGCGTATCTTGCGGCCTATTTCCTGGTCCCAAGCCTCCTGGCGGCCATGCTCTTTAGCCGTGTCCCGATCTTCCTCGACCGCTACCTGACCCCGCTGCTGCCGGCGGTCCTCCTGGCGATGGCCGGGAGTGTGGTTGTCGCGGCACGCTGCTGGCGGCCGCTCGCGTTCGTGCCGCTCGGGCTCTGGCTGGCGGTCAATCTTCCCCCCTGGTACGACAGCCACGTGAATGGGCTGCTGCTCAAGGATGCCTGGCGGCCAGCCAGCCGCTACCTGGCCGAGCACCAGCAGGAAGGGGATGCCCTTCTCTTCGTCTCTCCCGACGGCCGGATCGCTTACGAGTACTACGTCCGCCAACCGTACCGCCGCGTGGAGACGATCGACCTGCTGGGTCGTGACCGCGCCACCTTCGACCGGCTTCTCCAGGAGCGGACTACCGGTGCCCAGCGCTACTGGGTGGTGCTCGCCCAATATGCCCAGGAGGATGTCGACGACCTGACCTACTGGCTCGTTCGCAACGCGACCAAGGTCGACGAGGTGGGGTTCAAGGGTATCCTGGTCTCGCTCTGGCTGCCCGCCCCGCCCGGGCGCTGGGAACCCCGGCCCAGCCACCCGACGGCGATCGACTTCGACGGGCGCTTCGCCCTCGTGGGCTACGACCTGACCAGCCTCAGCGAGGAGAGCGTTACCCCCCGCTGCACCACCGTTCCCCCCCGCTGTGTGCTCACGCTTCGCCTCTACTGGCAGGCCGGGGAGCGGCGCGACCGGGACATCCGCGTTTCGCTCCGCTTCGTCGACCGGGAGCAGCGGCTCTGGGGCCAGTTCGACCTTGCACCGAATCCGTTCTACCCCCTGGCGGAGTGGCGGACCGGTGCTATCTACCGGAAGGAGTGGTATCTCCCTCTTCTCCCCGGCACACCACCCGGGCGTTACCAGCTTCTCCTCACTGCCTACGATGCTGAGAGCGGGGAGACGGTGCCAGCGACCGTGGCGGGAAGGCGCTTCCCCCTGGCTACCCTCGGCGAGTACGTCCTGCGCCCGCCCGTCGGCGGCTGGCTTGCGGCAGCGGTGCCTCCCGGCCCGAGCGGCCGCTTCGGTGCGGTCCAGCTGCTGAGCAGCGCCCTGGCGCCGGCCCAGGCCACCTTGGGAGAGGCGCTCACGCTGACGACGTTCTGGGCCGGCGAGCGCTCGGAGGGCGAAGCGCAGCTCAAGCTGGTCGGCCGGGAGGGGATAGCCGCACGCTGGTCGTTTGCGCTCCCTCCCGGGAGCGAGGTGGTTGCCGTCCAGTCCCGCCTGGCGCTCCCCCCCACGCTCCGTCCGGGTGACTATCGCGCTGAGTTGCAGGTCCTCCGAGCAGGGCAGGTGATACCCGTCGCGGGCGCGCTGCCGTTTCTGGGCGCCGAGCACCTGAGCATTGGGCAGGTGAGCATCACCGACCGACCGGTCCAGACGGTGCTGCCGGCTGGCACCCAGCCGCTCACGGTCACCTTCGCGGGGGGACCGCAGCTGGCAGGCTTCATGCTGGCGGCCGAGGCCGCGGGCGGGGAGCGCCCGGTCACGACCCGCCTCCCCGCGGGAGCGACTGCCCTGCTGGTCACCCTGGCGTGGCGCAGCGGCGGCCCGACCGCGCTTCCCTACAGCGTGTTTGTCCACCTGCTGGGCGAGAGCGAGCGGCCGCTAGTCCAGCACGACGGGCCACCGGGTGCGCTGCCGACGACCGCCTGGCTCCCCGGCGAGGTCATCACCGACCGCCATCGCGTCCCGCTGACGGGGCTACCAGCCGGTCGCTACCGGATCGTGGTTGGGCTGTACGACCCGCTTACCCTCGAGCGACTGCCGACTGGCGATGGCAGCAGCCGTATCCTGCTTGGGACGGTCGAGTGGCCGGGCGCTGGCTAAGCCGGGTGAAGGGCGCTGACCACCCCCAGGCTGAGGACGGCAATAAGGAGGGCGGTCGCTAGCCCAACGAGCAACGGCGTCAGGCCGGTCTGGCGGAGGCTGCGGAGGCTTGTCGACAGGCCGACGCCGGTGAGGGCCAGCAGGATGCCGAAGCGTGCCCCCTCATCGAGGGCGGGCAGCAGGGTGGCTGGCACGAGGCCGAGTGTGCGCAGCAGCACGAGCAGGAGAAAGCCGAGCACAAACAGTGGCACAGCCCCGGCGGCACCGCGCCGGGCTACCCCTGCCTGGCGGCGCCACCACCAGGCGATGGCGAGCAGCAGGGGCGCCATCAGGGCGTTCCGGGTCAGCTTGACGACCGTGGCAGTGGTGAGGGCAACTGCCCCGTAGGCAGCACTCGCTGCCACGACCTGGCTGGTATCGTTGATCGCGGAGCCGGCCCAGAACCCGAAGACCGGCTGGGAGAGCGCGAGGGCGAGGCCGACCAGGGGGTAGAGCAGCACCGCGAGCGTTCCGAACAGGGTGATGGTGGCGACCGCGAAGCTCACGTCTCGCTCCTCGGCCTCGATGATCGGTGCGGTCGCGATGATGGCCGAGTTCCCGCAGACTGCCGTACCCACCCCGATCAGGAGGGCGAGCCGACGGGGCAGGCCAAGCAGCCGACCGACGCCGTAGGCGAAGAGGAGGGCGATGGTCATCAGGGCGAGGACCACGCCCAGCGCCTGCCCACCTAGGGTCAGCACTTCTCCCAGGGAGAGCCGCGCGCCCAGCAAGATGATCCCCAGCCGCAGGATCCGCTGGACGGCAAAGCGAATGCCCGGCCGGGCGGATGCCGGCACCCCCAGCACATTGGCCACCAGGAGCCCGCAGACGAGCGCGAGGATCACTTCGTTCAGCACGGGGGGCACTACCCGCCCCACCCCGCGCGCAACCAGCGCCACCACCAGAACGAGGGCGAGGCCAGGCGCGAGCGTACTCAGCCAAGCGGCAGCGGCCTGCAGCGGGCGCGTGGCCGCAAGCGGGCGGATCACCGGGGCTGCCTACCGCTCGGAGGGGAGAGCAGCTGCCCGGAACGGCGGGTCGCCGGCCGCTCGATGCGGACGAGTTCGCCTCCCCGGTCAGCGGACTCATAGGCGGCGAAGACGGTCCGGATCAGCTCGCGGGCGGTGCGGGCGGAGCCTTCGGGCTCACGTCCGGCCCGGATGGCGGCCAGAAAGCGCTGCACATGCACAGCGGTCGCGGGTGCAAAGGGAGTATGAGGGTCGCGGACCAGTACGCGCGAGCGCCCTCCCACCTCGACCCGCACCTCACCGCCGCGCACAAGGCTCCAGCGAAGGCGCGGGCGACGGGCCTCGCTGTTCCAGCCGACCTCGAAGCGCGCGACCCCGCCCAGCGAGATCCGGAGGGAGGCCAGTTCGCAGTCGAGCCGCATTTCGAGATACTTCTGAGGCGCGTGGCTCCGCCGGTTGAACACAAGGTGCGCTGCCCGCTCATCGCTCAAGTCGAGCCGGACGACACAGATGAGGTCAGCATCTTGCCCGGGAAGGGGGAATGGCGTGCGGGCCGAGACTGCGTACGGCTGGTCGGCGGGATAGCCAGGAGCGACCGGCGGGCTCACCCAGGCCCCGAACAGGAAGGAGACTAGGTCGATGGCATGGGTGGCAAACTCGAAGAGAATGCGACGAGAGAGGGCCGCCCGCCAGGGCGGGTCGTGCTCAGGGGGAAGGTTCATCTGCTGCCAGACCTGGAGCAGGTAGGGCTTACCAAACAGCCCGCGCGCCAGCGCTGCTCGCGTCTGGCGGTAGATCCGCATCTGACGGTACTGGTTGTTCACCGCCACGAACCGCCCGGCCCGCTCCGCTGCCGCTATAACTTCATCGGCCTCGGCCACGCTCATGACGAACGGCTTTTCGCAGAAGACATGACACCCTGCCGCGAGGGCCTGGAGGCAGAGGTCCCGGTGGGTGGCTGGTGGCGTCGCGATGATGACGATGTCTGGGCGTGTTGCGGCCAGCAACTCCTCGGGCGTGGCAAAGACGTAGGGAACCCCGACCCGCTGGGCCCAGGCCCGCCGGGCCGGGTCAGGGTCTGCCCCACCAACCAGCGGCAGTCCCAGCCGCCGTACGGCTGGTAGGTGGATCCGCTCGCTCGCGCCGCCCAATCCGACCAGGCCAATTCGCATCGTGGTCCTCGCACGCCCAGCAGCAGGAGTGTAGCAGGCGGTCTCCTTCCAAACATTAACCCGCCGTTTACCACCGCTTAGCACACCGCAAACCTAGCGCGGCCTTCCTTCTGCTTGCCGCACCTCACTCCCCCACGAGGATGGTTGATGCTCCGGCCGCCAGGTGGTCGGCTCGCCCACCACCCCCTCGGCACCACCGCCTGCCGCCACACCTCCTTCCCCCGGGACTTTCCACCGCTCCTCCATTCCACTGGGCAGGCCCGCTGCCCAGGCACCGGCACCCTATCCCACTGCGACTGGCTTGGAGGTCCACGTGCGTCGCGCTGCTCGCTTTCTCGGCGGTGGTCTGCTCATCGGGCTCTTGCTCAGCGAGAGTAGCCCGCTCCTCAGCAACGCAGCCGGGCCTCCCACCCCCACTCCCCGCCCGGCCACCACCACCCCCGTCGCGCGGCCCCAAGGGCAGGGCTCCACCCTCTATCTTCCCATCTTCAGCCTCAGCGGCGCTGCCGCCATCGCCCAGCCCACTACTTCCCCCAGTCGCACCGCGACCGTTCTTCCCAGCCCCAGCGCAGCGCCACCAGCAGCTACCAGCACGGCCACCTCAGCTGCACCACCACCTCCTCCTACCGCCACCAGCACAGCCACCGCTACGCCGACCTCCAGCACGCCTGACACCCAGCCGCCCACGGCGCCGACCAACCTGCGTGCCGCCACGCTCGCGACTGACACCGTTCGCCTCCTGTGGGAGCCCGCCAGCGACAATGTTGGCGTCAGCAGCTATTTGGTCTACCGCGGCGAGCAGCTGCTCACCACGGTGAGCGCCACCCAGGCCATCATCGGCAGCCTCGCCAGCGACACCGACTACACCTTCACCGTCCGCGCCCGCGATGCCGCCGGCAACCTCTCGCCCGCCAGCAATCCCGCCACCACCCGCACTGCCGCCTACGACCCCACCCTGGTGGTGCCACCCATCGACTCGACTGCGCCGACCGACTTCCTGACCAACGTCGCTTTCCTCTACCAGGGCCCCAACGCCGTCCAGACAGGGGTGAGCGCCACCATCAACCCGGAGCTGGCAGCGGTAGTTCGCGGCATCGTGCGGGAGCGCAACGGCGCCCCGCTGACCGGTGTGCGGGTGCGAGTGTTAGGACGGCCCGAGCTTGGGGAAACGCGCACGCGCGCCAACGGGCGCTACGACCTGGTAGTGAACGGCGGCTTCCCGCTGACGCTGGACTTCGAGAAGGCGGGGTATTTGCCATCCCAGCGGACGCTGGCGAGCGTGCCGGTGCAGGACTACGCCATCGCGCCGGAGGTGGTGCTGATCGGGCTGGACAGCCAGGCTACCACGGTGACGCTCGATGGCAGCAACCCACTGCAGGTGGCGCGGGGCAGTGTGGTGAGCGACACGCGGGGGGTACGCCAGGCGACGGTGCTGTTCCCCCAGGGGGTGAGGGCGACGCTGGTGCTGTCGAACGGAACGCCGACGCCGCTGCAGACGCTGACGGTGCGAGCAACCGAGTACACGGTGGGGCCGATGGGTCCGCAAGCGATGCCGGGGGACCTGCCACCGAGCAGTGGCTACACCTATGCGGTGGAGCTGTCGGCGGATGAAGCGCTGGCAGCGGAGGCGCGGGAAGTGCGCTTCAGTGGGCCGGTGTACTTCTACGTGGAGAACTTCATTGGGTTCCCGGTGGGAGTAGTGGTGCCGGCAGGGTACTACGACCGCCAGCGGGGCGCGTGGTTGCCATCGGACAACGGTCGAGTGGTGAAGATCGTGGGGGTGAGTGGAGGTGTGGCGCAGGTGGATGCGGACGGGGATGGGACGGCGGACGCCGAGGACGCGCTGGCGGCGCTGGGGTTCACGCTGGAGGAGCGACAGCGGCTGGCCGAGACCTACGGGGTGGGAGCGGAACTGTGGCGGGTGCCGGTGAGGCACTTCACCCCCTGGGATTGCAACTGGCCCTACGGCCCGCCCCGGGATGCCATTCGACCTGACCCTAATTTGAGAAGGCCGTCAGAGAAGGACGATCCGTGCGAGATAAAGGGGTCGATCGTCGAGTGCGAGAACCAAGCGCTGGGCGAGCGGGTACCAATAGCTGGAACGGAGTTCACCCTGAACTACCGGAGCGACCGAACTCCAGGTCGTCGTGATCGGTCAGGCCTCGAAATCGTGGTTTCCGGCCCAAGCGTACCAGCTTCCCTGCAACGAATCGAGCTGCAGATTGAGATCGCCGGGCAGGTCATCACGCGGACGTTCCCTGCAGCACCTAATCAAGGGTTTACGTTCCAGTGGAATGACCGCGATGCGTATGGCCGACCATTGAAGGCAGGTTCCTCTGCCCTTACCACTGTGAAGATCCTCTATGTCTCCAGCGGCATTCCTGTTCCTGGTACGCTCGGCGGCTCGATTCATACGCTCGAAGTCGCACGCGGGCTCGCGCTGCGCGGGCACACGGTCGATGTCGTCGCATGTTCCCGTACCGGCGCATTCGAGATCGCTTCGCTGGCACGTCCGGTGTCGTCTCATTCCGGGGATGTGCGCCTGCACCATATCGATATTCCCAAAACTCTGACGCTTCTCGCCACTCCGCTGATCGTGCGCCTGGTACGCGCCCTCAAACCCGATATCATCATGGAGCGGTACTACAATTTCGCTGGTGCGGGCAT